>UQXA01000064.1 GCA_900544865.1 uncultured Collinsella sp. | reverse complement strand
GACGGAAAGCACATTAAGTGCTTTCCTTTGCGTGCGGAACTCGCGACAAACTTAACCCCCGCCCTCAGCCCCGGAAGCCCTCCCTGCCGTCACATTATTCAACCAGTTTTGCGGGCGTGCGCCGCTGCGCGGCTAGCCCGCGTGCTCCTCGGCGGGGTTGGTCTGATTGTTTTTGTTGAAGCTCTGCCTTTGGCTTAAAGAAAAACGAGGGACGCATCTGCATCCCCCGTTTTTGTTGCGGTTAGTCCAAGTCAATAAACTTAGTGCTCAGTATCTTGCCGTCTTTGACGAGCATTCTGGCCATGGTGGGGCCTCGAGTGCCTCTGGGGTAGCTGGCGCTGCCCGGGTTGAGGACTAAGCAGCGGCCCACTTGGGCTTCTTTGGTTACGTGGGTGTGGCCGTTGATGGCTACGTCTACGGATCCCACCGGAAGGTCTTCGCGGTAGTGGGCTACGGCGAATTTGAGGCCTTCGTAGGTAAAGAGTGCAAGACGGTCTACATCGGGGCCGTAGTCGCGGTAGTAATCGTTGTTGCCCAGTACGGCCCGCACGGGGGCGATGGTGCATAGGTGCTCGTAGTCCATCTCTGACGTAAGGTCGCCGGCGTGGATAATCAGATCCGCGCCCTCAAGCTCGTCCAGGAGCGCAGGCGACAAATAGCCGTGGGTGTCCGAGATGATGTCGATGCGCTTGGCGCTTGCACTGTTCATGGGATCCCTTCCGCAAAAAAACGATTCGGCAGATACATACAAAAAAGGCCCCACGGCTCCGCAGACGATGGGTCTACAGGGCTGCGGGGCCAGTGTGCTAGAGACTCAGAGCCTTCTTGAGCGGCACGACGCGGCGGCGCGAAACCGGCACGCGTTCGTCGACGCCCGTAATGCCCAGCTGGATGGCGCCCGAGGGCACCGTCTCCACATCCGTGACGCACGCCAAGTTAACGATATAGCGGCGGTGAACACGGAAGAAGCCAAAGTCGCAGAGCTTGGCCTCAAACTGCGCCAGCGAGGTCGTCGACAAAAAGCGATCATCGACGGTATAGATGCAGGAGTAATCGTCCTTGGCCATGATAAAGCGAATGTCGTCCACGGGAATGAGCGCCTTGCGGCCGCCCTTTTCCACCGGGATACGCTCGATGGTCACCTTGCTGTCCGTAACCGGCTTGGCGCGTTGCATGACCTTCTCGATCGCGCGATCCAAGCGAGCTTCTTCGACCGGCTTCATCAGATAATCGACGGCATCCACGTCGAATGCCTCGACCGCATGGTCACTATACGCAGTCACAAACACGATCGCCGGCGGATTTTTGAGCTTATGCAGCGCCTCGGCAAGTTGCAGGCCCGAGGCACCGGGCATCGAGATATCGAGAAACACGACATCCACGCGACTTTCCATAAGCATCTCGATGGCGGAGCGGACGCTCGACGCCTCCGTGATCGTGCCGATCTTGCCCGTTTGCTCGAGCAGGAAGCGAAGCTCCGAGCGAGCCGGCGCCTCATCATCCACAATCATCGCACGCAGCATAGGGATAAAACCTTTCGTCAACTAACTACGCCGGGCATCCGCCGCATGACGTTGAGCCCGTAGCCTTTTATTTTACTCTTGAATGTCAAAGATGCTCTCTGACAAATCAAGATGAAGGAGCACTTTGGTGCCCTTGCCCGGCGCCGATTCGACACGCGTATAGGAGTGCGGCCCATAAAAGCGATGGATGCGCTCCGAAATATTGTGCATGGCCACACCGGCGCCGCCACCCTGGGGAGAGCTGGCGTCGGGACGGGCAGAGCGCTCGTCAAACAGTCTGGCGGCGGTACCCTCATCCATGCCCACGCCATTATCGGCCACGGCAATCAAGATTGCATCCTCGCCGTCTTGGTGAACGGTCACGTCGATCCTCAGGGCGTCGTCATCGCCCATACCATGACGTACGGCGTTCTCGACAATCGGCTGGATCACGAACGCCGGCACCAGCGTATCTTCCACGTCCTCGGACACATCGAACGTCGCAAGCACGCGGTCCTCGCCAAAGCGGGCCTTCTCAAAGGTAAGGTAGCGCTTGGTCTGTGCGACCTCGCGCGAGACCGGAATGAGCGATCCCGAGTTGTCGAGCGTGGCACGATAGAACGATGAGAACTCACGAAGCAGTTCGCGGGCCCGCAGCGGGTCGGTGCGCGTAAACGATGCAATGGTGTTCAGCGTGTTGAACAGGAAGTGCGGGTTAATCTGCGCCTGCAGCGCACGCACCTCGGCGCGCGCTGTGAGTTCCTTTTGCACCTCGAGCTCGTGGATGGCGAGCTGCGTGGACAAGATCTCGGCAAAGCCCGAGGCAAGCGCGTACTGGGTACGGTCGACGGCGCGCGGGGTCTTGTAGTAGAACTTGAGCGTGCCGACGGTACGATCGCCCACCTTGATGGGGGCGATAATGCCGGCGGGAACTTGGTTGTGCGAGCCGTCCGAGCCCACGACATCCACCATACGGTTGAACGACTGCACGATGCCATGTTCGATAACGTAGCGTGTGGCAAGCGTGTGGATGGGAGAATCTGGCAGTAGTTTTTCCTCAAACTCTCCCGCGCAGGCAAGCACGTTGCCCTCGTCGGTGATGGCCACCGTCATGGCGCGCGTCTCGGGCAAAATGCGCCGGCACACCAAACGCGCCGACTCCTGCGTCAGACCGCCCTTAATGTCCTCGAGCATGGCCGAGGCCACCGAGAGCGTCTCCTCGGTGTACTGGGAGCCTGTCTCTTATACACATCTGACGCTGCCGACGAATAGCCTTGTGTAG
>UQXA01000063.1 GCA_900544865.1 uncultured Collinsella sp. | reverse complement strand
ATCTACACAAGGCTATTCGTCGGCAGCGTCAGATGTGTATAAGAGACAGAACCACGGGAGCGGCAAGGCCGATCCCGCACGAAAGTCCGGCAAGGACTGCTCGTTGTGTTGCATCAGAAGAAGCCATGAGCTCTCCCCATCTTCCAGCACCCAAATCGCATCATTCAGTTGGCTGCGCGAGAGAAGATGAAGCGGGGCTATGCCCCAAAGCAACGGTATATGGTTCGTTTCATCTGCGTTATCCGTCGCGAAGCTTAAAAGCTATTATGCGAAACCGCCCTGTCGATTGCAAGCGACGATGTCGGATTGAAACGGTAAACCTGCTGCTTGCCAGTCTTATGGTCAAAAATAAGCGCGGAGCGGCGATATAGAAAAGGGCCGAGGCTCAAAGCCCCGACCCTTTATTGCATTGATGACTATCGCTGCGTGTGGATGACAACCTAGAACGTCTGCTCGTAGTCGCTGTGCTTTTTGGCCGAACGCACCAGGAACTCCTGGTTGGTGTTGGTGCCCTTAAGACCCTTGATAAACGACGCAGCTGCGCGCTCGGTGTTGTTCATGCCGGCAAGAATGCGACGCAGGCCAAAGACAAACGGACGCATCTGCTCGTCAACCAACAGGTCCTCGTTACGCGTACCGGAGGCAACGGGGTCGATAGCCGGGAAGATGCGGCGGTCGGCCAGGTCGCGGTCGAGCTTGAGCTCCATGTTGCCGGTGCCCTTGAACTCCTCAAAGATGACCTCGTCCATCTTGGAGCCGGTGTCGATGAGGGCAGAGGCCAGGATGGTGAGCGAGCCACCGTTCTCGATATTGCGGGCTGCGCCCAGGAAGCGCTTGGGCGGATACAGTGCCGCCGAATCGACGCCGCCCGAAAGGATGCGGCCTGAGGCGGGCGCCGCCAAGTTGTAGGCGCGGGCAAGACGCGTGATGGAGTCGAGCACCACCACGACATCGCCGCCCAGCTCCACGATGCGCTTGGCGCGCTCGATGACGAGCTCTGCCACACGAGTGTGGTTGTCGGCGGGCATATCGAAGGTCGACGCCACAACCTCGCCCTTGATGGAACGCTGCATATCGGTAACCTCTTCGGGGCGCTCGTCGACGAGCAGGCAGATGAGGTGCACCTCGGGGTTGTTAATCGAGATAGACTGGCAGATCTTCTTGAGGATTGTGGTCTTGCCAGCCTTGGGCGGGGACACGATCAGGCCACGCTGACCCTTGCCGATCGGCGACACGATGTCGATGGCGCGACCGGTAATGGAGTCCTTGCCATGCTCCATGCGCAGCGGCTCGTTGGGATAGACCGGGGTGAGGTCACCGAACTTGGGGCGGTTGCGAATCTGCTCGGGGTCTAGACCGTTGACGGTCGTGATTTTGGCGAGGCCGGCGCGCTTGTCGCCGCCGCGCGAAGGACGAAGCGAGCCCTCGATGACGTCGCCCGTGCGCAGACGCGCGGAGCGGATGAGGTAGGCGGGGACGAAGGCATCGTCGTTGGACTTCATGTAACCGTGGGCATGGATGATACCGGAGCTGTCCGGACGAATCTGCAGGATGCCCTTGATGTCGCGGAAGCCCTCGGCCTTCGCGGCGGTGACGTAGATCTCCTCGACGAGCTCGGCTTTCTTCTTGCCGGTCGTCTCGATCTCGAACTCCTTGGCCTTCTCGCGCAGTTCGGCGACCTTCATGGCAGCGAGCTCCTCACGCGAAAGCGTGGGCTCGGTGGGGGCGGCGTTGCGCTCCTTGTTGCGCTGTTTGCGATCGCGCTGGCGGTTGCGACGGTCGTTGTTGCGCTCGTCCTTGCGCTCATTGCGCTCGTCGTTGCGCTTGTGCTGGCGACGATTGGGGCGAGCGCCGTCTTCGGCCTCGGCGGGCGCGGCGCCATCGGTTGCGGCGGCGTCGGCATTGGCCGCAGCGGCGTCATTGCCCTCGGCGCCGGAATCGACTTGCGCTTCGACATCAGCCTGCTGCTCGGACGCCTTGGCCTTAGCGGACTTCTTACGACCGCGCTTGGGCTTCTCGGACGCAGGCCGTTCGACGTCCTGGGGCTCGGCGGCATCAATCGATGCATCGACGGTCGTCTCGGCGGAATCCTCGGACGCACCCTTCTTGGCAGCCTTGGCCTTGGACGTGCGCTTAGCAGCAGTACGATGGCTGCGACCGGGACGGACATCGGCGAGCTCGACATCGGCGGGAGCGGCCTCGGAAGTCGTAGCATCCTGGACGGGCGCGTCGGCAACGGTTGCAGACTCGGCGGTCGTCGCAGCATCCCGAGCGGCGGCGGCTGCGGCTGCGGCCTTCTCGGCCTCGACGAAGGCCTTGGGCTTGCGACCGCGACGGTGCGGGCGCAAAGCCGGATCGACAACGGGAACTTCGCTGGCCTCGACAGACGCAGCGTGCTCAGCAGGCGATGCGCCCTCCCCTGCCGTGGAACGGACCGAAGCCTCAGTGAGCTCGGGGGTTACCTGTTCAGCAACCTGCTCGGCCTTAACAGCCGTGCGACGGCGTGTGCGCGTTGCCGGCTTCTCGGTCGGCAGGTCGGCGGCAGGCGTCTCAGGCACAGACGGAGCTGCAAGCTCGGTCAGAGCCGCGGCCTCACGCTCGGCAGCACGACGGCGGGCGCGCACCACCTGAGCCTCGCTAATCTGAGCCAACGCACGTGCCTGCGCGACCTCATCGGAAATCGGCGCCGAGGAGTCAGCTGCAACGGTGCGCTTGGCGCGCGTCGTGCGCGTGGTACGGCGCTTGGGCTTGGTGACCTCCTCGCCGTCTGTGGCAGGCTTGGCCGTGCGGCGCGTGCGCTTGGGCTTTGCCGGAACAGCCTCCTCACCAGTTGCAGGCACGGCTTTCTCAGCCGCTGAAGGCGTAGGCGTCGAAGCAGTCTTAGGCGTCTTAGGAGCCGAGGCTTGCGCGAGCGCCGCGACCTGGTCCGACACAACCGGTGCAGCGGGAGCGGCTTGCGTCGTCGTTATTTCGTTTTCTTGCTGTTGATCAGACACAGTGTTTGCTCAACTTTCTTTTCAAGCCCTGTGATCACATGCTCCCTGCATAAACCTTCAGGGCGGCTAAACAGTCTAGTTCCGTCAAATACCGACGGACATCATTGATCTGTATCGAGATATTTGCGTCATATACGCAGCGTTAGTGTAACACAACCGCCGCCACCTGCAACTTAGTCATTGGGAACGCTCTTAAACGACTAGTCAAAAGGGACAATCTTTGGTTTAACACCCACAAATCTGACTGCCTCCGCCAAAACTATGGCGGTTTACTACGATGAATCGCTCAACCGCGACCACTCCGAAACTTGTTGAACTAAAACCGCAGGTAGATGCCTTGCACTTTTTTGCGAAAAGCCGGCGTGGTTGGAATATCTCAATTCATCGTAGTAAACCGGCATAGTTTCGTATTTCCAGCAGTTCCAAATTCGTCAATACGCCGGCGTTTATGCAAAAAGCCCGACCTCCGCATGTGAACTGCCTCCCATTTCTTGGACATGAGAAATGGGAGGCTTTCTTTA
>UQXA01000062.1 GCA_900544865.1 uncultured Collinsella sp. | reverse complement strand
TGAGCTCGTCCCAGGTGCCGCCGACGCCCATCAGGAACACGGCGTCGTAGCCCTCGTCGGCGACCTTGTCGGCGAGCGCGGTCATCTTCTTGCCGGTCTCATAGACGTTCTTGCCGTCCTCGAGATAGCCCTCCTGGCTAAAGCGCATGATCTCGATCTTCTCGGTTTCCTTCATGGCTTTTCCTTTCTGTCCTGCACGCGACTCTATACATCGCGTTTCTTTTCGATACCAATTATAGACATACACCTAAGGTGTTTTTAATACCACTTATCAATCTGTTCCAATCCTCGGTGAACGGTCGAAATTCTCTGGTGAGTGGTATTAAATTAGAATTGAATGTATAGCTAACACCTCTGGCGCCTCCCTTGTGTGACAAAGAACAGCGTTCCTACCAGCGCAATAATGGTCGATGCTCCAAATAGCACCGCTTGGACGCCCAAAGCCTCCGCCAAAAAAGGAGCCGCCAGCAGCGGCAGCACGCCGGCGCTCATCAGACCAAAACGCACAAAGCCGGTAATGCGCCCCAGGTATTTGATTTCGGCGCGCTCCTGAATCAAGATCATCTGCAGCGGCTCCAGGAACCCCCAGGCCAGACCGTTAATCGCCTGACCGACAATCGCGACCCCCAGCATATCGGTGCCCACGTACACCATGGACCCAATGCCCACGGCCATGAGCGCGCCGAGCAACAATCGCAGGTTGACATGGCGAGCAGAAAGCTTGGTCAGGATGAACGCGCCCACCGAGGAAGTGAGGCCCACGACCGAGGACAGCCAGCCCAGCCAGACGATATCCACGTTGAGTACATCGCGGTAGAACAACGACTCCAGCGAATCGAACGCGCCAAACGCAAAGAAACCCAAAAAGCCCGAGATAAAGATGAGGCGCAGATCGTGGTCGCGAAACGTAAGTCGCGCACCCTCGGCCATACCGCCCAGAATACCGCCCTTCGGCTTCTCCCCTTTTGCGGGAGCAACACACTCATGACAACCCAGAGAGAGCACGGCCGCCACACCCATCATGCCCGCCATGAGCAGATAGACCGATTGCGTGGCAAAACAGCTCACGATGGCACCACCGAGCAGCGGGCCAGCAGTATAGGCGATATTGCTGTAGAACACCATGAGACCGTTCACGCGGGTACGGCCCTCGGTGGTCGACTCCAGGTATCCCGGAAACGCATGCGTGCAGGTGTTGATAAAGCCGCCCGCAAGTCCCAAGACGCACGCGGCAAACACAAGCCCGGGGACAGACAACGGCGCTAACCCCACGCCAAGCGATAGCACTGCCGTAATCACGCACGTCACAAACGACGTCCGGCGCGGTCCAAAGCGATCGATGACCGAGCCCGACACCATATTGCCCACCGACGTCATAAGATTGCGCACGAGCGTAATGGCGGCAACCAAAAAGGCCGTGCCGGCCAGATCATACGTGGCCGCACCGATAAGCCCCAAAAAGTAGACCGCATTGTTGGCGCACCACTGCAGGGACTCAATAAGAATCAGCCTGACCTCTGCCGGCGTCAGGCGCATTGCTTCGCGATCCTTCGCGAACATACGAACTCCTTCTATACAAAAAGGGGATGGAGGGCATAGGCCTGCTCCATCCCCTTCCCAGGTTGCAACGAAAATCTATGCAGCCGGGCCCTTACGCCAGCACGCCGAAGAACGCGCCGATGATGCCCACGACCATGGTGGCCACGATCAGCACCATGGGGTTGATCTTCTTGGACAGCAGCCAGTAGTACAGCCAGAAGGCGATCATGCCGAGCATGCCGGGCATGATGCCGTCCAGGATGTCCTGGAGGGTCTGGGCGTCGTCGCCCGAGCCGATGGCCACCGGGATGCTGGCCCAGAACATGTCCTTGCACATGGCGCCCACGACCATGACGCCCACGATTCCCACGCAGGTCATGATCTTCTGCATGAGGCCGGTCCTCTGGGCCTCGTCCAGGAAGCCCACGCCCAGCTCGTAGCCCTTGACGGCGCCCCAGATGCGCAGCGCGAAGCCGGGGACGTTGTAGATGAGCAGGAAGGCGATGGGGCCGAAGGGGTTGCCGGCCTGGCACAGGCTGATGCCCACCGCGGCGGCGACCACGCGCAGCGTCGACAGGAAGATGGAGTCGCCGATGCCGGACAGCGGGCCCATGAGGGCGGCCTTGACGTCGTTGACGCTCTCGGGCTCGATCTCGCCGCGGGCGACCTTCTCCTCCATGGCCATCGCGATGCCGCCGACGAACGGGGCGAACTGGACGGTGATGTTGAAGAACGCGCAGTGGCGGTGCAGGGCCGCGGCGTAGTCGTCGGGGCGGCCGGCGTAGATCTTCTTGAGCATGTTGGCGACCATCAGGCAGAAGGCGATGTTCATCTGCTTGTAGTAGGTCCAGGAGAACTCCATGCCCAGGGCGCCGACGTTGACGGCGCTCTTGACGAGGTCGGAGCGCGTGATCTTGTTCTCGGGACTAGAAGTCATCGTCCTCATCCCCTTCCGCGGAGAGCTGGGGCTGGGCTCCGCCCAGGCCGAGCAGGTCGAACTTGTCGATGCCGATGATGATGGCGATCAGGGCGACGCCCAGGACGGGCACGTTGGCGTAGGAGCACAGCAGGAAGCCCAGGAAGTAGAAGGGCACGAGCTGCTTGGTGAGCACCAGGCGGCCGAGCATGGCGAAGCCCATGGCAGGCAGGATGTTGGCGGCAACGCCAAAGCCAGCAAGGACAAAGGGCGGGATGAAGTCGAGCAGGCCCTGGATGGCGTCAGCACCCAGATAGAACGACAGCGAGCACAGCAGGAACGCCATGATGATACCGGTCAAACCGATCAGGAAGTGCATCGCATAGACACCCTTAAGGTTGCCCTGGCCGGAGTAGACATCAGCGCGGTCGACCAGGATCGGCAGGGCGGCGTTAAGGATGTTCTTGATGGCAAGGCACAGCGTGGCGATGGGCATAGCGAGCGCAATGGCTGCCTCGGTGCTCTGGCCCAGCTGGATAGCGAAGGCGCAGGCGAGCACGCCGCCGATCGTCTCATCAGGCGGCACGTAGGCGCCGATGGAGATCGAGCCCATGAACAGCAGCTCCAGACTCGCACCGATCGCGAGGCCGGACTGCAGGTCCCCCAGCACCAGGCCCACGAGCGGGCACAGGACGATGGGGCGGAACGCGTAGAGCGTACCGAGCTGGCAGTCGAACTTACCAAATGCGGCGATAAGTCCGATGAGGATTGCTTGGGTAAGCATACATCCCCCTTTCCATATAGGACACTACGAAGAGCTCAGACTCTTCGAAATTGAACGCCTAGAGCACGCTGGCGCAGTCGACCTTGGGGTCATCGGCCAGGGGTCGAATCTCGACCTCAACGCCACGATCCAGCATCTCGCGCACATCGGCTTCCTCGGCCGCGGTCAGGAAGATCTGACGAGAGACCTGACGAGCGTCGGGACGCTTCTCGTCCTTGGGCTTGGTGTTGCCCAGGTTGACCGACTTGATCTGCGGGCAGCCCTCAACAAGCTGCTTTGCCTCAGCGATAGTGGCGACGCAGATGATCATCTTGTACTTGTCGGTCACGCCCGAGTTGATAGCTTCGATTGCATGCTCCATATCTTTGATGACGAGCTTGCAGCCGGCAGGCTTGCCCATCTTGAGCGTCGTCTTCCACACCGGGTCGTTAGCGACCTTATCGCCCACGCAGAAGATGCAGTTGGAGCCAAGGCCCTGAACCCAGGAAACTGCGACCTGGCCATGAAGCAGGCGATGGTCAACGCGAAGTAGCTGAATCATAATGTGACCCCCCAAAGGTCTTGTGCCGTCATACGGCGTGTCAGTAGGTGCTGCGGATTAGAACTCTTCCTCCTCCTCGTCATCGACCAAAAGATCGTTGACAAACTTCACGCGCGTATCGTCCGCAGCGACGATGGCGCGAATCGTCTCCTCAACCGGCGCCGACTCGTCAGAGAACAGCAGCTGGATGAGCAGAGGAAGGTTCATGTTGGTAACGAGGTACGTGCGGGGACGCGTCTGGACGATCTTGGTGAACTCGTTGTTGACGCTACCGCCAAAGAGGTCGGTGCAGACAACGACATCATCGTCGGCAGACATGCCTGCCAGCAGTTTTTGGGCCTCCTCGGCCACGTCCATGCGGCCATCGACGAACATCGAAAGATCGTGGACGTTGTCGCGAGCGCCCGAGAGCAGCTCGACGCTCTCCTTGATGCCGGTGGCGAAGTGCGCATGGCTGGCGATGATGTACTGTCTCATTCTGTGTTCCTCTCAATAGCCCGGCACGTTCCCGCACCCGTTTTCTTTAGTAGTCGAACTGGTGATAGTAGCGACGGTACTTGAGGTTGTGCTTGGTGACCGTCTCGTAGTAGCGAGCCAGGCGGTCGGTCACGAGCACCGTCAGAATCCACGGGGAGACGATGACGCGGAACTCGTCGTCAAGGCCGGGGATCGCGAACTCGGCGGTGTCGATGATGTTGATGTCGGTGTCGCCGGTCACGCCGCGGGTCAGGAAGGCGCGGA
>UQXA01000061.1 GCA_900544865.1 uncultured Collinsella sp. | reverse complement strand
CACAAGGCTATTCGTCGGCAGCGTCAGATGTGTATAAGAGACAGCTCCTTATGTCAAGAGATTGGTGCAAGAGGGGTAGGTTGCCTTGCGCCGATTTAAATAAGTTGCGGTGAGCGCTTTTTGGCAGCTGGTTTACTTGCTTGCGAAGAGCCAGACCAGGATGATCACCAGAATCACGGCGACAATGCAGACGATGGCTCCGGTGAATTTGATGCGTGAGTCGCGGGTACGCTCGCGCACGTCGTCCTCGGCGGCTTCGAGTTGAGCCACTTCACGCTCAGTTTCGGCGTGCTCGGCCTTATCGCGGGCCAGGGAGCCCGCGAGCGATTCGGTAATCTCGGGATGGTCATGCACCTCGGTCGCCTGCTCGATGATCGACTGTGCGTGCGCGACGTCCGCCTGGGCATTGGCAATAGCCTGCTCTTGCTCTCGACGCGCTTTGTCCTCGGCGGCGATCTTCTCGCGCAGTTCGCGCTGGCGCGTTGCGGCGGCGGCTTTTGCGGTCTGCAGCTCGTCGCGCGCGGCATCGGCCTCGGCAGTCACGGCCTGATGGGCACGCTTGGCGTCGGCGATGGGGGCTTGCGCCTGCTCGACGGCGTGCTCGGCGGCCGCGAGCGAGTGCTCAAGATCGGCGGTGATGTTCGGGACATCTTCCTCGGCTTTGCGCAGGGCATCGGCCGTGTCGGAGATCTGCATCGAAAGCTCGCTGGTGCGCACCGTGTAATTGGCGGGATTCGCCGAAGGATTGCGCTGCAGCTCGGCATACTCGCGGCGCAGCGTTTCGAGTTGAGCGCGCGTGGCGTCGACGGTTTGCTGCGCTGCGGCAACGCCGGCGTCGCGCTCGGCCTGCACCTTGTCGCGGATGCGCTTGGAATCCTCGAGGCGTCGAACGAGGCGGTTACCGGTTTCGCGCGAGCTGGCTTCGCGCGCTTCTACGGCATCGAGTGCGGCTTTGAGACGCCGCTCGGTGGCATCGTCCTCTTCTTTTATTTGCTCGAGCTGCGCCTTGAGCTCTGTTGCCTTGGCAGCATGGGTATCGCGGCCGATTTCTGCCGCCGCGGCGGCCTTTTGTGCCGTGTCGATAGTCTGGCGCTGCTCGGCGACGATTTGGTCGTAGCGGCCTGCGATATCCTGACGCGTCTCGAGCTCCTCGCCTTGATCGGCGATGCGCTGCTCAAGTTCGGCCAGGTGGGCACGGGCGTCCGCGAGTGCCTTCTTTGCGGCGTTCATCTCGCGCATGGCCGAGGCACCCTGGGCGATAAAGGTGCCCACGGCGCTGGCGGTGTTTGAGACGGCGCCTCCCAGGTCGCGGCTGGCTGCGGGGGTGTGCGGGGCGGTCGAGTGAGCGTCGTTTTCCGTGCCCACATCGGGCGCCTGTGACGTGGCGATGCTGCCGGTGCCGCCCTCGACTACGGAAAAGCCGGCAGCGTGCGGGTCGACTGCATCGGCACCAATGGTGGGATGCTCGAGCTGCAGGAACGAGGGCATGGTGCTGCCTTGGTCGGCAACGGGGGTCTCGCCGGGCACGAAGGTCGAGGCGGCCTCGGCGGCCTCCTCTTCTTCGGCGTCGATATCAGCGTCGGACACGGCGTCTTTCATCGCTTTGACGGCATCCATCATGGAGTCCATGACGGCATCGAGCTCTTCTTCCGAAGACACCTCGATGGGGCCTTCTGCTTGCGGGGCGGCGTCCTTTTCGGGGGCGGCGTCCTGAGCGTCCGAATCGTCGTTTTGCTCGCCGGCATCTTCGGCCGCAGGGATTTCCGTCGCAGCGCCGTTATCCAGAGTGGCGTCGTCGACGTCGGTATCATTGCAGGTCGCAGAGTCGGTATCTGCGGCGACGTCTGCTGAATCATCAATATGCTGTTGAGTCTGGGGGTCCAGCTCGTCTGTCATAGGCATGTGCTCCTCATCGTTGTTTGTCACCCTATGATAAAGTCTCGCGCCGACATCCCGCGTGCTGCAGCAAAGTTTCAAAACGTGTTCGATGACTCGTTTGGCTGACAAAAATTCGGCCTTCTTATTCAGTTTGTGCTTGACATCCCCTTCGCCGAATGACGTTGTGCCGTTCGCCTGCTGCAGCCTTTATTTTTCACTTGAACCCGCTAAAATTGCATTTCAGCTTTTGGCGCGTGAAGTTGGATGCGCGCAGTCGGCGGGCGTGCCCGTCGCGATTCGAAAGGACTTTGTATGGGACTTTTCACTGGTAAGACCGTAATCGTCACCGGCGGCGGCAAGGCCACGCTTAAGGACGGCTCCGCTGGCTCCATCGGCTACGGCATCGATATCGCTTTTGCCAAAGAGGGCGCAAACCTCGTCATTACCGGCCGCAACGTTGCCAAGCTCGAGGCTGCCAAGGAGTCCCTCGAGGCCGAGTACGGCATCAAGGTTCTGCCTGTTCAGGCCGATGTCTCGGCTGGTCAGGACAACGAGGCCGTCGTCCAGAACGTCATCGACAAGGCCATCGAGGAGTTCGGCCGCATCGACGCCGTCGTCAACAACGCTCAGGCCAGCGCCTCGGGCGTGACCATCGCCGACCACACCATGGATCAGTTTAACCTGGCCATTTACTCCGGCCTGTATGCCACCTATCTGTACATGCAGAAGGCCTATCCGCACCTGAAGGAGACCAAGGGCTCCGTTGTCAACTTTGCCTCGGGCGCCGGCCTGTTTGGCAACTACGGCCAGTGCAGCTATGCCGCTGCCAAGGAGGGCATCCGCGGCTTGACTCGCGTTGCCGCCAACGAGTGGGGCAAGGACGGCATCAACGTCAACATCGTGTGCCCGCTTGCTTGGACCGCTGCGCTCGAGAACTTCCAGGATGCCTATCCCGAGGCGTTCAAGGCCAACGTCCACATGCCGCCGGCAGGCCATTACGGCGATGTCGAGAAGGAAATCGGCCGCGTGGTCGTTCAGCTCTGCGGCCCCGACTTTAAGTACATGAACGGCGAGACTGTCACCCTCGAGGGTGGCATGGGCCAGCGGCCTTAGGGGTTACGCGGTTTTTCCAAACCGCGTAACGGCTCGACGCTGCGCGGTCACCAGGGCGACAACTTGTCATTCAAAGAGGGCGGCATGACCAGAAGGTCTATGCCGCCCTCTTTTCATGCCAATTTGTTCGCCCTGGTGACCGCTCGCTGACGTTGCCAAAACATCGCTGTTGCTGGAGTAGTCGTTGGGGACGTTCTTAAATGACTAGTCGAAAGGGACGCTCTTGCCGGCACTTGGGGACAGTCCCTAAGTGCCGGCAGATTGGGACACTCCTTTGCAAGATGGCGCTGAAGATTGTCCTCGACGACTAGTCGTTTAATGCATCAGTTTCTGTCGAGTCGGTGCGGTTTGCTGGTTGCCCGTATAATGGTTTGCGTATGAACCGCAACCAAGGAGTTCCAGTTTATGGACCAGAGCCTTTTTAAATTCGACCTGATCGCCGAGGACCCGACGACGCATGCGCGTGCCGGCGTGCTGCACACCCCGCACGGCGACATCGAGACGCCGATCTTCATGCCCGTGGGCACCAAGGCAAACGTCAAGGGCATTCCTACCGAGACCGTTAAACAGCTCGGCGCCCAGATCGTGCTTGCCAATACTTATCACCTGTCCATGCGTCCCGGCGAGGACACCATCGCCGAGCTGGGCGGGCTGCACAAGTTTATGAACTGGCATGGCCCCATTCTTACCGACTCGGGCGGCTTCCAAGTGTTCAGCCACAACGACGCCGTCAAGCTCACCGACGAGGGTGTGCGCTTTATCGTCAACGATTACGACGGTCGCCACGTGTTCTGGACGCCCGAGGACAACATGGAAATCGCCATGAAACTCGGCTCCGACATCTGCATGCAGCTCGACCAGTGCCCGGGCTATCCCGCCACGCGCGCCTACGTTGAGCGCGCCGTGGAGCTGTCGAG
This sequence comes from uncultured Collinsella sp., assembly GCA_900544865.1. Taxonomy (GTDB): domain Bacteria; phylum Actinomycetota; class Coriobacteriia; order Coriobacteriales; family Coriobacteriaceae; genus Collinsella. The sequence continues at coordinate 1,509 of UQXA01000061.1, read as the reverse complement.
CATGTGGGCCGAGCGCTGCTATAAGGCGCATACCCGCGACGACCAGGCACTCTTTGGCATCGTCCAGGGTGGCATGCACCTGGACCTGCGCCTGCGCTCGCTGCGCCATCTGGAGGAGTGCGGCGACTTCCCGGGCTACGGCATCGGCGGCTACTCGGTGGGCGAGGACCACGAGACCATGTTCGAGACGCTGGCGCCGCTGGCTTCCGAGTACATGCCCAAGCACAAGCCGCGCTACCTGATGGGTGTCGGCAACCCCACCACCCTCGTGCGCGGCGTGGGCGTGGGCATCGACATGTTCGACTGCGTGCTGCCGACGCGCACCGGCCGCATGGGCACGGCGTTCTCCAGCGAGGGTCGCCTCAACTTCCGCAACGCGCGCTTTGCGCACGACGATGGCCCCATCGACCCCACCTGCACCTGCCCGGTGTGCACAGGCGGCTACAGCCGCGCGCTCATTCGCCACATGGTCACGCAGAAGGAGATGCTCGGCGGCATCCTGCTTTCGATGCACAACATCTACTACCTGCTCAACCTTATGCAGCGTGCCCGCCAGGCCATTATCGAGGGCCGCTACGGCGCGTTTGTGAGCGACTGGATGAACAGCCCTGCGGCGGTGGACTACTAAGAGCGGCGCGGGCGCTTGCAGAGCGCGGGCAACGGCAAGGGGCGAGCGGCGGCCGGTCGTCACATTTGCTGACACCGGCCGCACGACCGCTGACCGATAGCTTGCAAGCACTTGATGCATCGTGGGTACCATACCGAATAGTTGATGTTCGGGCGGGTGTTTGACGCATGGCGTCGACCCCGCCCGTTTTCTTTTTCTCGATAGGAGCACCCATGATTAAGAATGAGAACGTCGAGGGCGAGCCCGCCTACGACGAGACGTACCGCCGCGGCCCCGTGGTCATGCGCGGCCCCATGATTCCTAAGGACAACACCTACGCCAACCTGCTGGCGCCCGAAGATTCAACCGACTGGTTGCATGCCGATCCGTGGCGCGTCCTTCGTATTCAGGCAGAATTCGTCGATGGCTTTGGCGCGCTTGCCGAGCTCGGGCCCGCGGTGACCATCTTCGGCAGTGCCCGCACGCCCAAGACCGATCCGCTCTACAAGGCGGCGCGCACGGTCGGCCGCAAGATCGCGCAGCGCGGCGTGGCGGTTATCACCGGCGGCGGCCCCGGCATTATGGAGGCGGCCAACAGGGGGGCGGCGAGTGCCAACGGCAAGTCGGTCGGCTTGGGTATCGAGCTTCCGCACGAGCAGGGGCTCAACAAATACGTGAACCTGGGTATGGACTTCCGCTACTTCTTTGTGCGTAAGACCATGTTCGTTAAGTACAGCTCGGGTGCCATCGTGTTCCCCGGCGGTTTCGGCACGCTCGACGAGATGTTCGAGGTGCTCACGCTGGTGCAGACGCACAAGGTCAAGCGCATGCCGCTCGTACTGGTGGGCAGACACTATGACCCAATCCGAGGGCACTAAAAAGATAGGAGCCCCCGCTCGTGA
>UQXA01000060.1 GCA_900544865.1 uncultured Collinsella sp. | reverse complement strand
CGCGATTGGCGAAAATGCGTTGGTGGAAATGGTGAAAATTATATTGACGCTAACACGTGGCCGCCGGCGACAACCCCGGCAGGCTGAAGGGCGAGGCGGCGTTCTCGATGATGTGCGGCGCCTCCCCGATCCCCGCGTCGAGCGGGAAGACGGACCGGCACAGGCTCAACCGCGGCGGCAACCGGCAGGCGAACTGGGCGCTCTACGAGATCGCAATCAAGCGCATGGCGTACGACGAGAGGACGAGGAGGTACGTGGCGAGGCGGACCTCCGAGGGGAAGTCCCGGCGGGAGGCGGTCCGCTGCCTGAAGCGCTACATAGCGCGGGAGGTGTACCACGTGCTCATGGACCCGAACCCCGACGGCGCCGCGCCGGAAGGCCCCGAGCTCGCGAAGATGCGCAAGGCGATGCGGGTGACTCAGAAGAAAGCCGCCGCGGAGCTCGGCCTGTCCGCAGCCACACTCGGGCACTTGGAACGGGGGAAACGGCGGTCGACGAAACTGGAGAGGAGGTATTACGAGCTCCTGTGCGAATTGGAGAGAACGCTCCCGCAAACTGCCTCTTGACAACTTATAGGAGCGTCGGTTTTGTTTTTGCAAATTCCGGAATGGTCGAGGGTGGCCGGTTTAACGTAGTAGATGGCCACGTTTCGTGGCAGGCGGTCCGACCCAAGGCACAAGGCAGCCAACCTCGAATGGACATTCTCGAAGTTGCGGTGGAATACGGACTGAATTGGCACCTTAAAGGCAAAAACACTCCGTATTTCACCGCAACTTATAGGGAGATAGGCCTTAGAGGCGAGCGAGGTCGTAGGATTGGGCGGCTGCCTCGCCGGCACAGATGAGGTTGGTTGTGGCTTCTTGCGAATCGAGTGCCCGTTCCAGGTCCATGGGCTTGCGGCAAATCGGCAAAACCAAGTCAATACCCTGCCCATATACCGCGTCCAGGTTGACGGCGCGACCGCCCACGACGGCGACCACCGGCTTGCCATATCGCTTCGCACGACGAGCCACACCCACCGGTGCCTTACCGGCGGCGGATTGCTCGTCCATATTGCCCTCGCCCGTTATGACCAGGTCGACATCGCGCACGCGCTCGTCAAACCCCACGAGGTCGAGCACCGTCTCCACACCCGAGCGTAGCTCCGCGCCGAGCGCCAGCAACGCCGCGCCCAAGCCACCGGCAGCGCCCGCGCCGGGTACACCGAGCACCGAGCCAAATGTCCGTGCGCCCTCGGGTGTGCGCAACAACCCCTGGGCTCGAGCTCTGGCAATCGCCGCATCGAGCAAGCGACCGTAGCCGACCATCCAGCCGTCGTATCTGCGCAGCACCTCGACATCATCCGCCGGCAGGCCCTTCTGCCCGCCAAACACCGCCAGTGCGCCTCGACGCCCCACGAGCGGATTCTCGACATCCGAAAGCACAACGATGCGAGCATCATCCAAAGCCTGCAGCGCGGGCGCCAAATCAACGCTCGCCACCTGCTCAAGGCCGGCAAGACCGGGGGCGACATCGCAGTCCTGATCATCGACCACACGCGCGCCCAGCGCCTGCAGCATGCCGGCGCCACCGTCGTTGGTGGCGCTGCCGCCCAGACCAATATAGAGTGTCTTTGCGCCCATGCGAACCGCGCGAAGCATGAGCTCGCCCACGCCATAGGTTGTGGCCGCCAACGCCGCCGACTCCGTACAAGGCGAATACCCAATGCCGGCCGCCTCGGCCATCTCGATGACCGCGGACTTGTGCTCGACATCAACCAGCATCCGGGCAGACACGCGGTCGCCCAAGGGCCCTGCGACCTCGCAGGTTGAGAGCTCGCCACCGCAGGCGGCAACGGCATCGAGCGTTCCCTCGCCACCATCTGCCAGCGGCAATGCGCGCACCTCGGCATCGGGCCAAACGCGGCGCACGCCTTCGGCAACCGCCGCCTCCGCCTGCGCGCTCGAAACGCTGCCCTTAAAGGAGTCGATCGCCAACAGCACACGGCGGGGTCGGCGGCACGCAGGACCAAAGTCAACCGCCGTGCCAGCATCCTCACCGGCACCTGCAAGCGCTGCGGCGTGAGCGGCGTGTGCTTCAAGATCGGCCCCACAACCGCAATCAGCGCCGCCCGCTCCGCGCAGACCGCCAAAATAGCTACTCAGCAGCTCGCGGCATTCATCCGCCAGGACCCCAGCCGTCACGTTAAACCGATGATTCAGGCGCGAGTCGGCATTCAGGTCATACAGCGAACCCAGCGCGCCCGCCTTGGCATCACTCGCGCCATACACGCAGCGCCCCACGCGCGCGTTGACCATAAGGCCCGCGCACATGCAGCAGGGTTCCAACGTCACATAAACCGTACAGTCGAAAAGGCGCCAGCGGCCAAGCGCCTGGGCAGCGGCGCACACGGCCGCAAACTCGGCGTGCGCCGAAGGATCCTGATCGAGCTCGCGCCGATTGTGCGCCCTCGCGACGATCTCGCCGTCGCGCACCACTACGGCTCCGATGGGCACCTCGCCCACCGTCGCGGCGGCGCGCGCCTCCGCCAACGCCTCGCGCATGAACTTCTCGTCGATTTCGGTGATCGTCATCGTTCGCCTTCCCTGTTGCAAATTCAAAACGATGCTATCATTACGACTCACGGAGAGATGGCAGAGCGGTTGAATGCGGCGGTCTTGAAAACCGTTGAGCGCGAGAGCGTTCCGGGGGTTCGAATCCCCCTCTCTCCGCCACTTCTAGTGATGCACCGGCGTCATGGTCCGCTCAAACAGTGCATCGACCACGTCGGCTATCTCAGGTCGACGCTCAAGATCGTGGCCCGATTCCCACCATATCGTGAAAAGTCGAATAATACCGCCGGCGACAAACTCAGACGTCGTCTCGAGTGACACGGGGGCCAGGGCATCCTCGGCAAGCACGTTCATCACACGCTCGCGGACGGAGCGGGCAATGCGGTCGCAAATAACGTTGGTCAACATGCCCGACATGCTGCTTGCCAAAATGTTATCCATGAGCCGCTCGTGCGCCAGAATCAAATCCATGGCATCGTCCAAAATCGCGTGCCGAAGCGCGCGCACGTCCTCGGCAGATACCGCGCCGGCCTCATCGGGCTGTTTTTGCGGCAAGCCCGACATGAGCTCATCGATATAAAAGGCAAAGTAATCGCTCTTGTCGCGAAAGTGCTTGTAGAACGTCGTGCGGCGAATCATGGCGCGGTCGCATAGCATGGCAACCGTCAGGTCCTCAAAACGATGCTCCTCGAGAAGCTCGGTGAAGGCATCGAACAGGGCGCGGTAGGTTTTCTTAATGCGAAGGTCCACTGGTATCGCCATCCTCAGGGCAAAGACAACACTCGTCAATCTGTCGCATATCTTACACCTGTACCTCGCGCGCTTTGCCCCGGTGCCAACCCCGCCGAAAACACAACGCTTACCGGAAAGTTCGGCACGGCAAAACGTTGCGGGTATACTAGTAGCGTTATACCAACGGCAGCTGGCGCATGCCGCCGCGGCCATTCGAAACGGAGACATCATGATTACCGTCATCATCGGCATCGTTGTTGTCATTGTGATTGTCTGCGCCATCGCCGGCATCTACAACAACATGGTCACCAAGCGTAACCGCATCGATAACGCCTGGCAGAACATCGATACGCAGCTGCAGCGCCGCAACGACCTGATCCCCAACCTGGTCGAGACCGTCAAGGGCTACGCCAAGCACGAGCAGGAGACGCTCTCCGCCGTGATCAGCGCGCGTAACACCGCCGTCAAGGCCACCACGCCCGAAGCCAAGATGGAAGCCGACAACGTGCTGACCGGTGCGCTGCGCCAGCTCTTCGCCGTAGCCGAGGCCTATCCCGATCTTAAGGCAAACACCAACTTTATGCAGCTGCAGGCATCGCTCGAGGATACCGAAAACAAGATTAGCTATGCACGCCAGAGCTACAACGATTGCGTGCTCAGCTACAATAACGCCATTCAGACGTTCCCGGCTGTCATCTTTGCCGGCATCTTCCAGTTTAAGGAGCGCCAGGGCTTCGAGGCCGCCGAAGCAGCCCGCCAGGCCCCGACCGTCAAGTTCTAGTAGTTTGGCAGCGCATCCTTAATCGGCCAAATGCATAAACTGCCCCGTCGAATGCATACTTCGACGGGGCAGTTTCCTTTTTCGCGAAGGTCCCCCTCTAAGCGCCGTGCATTTTTAGGAGTATTCAACATAACCAAGAGCTTCGGGCGCCACGATAAATGCCAAAGACCGCGAATGTCCCTGCAAATCAAACGCTGTCAGCCCATAACCCCGCCCATCATTCGTAGAAAACATCGAGAAATTCCGATTTTTGCCCGAGGTCGGTATGCAGGAACCTTCGATTGCAGAATACTCGCAAAAATGCACGTCGCCACCACCCCCACATGGCGCGAACCAAAACAAAAGCGCGGCCTTCCTTTCCGGCGCACTCCGCAGGACGAAAGAACCCCCGCCGCACGAAGTGCGCAGCGGGGGCTCTTTCATGTCCGAGGACGCGCCGGAAAGGAAGGTGCCCTCGGGCCGGACATATCCGTAAGACAGATTACGCGACGGTGTAAACCCAGTTGTGCTTATCCTCGACAGCACCAGACTGGATACCAGTCAGGGTCTCGCGGAGCTTCTTCATCACAGGCCCGATCTCGGTGTAGCCAGCCGGGAAGGTCACAGTCTCGTCGGCACCGTAGACCTTGTTATCGATCTCGCCGACCGGGGAGATAACGGCAGCGGTGCCGCACAGACCGCACTCAACAAAGGTGCCGGCCTTGACCTCGGCCCACTCGACGGGACGCTGGTCGACGGTCATGCCCAGGTCCTGAGCAACCTGAACAAGCGAACGGCGGGTGATGGAGGGCAGGATGGAGTCGGTGTGCGACTGCGGGACGACAAGCGTGCCGTCCTCCTTCACGAACAGGACGTTGGCGCCACCGGTCTCCTCGACATAGGTGCGGGACTCGGAGTCGAGATACAGGTTCTCGGCATAGCCCTCGCGGTGAGCCTCCATCGTGGGCTTGAGGGACATGGCGTAGTTCAGGCCGGCCTTGATGTTGCCGGTGCCATGCGGTGCTGCACGGTCATACTCGGAAACGCGCAGCTTGACGGGCTTGAGGCCACCCTTAAAGTACGGACCGACCGGGGTCACGAGAATGCGGAACGTGTACTCAGGAGCGGGAGCCACGCCGATCACGTCACCGGAGCCGATCATAAACGGACGCACGTACAGGGTCGCGCCGGAACCGAAGGGCGGAACCCAGGCGGCGTTGGCAGAAACGACCTGCTTGACGGCCTCAACGAACTTGTCCTTGGGAAACGGGGGCATCTCGAGGCGCTGGGCAGAGTTATACATACGCTCAGCGTTCATGTCGGGACGGAAGCAGACGATGCTGCCGTCCTCGGCGGTGTAGGCCTTCAGGCCCTCAAAGACCTCCTGGCAGTAATGGAAGATACCGCCGCACTCGGAGACATGCAGGGTGTGGTCGGTGGTCAGGCCGCCCTCGTCCCACTCGCCATCCTTCCAATGAGCCTCGTAGCTGTAATCGGTCTTCATGTAGCCAAAGCCGAGGCTACCCCAATCGATATCCTTCTTCTCGACAGTCATATGTCGCTCCTTACATACACAGTTGCATACTCGCGAACCCGCACGCAAGGACCGAGGCCGACCGCGTCGCAACGTCGCACGCCCGGAGCGTAGAGCCGGACGGGACACGCGAGCAGCATCAAAGCCGATGGCACGTCGATTCGCATGCACGAGATTGTACTCCCCGCACGCGTCTGATAAAACGCATTTCTTTAACTAAGTAAAGTATTTTCATTTGACCGAAGCAAAAAGGCCCGCCACCGTAAGTGAACTGCCTCCCATTTCTTGGACATGAGAAATGGGAGGCTTTCTTTATGCGCGT
>UQXA01000059.1 GCA_900544865.1 uncultured Collinsella sp. | reverse complement strand
TGAGCTCGTCCCAGGTGCCGCCGACGCCCATCAGGAACACGGCGTCGTAGCCCTCATCGGCGACCTTGTCGGCGAGCGCGGTCATCTTCTTGCCGGTCTCGTAGAGCGCCTTGCCGTCCTCGAGATAGCCCTCCTGGTCGAAATGCATGATCTCGATCTTCTCGGTTTCCTTCATTTGTCTCTCCTTTCTGGGGTTGTTTCCACATCCCCCATGCCAACGGGCATCAAAACCCGCTTATATTCCGTAACACTCGGCCGCTTTGGCCTTAAGCGCATTGACTGACTCTTCGTAGCCCTCTGCCTTGACCTCCATTTGCTTGGAGACGGCATCAAGATACGGGTGCACGTCCCATGACTTCAGACGCTCGGCGATCATGGCCGCAATCGTCTGGAAGAACACAAGATTGGGAATTGCGCTGAGCAGCGGAGCCACCTGAGGCACCGCAACCTCGTGAGCCCTACCCTTGGGATGGGCCGTGAGCAGCACCGTTTTTGTCGTAACGTTCGATAGCGCATCAGCGATATTCGCAAGACGCTCCGACCCCTGCGGATCGTCGACGATAAACACCAGATAGCCCGGAACGATCTGCATCTCGGGACCGTGGACGAACTCCTCGCCTTCGTGATGCATGGCAGGAATCTTGATGGTCTCGCTCAGCTTGAGGGCCGCCTCTTCGGCAACGCCATAGTTGGGGCCGTTGCCGACGACCATGGCGGGCGTGTGCTCAGAAAGCTCGAGCATGTGGTCTTGGACATATGCCTCGGCGGTCTTGCACATCACGGCATTGGCCTGGATGGCCTCGCGCAGGTCATCAAGACGCTGGGCAACGCCCTTGGCGTCAATCGTTCCGCGCGCCTGACCGCCGTAAATACCAAAGAGCACCAGGTACTCAACGAGCACCTCGACGCCCAGAGTCACAAAGTCCACCGACTCGACGCCCACACCGTAGTCAAGAACGATGTCAGCGTGTTCCTTGATGGGTGCCTCGACGTTTGCCGTGAGCGCAACTGCAGCCATATCGTGTGCGCGCATGTAATCCAGCGCCGCAATCGTATTGGTCGAATAGCCACTCTGCGAAACGGCAATGTTGAGCGCATGCTGCGGATAGGTGTGTTCAAAATCAACGAAGGCCTCGGGCGTCACAACGGACACCTGCATTTGCAGGGCATCTTGCAGGTAATCGCGGGCGCAATCGGCGGCATGGCGCGACGAACCCGAAGCAACGATGCGCAGCGCGTCAAAAGAACCGGACTGGAAAATATCAACGAGCTGCGCTACCAGCTCAGACGAACGCTCGAGGTTCTCCCCCATACGCACATGGGCAAGCTGAACGTAATCGAGCATCTTCATCGTCTCACCTCGTAACAAATCATTAGTATTTGATACCAATCACAGTTATAGGTTACGGCTTTTTGATACCTCTTTGTCGATTAATTTATCCCCATCGGCGAACGGTCGATTTTGAGCCCTATAAGGTTGTATATACAGCTGACCCAACGATCAAAACTGGTTAGTTTCCCAGCCGTTATTCACAAAATACCAGCTAGTACGTATAGGTGTAGCCGCCCGTATCGCCACGATTGAAGGACTTTACATACTCGATAGCCTGACCGCTCGCGTCATAGCTCACGCATTCCAAAAGCAAAACAAGATCGCCCTGTTCCAGTCCAAGGAGGCCGGCATCTCGTGCGCCCAGCGCTTCGATATCGAGCTTTTCCTGTGCCATGACTGGCTTTCGGCCCAGCATCTCATAGGTCTCGTACAAACTGAAGACCGACACGTCAATATCTTCGATGGTTGGGAACAGCAGGCAGGGAATCAGCGCCGTCTCAATCGATACGGGGCTACCGTTTATGCAGTTCAGGCGTCGAACGGAATAGAGCAGGTCGTCCTCGGCGATGCCAAACAGGTCGGCGTAATATGGCCCCGCATAACGCTTGGAACGCGCGAGAATACGGACGGACGGCTTGCCGCCCGAAGCACGGACCGATTCACGGAAACCGACCGTGCGTTCAAAAAAAGCAGGTACTTTCTGCGCCACAAAGGCACCTTTTCCCCGAACACGGCGAATCTGCCCGCGCCGAACCAGCTCATCGACAGCGCTTCGGATGGTCAAGCGTGTCGTACCAAATTCCTCGGCAAGGTCTTTTTCGGACGGAATCATGGAACCCGTGGGATATATACCGCGCTCGATACGTTCCTCGATGCGGCGTCGAATGCGCATATAAACCGGGGTGGCATCTACTGTTTCAGCCATTGTTCACCTGCCACGCTCCTCATGCCGTTCTCTTCGCCGTTATCGGCAAAGCGGAACTTTGTGGGCAAAATCACCGATTTGCAATGCTCCACAAAACGCATGTCCTTATCAAATTCGATCGAGCTCTCATAGAACACCGGCGTTCCCTCTTCTTGCTGGAGCAGCTCGGCCTCTTCGGCGTTCAAACGCGAGATGGAGATATGCTCACGTCCATGCTCAACACGCACGCCACCTTCTTTGAGCAAGACATCGTAAAGGCTCTCGCACTCAAAATCGTGCTCGATAAGCGATGGGCACAGGGACAGGTTAACGTGAGCCGTCTCGATTGACGCCGGCTCGCCCTCAATAAGTCGAACGCGCTGCATGCGGAGCAAAGGGGCGCCTACAGCCACCCTAAGCTTGTCGGCAAGCGTCTTATCCGCCTCGATGGTCCCGGTGGAAACCAGACGAGAAGAGGGGTGCAGGCCGGCAGTCCGCACAGCATCGGAAAAGTTATACGTTTCCTGGAAGATGTTCAGCGGCTTGGGAGGACACACATACGTACCCGATCCGCGACGGCTCTCGAGCGTTCCACACGAGATGAGCCGCGTGATACCGGCACGCAACGCCGTACGCGAAACGCCAATCTCTTCGCACAGCACGCGCTCGGCCGGCAGGCGATCACCGCCGGCAAGCTGATGGTGCTGGATATACCAAAGAATTCCCTCAACAGCACGATCTTTGGGGGGAATTGCATAAGATTCGCCTGCCATTGCACAGACTCCTCATTCAGAAACGTATGCCGCCAAAATTAGACCAGCCCTCCCATGGCATCAAATTCGGCCTTGATCTTCTCGGCGACATTCCGATACGACTTATATAGACTTGAATCGCGTTTAACTTCGTCGGTCATAACGGGAATCTCTAATTTGGAAACCTCGTCTTTTCCCGTCTGAACCGCCACAACAACGCCCATACCAAGACACATATTACGCTTAGCGGCATTCATTTTCGCCGCCTTGGCAGGATTTGCCAGGATACGCTGGGCAAATTCCTGTTTTGAGACCACTTCCTCGGCCTCCTGATCGCCCGCCTCGGCCACTTCGCACTGCAGCACGTCCGCATAGTCAAAAATCTTCGGCTCGCCGCCGCGCTGATGCACGGCCCACTTGCGGCGCGTGGCATCCTGGTAGATAGCCGGCAAAAACGTAAACCGCGGTGGGTCCAAAATCGTATCCGTGATGGTAAACACATCGGGATCAAAGGCATCCTGCGGGTTTTTCTTCTTGAACAGCCCCATATCAGCCTCCCGTACTAGCATTAAACAACTCAAGCTGAATATAGCACCAATTTCAAGCCACTGCCTTACCCTATCGGTGCGCGGCGTCTATGGCTCGCCCAGCGGAAGAGTTAACGGACGAGGGCCGGGGTGCCTGCCTTGTTTTGAGAAGTGGGCTCCGCGAACTTCTCAAAACAAGGCAGGCACCCCGGCCCCGCCGGCAAATAGCGGACACTCCGCATGCAATCTATGCAAACAAACAAGTACGCTTAGCTACATTCGGTAAGTTCGAGCACGCTGCCCTTAACGATAAGTGCCGGCTCCAGGACGACCTCTTCGGCACGCCTACCGCCCCTACCGGCAAGACGCTTGGACATGCAGCCAAAAGCATGCTCCGCAAGGACACCAGGATCCTGCTCAATGGCGGTCAGCGCCGGCTCAAAGAGAACGTCGGCCGCCGAGTTGTCATAGCTTACGACCGAAATATCGCACGGGATGCTCTTCCCCATCTCGTGCAGGCGCTTGAGCAGACCGAGGGCAATGTTATCCGAGCTTGCGAACACGGCGGTGGCGTCGGTTGCGAGCACCGCCTCCGAGGCCTCGTAGGCACTCGGAATGTAGTACTCGCTCTCAAACTCCAAACGTGCGTCGATAGGCAGGCCAACCTCGCGCAGCGCGCGCTCATAGCCGGCAAGTCGCTTACGCCCCGTATTGGAACGGCGCGCGTTAACCAAGCAGGCAATGCGACGGTGGCCCTGCTCGATCAGATAGCGAGTGGCCATGTAGCCACCCATCTCGTGGTCGAACATCACCTTGTCGCACTCGAGCCCCTCAATGGCACGGTCGACCATCACGGCAGGGATAGGCAGATGGCTGACTTCTTCGCGCAGGGCGCGGTCGTCGGAGAACTCGTCGCCTACGACCAGGAAGACGCCATCAACGCCGCGCGTCACCAGCTGGCGCAGCAGCTCCAGATCGTCATCGGCGCTTCCGCCCGAGCTGGTAATGAAGAGCGCATAGCCGTCCTCGCGGCAGCGCTTTTCCAAGCTGCCGGCGAGTGAGGCAAAAAAGCGGCTCTCGATGTTAGGGACGATAAGGCCCAGCGTGCGCGACTCGCGCATGACCAGACTACGCGCAATCTGATTAGGAACATAGTGGTTGCGCGCCGCGACCTCCTTGATGAGTTTGCGGTTTTCTTCCGAGATGCGACAGGGCCGATTATTGAGAACAAGCGAGACCGACGAGGGGGAAAGCCCCACCTCCTGGGCGATCTGCTTGAGGGTGACTTTGTTGGCCATCTCGCTCCTTCCGGGTTTACGCGCAATCTCTTGAAAGTATAGCGACTACCCCTCTACCTCGGTGATAAACACTTTACCAATCCGGTAGACGGCTGTTTTATCGCCGTCAGCGCACCAAATCCGTCCGGGTGGGGTATATTGCAATCGATTGATGACAACGACCACCAAAAGGCGGATATTCGTATGCACGAGAACGACTTTTTTAACGAGGACCTGCTGTGCGCGCTTGCTGGCGTTGCCGGCGAGGACAACGTGCTGATGAGCGAGCCCATGCGCGAGCACACCACGTTTAAGATCGGCGGCCCGGCCGACGTCTTTGTCACGCCCGATACCGAGCAGGGCCTCGTCGCCACGCTCGACACCTGTTATCGCTGCGACCTGCCGCTCACCATCGTGGGCAACGGCTCCGACCTGCTCGTCGGCGACAAGGGCATCCGTGGCGTCGTCGTGGCGCTGGGCGAAGGCCTCTCCAACATTACGGTCGACGGTACGCACGTCACGGCGGCGGCCGGCGCCTTGCTTTCCGATGTCGCCGCTGCGGCAGCCGAGGCCGGTCTCACCGGCATGGAGCCCATCTCGGGCATCCCCGGATCGGTCGGCGGCGCCTGCTACATGAACGCCGGTGCCTACGGTGCCTGCATGGCCGATGTGCTGGAGTCCGTGCGCGTCTACAAACCCGCTCGCCAGCTCGACGACGGCACCCGCGGTAGCGGCAACATCATCGAATTCGATGCCGACGAGCTCAACCTGGGCTATCGCAAGAGCCGCATCGCCGACGACGGCTTTATCGTGCTTTCGGCCACTTTCAATCTCGCCCCGGGCAACGCCGCGATGATCAAGGCCGACATGGACGACTACCGTCAGCGTCGCGAGGACAAGCAACCGCTCGACATGCCGAGTGCCGGCTCCACCTTCAAGCGCCCCGAGGGTTACTTTGCCGGCAAGCTCATCATGGATGCCGGCCTGCGAGGACACGCCGTTGGCGGCGCGCAGGTGAGCGAGAAGCACTGCGGCTTCATCGTCAACGCCGACCACGCCACCGCCGCCGATGTCGACGAACTCATCCGCCACATCCAGGCAACCGTCAAAGACCAATTCAACGTAGACCTAGAACCCGAAGTCCACCGAGTAGGCGAATTTTTATAAATCAGAACCACCCTTAAAAAGGGTGGTTTGCTCTTAGGGTATAACCCACGGG
>UQXA01000058.1 GCA_900544865.1 uncultured Collinsella sp. | reverse complement strand
GTCTTTCATGCAGCAGGGGCTCTCAATGTTTTTATGTCCTGCTCATATCGTCTGTGCCGGCAGGTGGGGACACCCCTTTGCTAGAAGATCCGGCGCAGGTCTCCGCGGTTGAGGGCTTCGTCGAAGAGGTGCTTGAACACCACGCTGCCGTGCAGGCCGTCGTGCTCGAACTCGTTGGTCACCCAGGCATGCGAGTTGCCCACGCGGCTGAGCGTATCAAGCTGCAGGCCCGAATCCACGTACATGTCGTCGAAATACACCGCGGCCTGGAGCGGCACCTCGTTGCAGGCCAGGCGTTGCGGGTCGTAGATCTTGTCCCATCTGGTGTCTTCCATCAGCAGGTCCATGGCGGGCTTGAAGGGCTTGAGCTCGGGCATCTGCTCGAACATCCACGGGAACATAGCCTCGCCGGTAAACATGAGCGGGCGCGCGAGTGTGTCGAACTCGGCACGATGGGCCTTCTCCTCTGCTGCGGCCCAGCGAATGGGCATGGTGTCGCCGTCGGCGTAGATAAACTCCTGCAGTGTCCAGTACAGCGGGTTCGTGCGTGTGTTGGTGCGCTCGAAGGCGCGCATCAAAAAGCTGTCGGATACCGAGGAGCCGCAGCTCAGCGTACCGTCGCCAGTAACAAAAGCGTGATCGATAGTCCAATGCATGCGCTCAAAGCTCGGCTTCATGCCAAAGTCGCTGCCCATGAGCTGTAGGCGCTCGACCGTCATCGGCGAGCCGTCGGGCAGCACGGGCTTCTGTGCCTCGAGCGCATCGGCAAGGGCTGCCACGCGCTCGATGTCGGCGGGGTAGCGGTTGTAATACTGCTGCGTCTTGGCGGCCATGCGCGGGAAGGTGTGCGCGTAGACCTCGCTTGCGCTCGCCGGTACGTGGGGGATGCCGCCGCAGGTAAAGCTCGCCGCCACGCCCTCGGGGAAGAGCGACAGGTAGCTCAGCGTCAAAAAACCGCCGTAGCTTTGGCCGAGCGTGACCCACGGCTTGCCGCCAAAGCCCACTAGGCGCAGGTACTCAAAATCGCGCACGATGGAGCTGGCGAGGTGGCGCTTGAGGAAGTCCGCCTGCGAGCGTGCTGTATCGGCGCCGGCGGCCGTTGCGCGATCACCCAGTGCCTTGATCGTGCGTCCGTCCACGCAGCTACTGCGTCCGGTGCCGCGCTGGTCGGGAAGGACCACGCGGAAGTGCTTGACGGCCTCCTCGATCCAGCCGTCGCTTGTGGGCGACAGCGGACGTGGGCTCTCGCCGCCGGGGCCGCCCTGCAAAAACAGGAGCAGCGGCAGATCGTCGTTGATGCGGTCGGGCGCGCTAACCACGCGGTAGAAGAGCTTGATGCTCTCGGGCGCGCCGGCGATTGGTGCCGGCATAGCGCCGCGGCGCATGGTACTGCCGACGGCCAGGAGCATCGGCTCCAGGCCGCGCCAGTCAAGGGGGACGTCGATGCTGTGGTCCTCGACGTAAAGGCCGGGGACGTGGTACGAAGTGATGAGGGCCATGTGAGTCTTCCGTTCGTTGCGGTGTTTCGGGTTGACCAATTCTACCGCCGCGGGCGAGGCCATGCGCAAATCGGCTACCATGGTTGCAAACTTCTAGGAGAAAGGGCCGCCCATGTCGGTCGATATAGCCACGTATGTCCACGATCTTGCCGTTGCCGCCAAGGCAGCGTCGGCCTCGCTTGCCACGGCGAGCGATGAACAGCGCCAGGAGGCCGTGCGCGCCATGGCCGCAGCGCTGCGCAACGGTGTCGACTCCATCGTCGCCGCTAACGAGCTCGATATGTCCGCCGCGCGCGATGCGGGTACCTCGGCCGGACTGCTCGATCGTCTGCTGCTGACGCCCGAGCGCGTCGAGGGCATGGCCGCCGGCCTGGAAAAGCTCGCCGAGCTGCCCGATCCCGTGGGCCGCGTGCTCGACCACCGCGTGCTTGCAAGCGGCGTGGACCTGACCCGTGTGAGTGTGCCGCTGGGCCTGGTCGCCATGGTCTACGAGGCGCGCCCCAACGTGACGGCCGACGCCGCGGGCATCTGCATCCGCACCGGCAACGCCTGCATTCTGCGCGGCGGCTCGCTGGCCTATCACTCGTGTGCCATGATCGCCGAGCTGCTGGCCGATGCGCTCGAGGCCAAGGGCTTCCCGCGTGAGGCCGTGTCGATGATCGAGTCCACCGACCGCGAGGCCACTGGCGAGCTCATGAAGCTCCGCGGCATTGTCGACGTACTCATTCCGCGCGGCGGTGCGGGCCTGATTCAGCGCTGCGTGCGCGAGTCGCTTGTGCCGGTGATCGAGACGGGCACGGGCAACTGCCACATCTACGTGCATGAATCCGCCGACTTTGATAAGGCGCTCAACATTATCGTTAATGCCAAGACCCAGCGCGTAGGCGTGTGCAATGCCGCCGAGTCGCTGCTGGTCGACCGTGCTGTGGCCGATGCGTTTTTGCCCGCGGTCGTGACCGTGCTGCATGACCACGGCGTGCTCATTCACGGCGACGAGGCAACCTGCGCCGCATGCGCCGATGCCGGGCTTGCCGAGGGTGATGGCTACGTTGCCGCGACTGAGGAGGACTGGGGTCGCGAGTACCTGGCGCTCGAGATGAGCGTGAAGGTCGTGGCAAACGAGGACGAGGCCATCGCACACATCAACCGCTACGGCACGATGCACTCCGAGGCCATCGTTGCCGAGGACACGGATGCTTGCGAGCGCTTCCTGGATGCGGTCGATGCCTCGGCCGTGTACGCCAACGCCAGCACGCGCTTCACCGACGGCGGCGAGTTTGGCCTGGGCGCCGAGATCGGCATCTCGACCCAAAAGCTCCACGCCCGCGGCCCCTTTGCTGCCGAGGCCCTCACCACCTACAAATACAAGCTCCGCGGCACCGGCCAGGTCCGCCCCTAAACCCCTCGTAAACGAAAACCACCACAAAGGTGCCTGTCCCCTTTGTGGTGGTTTTAGGTGGCGTGGGCGGTTAGGCCTGGAAGGTATCGCGGTCGGGGGCGAAGGACTGCATGGCCGCGATGGTGCGGTCAAAGAGCTCGGGGAGCTCCCAGCCCAGCATCTCGGCGCCCTGCGAAATCACGTCGCGCGAGCAGCCGGCGGCAAAGCGCTTGTCCTTGAACTTCTTCTTGAGCGACTTGGTCGTAAAGTCCATAACGCTCTTGCTCGGGCGCATGATGACTGCAGCGCCGATCAGGCCGGTGAGCTCATCGCAGGCAAACAGGATCTTTTCCATCTGCAGCTCGGGCTTGGGCAGCGAGGTGTTGAAGTCCGACGTGTGCGTCTGGATGGCGCGAATGAGCTCGGGAGACGCACCTTCGCCCTCAAGAATCTCTGCAGCATAGATGGTGTGGTTCACGGGATCGTCCTCATGCTCCTCCCAATCCAGGTCGTGCAGCAGACCGACGATGCCCCAAAACTCCTCGTTCTCGGGGTCGAACTCGCGCGCAAAGTAGCGCATAGTGCCCTCGACCGTCTCGCCATGGGTGATGTGGAACGGGTCCTTGTTATGCTCGTTGAGCAGTTCGAACGCGCGGTCGCGGGTGATTCCGGCGGTAAGCGGCTCTGCCATAAGAGACTCCTTGTGCTCGTGGGTATCGATAAGAATGAATACTACTAGAACAAGAAAACCACCACAAAGGTGCCTGTCCCCTTTGTGGTGGTTTTTGGCGCGGATGGGTTAGTTGAGGGCGGCTTGGGCTAGGCGAGCTTCGGCGGCCTCTTCGGTGACGCCAAGGGCCACGGCGAACTCCTCGATGGAGCGGCGCTTGGCCTCCTTGAGTACGCGCATGTAGTAGGAGCTGGGTTTTTTATCAGCTTCCTCGGCCTGGCGAATGCGGTGCATCATGGTCTTTGCCACGCGGACCGTCTCGGGCGCGCCCAGTTTGAGCTGCTGCTTAAAGTGCGTCTCTTCAAGCGAGCTGTTGCGCTCGGTAAAGGTGTCGCACTCCAGCTCGTCATAGTGGCTCAGCAAGTGCTCGGCATCTTGCTGCGAGATGGCGGCGTGCAAACGGTCGGCCTGCGCCACGGGGTACATGAGGATCGTCTGCGCATGTCCCTGCTTGGTCTCGAGCAGCAGCATGGGCTGCGGTGTGTCGTCCCTAAAACCGACGACGGTGCAGACTCCCTGGCCCGGATGAATGACGTGTTGACCGATTGAGAACATGCTACCTCCAACTTATACGAATTTACGTATGTCTAGAATAACACGCTGACGTGCGCAAACCGTTACTTTATGCAGGAAAAGCACACAACTCTGATAGGTAAGAGTATTCGATAACAGACGCAGCTCATTCACACCTTTACGCATTTTCAACGCCTGCATAATCTGCAGGCAGACCGGCATCTTTGAGTGACTCCATACAAGCTGTAGTCATTTTTGTGCATATGCAATATCTATTAGCTTTACCCTGCGACAGTGCCCGTCGCTTGTGATAGAGTGCTACAAACTCTGGCTTTTGCCCTACGAGTGACCAAGAGCTCGGGGGCTTTAACACAAGGAGGATCTATGCCCGAGAAGATTGAAGAGCTGGTACGCGCTGCGCTTGCTGCGGCCCAGGAGGCCGGCGACCTTTCCGCATTTGAACTTGACGATTGCGCTATCGAGCGACCGGCTGACACTTCTCATGGCGAGTGGACCTCTACCATGGCCCTGAAGTCCGCCAAGCTGGCCCATTGCGCCCCGCGCAAGATCGCCGAGGCCATCGTTGCCCATATGCCCGAGGACCCCGCGATCGAGAAGGTCGAGATCGCAGGCCCCGGCTTCATCAACTTCTACCTCTCCGTTGCCGTCAAGAATGCCATCTTTGGCGAGGCTCGCGAGAAGGGTATGGACTTCGCTAAGTCCAACGTCGGTGGCGGCCTGAAGACCCAGGTCGAGTTCGTCTCCGCCAACCCCGTCGGCCCCATGCACATCGGCCATGGCCGCTGGGCCGCTCTGGGCGACTCCCTTTGCCGCGTTATGGACCACGCCGGTTACGACATCCAGCGTGAGTTCTACATCAACGACCACGGCTCTCAGATGAACACCTTCGGCAACTCCATCAGCACGCGCTATATGCAGCTTGCCGACATCATCGCCAAACAGGGCGTGGATATCGATGAGGCTCACAAGCTGCTGATCGCCGACCGCGACGCCTTCGTTGCCGACGAGAACGACGAGCATCCCGAGACCCATCCGTACCAGGATAACTTTGCCGAGACCCTTGGCAAGGACTCCTATGGCGGCGACTACATTATCGACGAGGCCGCCGAGTTCTGGCGCACTGACGGCGACAAGTGGGTCAACGCCGATCCTCAGGAGCGCATGGAGAGCTTCCGCGAGCGCGGCTATGTGAAGATGGTCGACAACATGCGCGACCTCTGCCACGCCGTCAATTGCGACTTCGATCGTTGGTACTCCGAGCGTTCGCTGTACGTGAAGGACACCGAGGGCGAGACCGCCGGCACCTCTGCCGTCGACCGCGCTTTTGAGAAGCTCGACAAGATGGGCTATCTCTACACCAAGGACGGCGCCCTGTGGTTCCGCTCCACCGACCTGGGCGATGACAAGGACCGCGTCCTGATCAAGTCCGACGGCGAGTACACCTACTTCGCCTCCGACGTTGCCTATCACTGGGATAAGTTCCAGCGCGTCGACCACGTCATCGACATCTGGGGCGCCGACCACCACGGCTACATCGAGCGTGTCCGCTGCGTCTGCGACGCTCTGGGTTACCCCGGCAAGTTTGAGGTTCTGCTGGGCCAGCTCGTCAACCTGCTGCGTAACGGCAAGCCCGTCCGTATGTCCAAGCGCAAGGGCACCATGGTGACCCTGCAGGAACTCGTCGACGAGGTCGGCTCCGATGCCGCTCGCTACACGCTCATCTCCAAGAGCTCCAACCAGATGGTCGACTTCGATATCGAGGCCGTCAAGAAGCGCGACAACTCCAACCCGGTGTACTACGTGCAGTACGCTCACGCCCGCGTGTGCTCCATTCTGCGCCGTGCCGCCGACGTTACGCCCGAGCAGGCTGACGAGATGGGCATGAAGGCCGTCGCCGCCAAGGCCATCGGTGAGAACGTCGATTACTCGCTGCTGACCGACCCGACCGAGCTCGCCCTTTCGCGTAAGCTCAATGAGCTCACCGACCTCATCGCCAGCTGCGCTCGCGACCGCGCCCCGTTCCGTCTGACGCACTTTGCCGAGGAACTCGCCGGCGACTTCCACAGCTTCTACGCTGCCTGCCAGGTGCTGCCGAGCGAGGGCCGTCCCGTCGACCCCGAGCTTTCGCGCGCCCGTCTGGCCGCTTGCGACGCCGTCCGCGTAACGCTCGCCCTGGTGCTCACCCTTGTTGGTGTCTCCGCTCCCGAGCAGATGTAAGCTGCGGGTCATTTGACCGTGTAGGTTCGGCTTTGCTGAGCCCTATAAGCCCGATCTCCATTGAACTGCGCCCCAAATCTTGGACGCCCTAAATAGCGACTAGGCCGCAAGGGCC
>UQXA01000057.1 GCA_900544865.1 uncultured Collinsella sp. | reverse complement strand
CGCGCATAAAGAAAGCCTCCCATTTCTCATGTCCAAGAAATGGGAGGCAGTTCACATGCGGGACGGGCCTTGCTGTTGCAGCTAGCGTTTCTTTCCGCGGAAGAAAAAGCCGTGCAGTGAAGGCTTGAGTCCACGGTTGGCTCGACGCTCCTCGATATGATCGTGGATCGAAGCGACGCGTTCGATGACTTCGTCGGGGATCGGCACATCGGGATTCATGTTCTCGACCTGGCTGACCTCGGCGGCGGTGACCTGGTCGATAATGGGCACATCGTCGCGCGAGATGACGGGCGTGGCGTCTTCCTTCATCTTGCGATAGCGCTGCATCATGTCGGTCTGCAGCTGCTGGGCCGATGGCGGCGTCCAGATGATGGCGTTGGCGCCGGCGGCGATGGTCTCACGGATGCTCTCGGGCGTTTTGCCGCCCGGTGCGATGAGCGGCAGGTTGGGATAGTGCTCGCGCAGCTCGCGCAGGACCTGCGGCGTGTTCTTGCCGGCCGCGATGTTGAGGATCTTGGCTCCGGCGCGCACTTTGGCGTGAGCATCGTCGTCGCAACGTACGACCGTGGCGATGACGGGGATGTCGGCGATGTTGGTGATGTGTTCGACCATCTCGGCAGTGGCGGGGGAGTTGACCACGCAGCCCGCCGCGCCCTGCATCTCGGATACGGCCGCCATCTGCACGGAGCGCTTACCGGTGGTGGTGCCGCCGCCAACGCCCACAAAGACCGGGCACTCGGCAACGGTCAGCAGCGCCTGCGTAATGGCAGGCTGAGGCGTGAAGGGGTAGACGGCAAACACGGCATCGGCATTGGAGTTGCGGATGACCGCCACGTCGGTGGTGTAGATGAGCGATTTGATGCGGCGGCCAAAGAGCGTAAAACCGCTGGCCTCCTCGATCTCATCGGGCATGCGGAGGGCCGCCTTGCGCAGGCGCCCGTCGATGGGCAGCGGCTCCATGGGCAAGAGGCCGTTGGGAGTTACGGCCACCTGGGGCTCGGTAAATTCGTCTGCAAGCTCTACCTCGGAGAAGTCGACCGAGGCGACGATGTCCTCGTGAACCTCGGCGGGAACATCGATGGGGGCTTGGTCGTTCGTCGCGGCAGGCGTATCGAAGGAGCTGGTGCCGACAAAGGCGTCGACGCGCTCGTTTAAATCGTTGAAGGAATCCATGGCGGTCCGTTTCTATGTTCTGCGGTCGGCAGTGTACGACCGGCGTTGCGAGTGCTAAATCGTTTGACGAGTTGATTTTTCCCCGCCGCGCCATCCGTTAGACTGAAGGACCGGCGAACGTGAAGGAGCTGTGGTGGCGGGAATCGAGGTGCTATCTTGAATGTCCCGTATACAAAAGAGAGGTGACGCGGTATGGAATTCTCGGCAATGTTGGGCTCGATTGGCCTATGCGTGGGCGCAATCGTTGCCGCCGCGGTCATCTACTTTGCGGTCACGGCCATTAAGGGCAAAAAGGCCGAGCGCAAGGAGCGTGAAGCGCTTGCGCGGCATAAGGACCAGCAGGACAGGCGCGCACGGCGATAGCTTGTTGAGTTTTGAATCCGTGCGCTAGCTGCGTTTTCGGACCAGGGCGATATAGAAGCCCTCAAAGTCGCGACTGGGCGGAATGGTCAGCGTACCGGGCATGCCGTTGGCAATGGCCGAGACGTGGCCCGCGGCAATGGCTTCGGTAAGGGCGTTGCACTCGATATGCGGCTTGTCGCCGGTATCCTGGGCGCGACGCGCTTCACTTTCGCTCGGTGTACCGTCGAGGGGGATGAGCTCGCAGTCCATGTGCTTGTCGAGGGCCTCCTGCAGGGCATCCTCGTTTTCCTGCGGCAAGATCGAACATGTCGAATAGACGAGCGTGCCGCCCGGTTTGAGGGCTCCCATGGCGCGGTCCAGAAGCGCGCGCTGCGAGCGGGCACACTTGACGAGCAGCTGCTCGGTGAGGCCGCGCAGACTTTTCTCGTTGCCGCTGATGACGGTGCCCGTACCGGTGCAAGGGGCGTCGAGCAGAATACGGTCAAAGCGGAAGAACTCGTCAAGCTCGCGTGCGTCAATACGCATGACGGGCACGTTTTTGGCGCCCTGGCGGCCCAAGTTGGCTTCGAGCTTTTCGGCACGGGGAATGCTCATCTCGCAGGCGGTGAGGTGTGCCTGTTCCTGGGTGAGGGCGGCAATCTGCGTCGTCTTGCCGCCGGGGGCCGCGCACATGTCCAGGATATCCTCGTCGGCCTGAGCACCCAGCACCAAAGGCGGCATCATCGACGATAAGCTCTGCAGGTAGATCTTGCCGTCACGGTAGATGTCGAGGCCCCAAAGGTCGGAAACTTGGGCGTCGGGCAGGACGAAGGCATCCTGGTACCAGGCAACGGTTTGGTGGGCGATCCCGGCGGCGTCGAGTGCCGCGGCGATGCTCTCGGCGGTCGCCTTGAGCGTGTTGGCTCGCAGCGTGACCGGGCGCGTGGCTGCGGCGCCAAAGCCCTCGATCATGAGCTCGGCATCGGCAGGCGTGTAGGCGCCGGCAACCGTGTCGACCATAAAGCGCGGCAGGTCGGCGGCGCAGGGAAGGGCGGCAAGCTGGTCGGAAAGCTCGGTAGCGGCAAACTGCCTAAGCTTGAGCTCGGGCTTAACCTGCTTTTTCTGCTTACGACGACGCGGCTTGGACATCCGTCTTTCCTTCCCGTCCCAAATTGACTACTTTCCGGGCACGCCGCTGCTGGCGTGCTTTAGTACTGGCTCTCGTGCTTGCTAAAGAAGTCGAAGCGCGGGGGCAGCGGCTTCACGCGGTGCTCGCCGGGCTTCTCACCCAGGCTCTCCACAAACTCGTCCGTGGAGGCAAAGATGTTGTCCCAGCTAAAGAAGGCGACCGGGTCGACATCGAAGTACTCGCAGATGAGCTCGCAGCCGGCCGGGACGATGCCGTGCATCAGGACGGTCGCCACACGCAGCTCGGTAAAGGCGTCGACCAGGGCCTGCTTCATGGCGGCGTTTGCCGGCTCGCCCTCGAGCTTGTTGGCGGCCTTGGAGGCATCGCTCCAGCGCTTGTTGGCGGCGCGCAGATAGTCGTCGCACACGGCGAGCGCACGGTGCGTCTCGAACTTGTGCATGGCCTGCTCAAAGGCAAGGGCGGCCTGCTCGGCAGCCTCGACCACGGCAGCAGAGGCGGCGCCGGCCGGAATGCAACCGTTGCGATAGGGGCTCTCGTCGCCCTCCTTGACGGCGACGCCGTAGAAGCAGCTGCGGGCCAGGCGGTTGAACACGCCGGTCAAAAGGGCGCTCTCCTTAAGGGCCGGATCGATGACGCGCTTGTCGTCGCAGGCGCGCACCTCGTTGCCGTCCTTGTCCTTGCCGGTCACGCGGGTGTCGTATGCCTTGGGGCTAAAGCTCACCGGCTTCTCGGACAGGCCGAGCGACAGCCAATGCGCGCGCATCTGCTCGCAGGTGTAGTGGTTGAGCAGGTCGTCTGCCGGCGGGGGAGGCGTCTGCGAGGACGAGCTGGCCTTTTTGCCCATGTAGAGCAGGTGGTAGCAGGCGCTGACGGTGCTCTGCGTGAGGTCCCAACCCAGGGCCTCCCACATGGCGGTCTGCGCGATGCAGTAGAAGTAGATGTTGTCCTGGCCGATGAACTGGTAGATCTGTGCGTCGTCAGAGCACCACCAGTCGCGCCAGTCGAGTGAGCTGTGCTGGTAGGTGGGCGCGGGGACCTGTGTGGAATCGGCGGCGGGCTCGCCCATGAGGGCGGCGTCCTGGGCGGCGACACCCTCGGTTACGCCGGCGGCTCGGGCGTCGCGGGCGAGTACGGTGCGGGTGTAGCTGATGGGCGCCCACAGGCTCTCGGGCCAGCACCAGCAGGTGACGTCGTTCACGCCGTCGACCTCGGGCACCGGAACGCCCCAGTCGATGTTACCGGTGATGCGGAAGGGCACGAGCGCCTTGCCGCTGCGGAAGCGCACACCGCCGTTGGCGAGCACCGCGTGGGCGTCGTCGCGCTCCTTCCAGCTGGGGAAGGTGACGGTAAAGCTGCTCTTGTTGCCCTCGGGTTCCAGCACAGTGTGCTCGGGCAGCTGGTCCTCGACGGCGTCGAAGGCCTCGCGGAACTTGTTCTGGATGTAGAGCTGTGCCGGCAGCAGCCACTCCTCCATGGTCTTGGAGACCACGGAGCGAACCTGCGGGTTCTGGGCGAGCTTGGCGGTGTAGGTCTTCATAAAGTCGAGGTAGGCCGGCAGGTCGAAGTAGAGGTTGTCGACCGGGCGCAGCTCGGGCACCTCGCCGGTGAGCTGGCTCTTGGGCGCGATGAGCTCCTCGGGCTCAAACTGGTGACCCAGGTCGCACTCGTCGGCGTACGCCTTCTCGGACTTGCAGCCCTGGATGGGGCAGCGGCCGATCACCTGGCGGCCGTTGAGGAACGTGCCGGCCTTGGCGTCGTAGAACTGCAGCGTGGAGCGCTTGGAGATGGTGCCCTGCTCGTGCAGGCGCTCGATAATCTCGGCGGTAACCTCGTTGTGAATCTGCGCAGCCGGCTCAAGGCCCGAGCCGCCGTAGATGTCGCAGCTGATGTTGTAGTTGTTGAGGGTCGCGGCCTGGCGGGAGTGATTGGACTCGACATACTCGCTAATGGACTTGTCGTAGCCTTCGTTCTCCTTGAGCTTGCGATAGCTCTCCATGATGGGCGAGCCATAGCAGTCGGTGCCCGAGGTGAAGATGACGTTCTCGCGGCCCAGGCGGTCGCGCAGGAAACGGGCGAAAAAGTCGGCCGGGACAAAGACGCCACCAACGTGGCCAAAGTGAAGGCCCTTGTTGCCGTAGGGCTCGCCGGCGGTAACGATGGCGCGGCGAGGCCAGCTGGGACGGTCGTTCATGGAGTATTTGGATGCCATGGGACTCCTTCGCATATGGTGAGAGCGCGGCCGGGCGCAAGGCCTGGCGACGCGGTGGTCAATTCGTGCATATCGCTCGACATTATCGCACATGCGGACGGGTACGTGGCAGGGGCGCTATCCTAAGATGCTATGAATGAGATTTCCAACATACATGCGTTTGAGGACGAGGATTTTCTGCACGCTTGCTTTGTGTGGGGGATGGCAGTGCTTGGCGCATTTGCCGTGTGCCTGGTGCCGGTGTTTATGCTGCTGGGCGGGCCTGCGGACTTGGATGCGGCTGACGCGGGCGGTTGGACGGCCGTCTTGGGCTGGATAGTCGGGTTGGCTGCGGTTTCGGCGGCGTCATTTGCCGTGCATGAGCTGGTGCACGGTGTGTTCTTTAAGCTGCTGGCGCCTGCGGGCGCGAAGGTGACCTTTGGAGCGAATCGCGAGACGGCGATGATCTATGCCTGCGCCGAGGGCGTGGTGTATTCGCGCTGGCGGTACGTGGCGGTTTGCCTGGCGCCGACGGTTGTTGTGACTGCGGCGTTTGCCCTGGGGTTTGCGTTCTCGTGCTATCCGCTGCTGTGCTACCTGGCGGCCGGCTTGCATTTGTCGGGCTGTGTGGGCGATTGGTATTACGTGCGGACCATCCTGCGCGACCGTCGCATTGTCGCCTGCGAGGACACATCCTTTGGCGTGCGCTTTTTCGCAAGGTAGTCTTTTTGGGATGATTTTTCTGGGACGGGGATTAAAAAATCATTGTGGGAGAGGAGATGTCCATGAAGCCGTTGCTGCTGCATGCTTGCTGCGCGCCGTGCTCGCTGGAGCCGGTTCGCCTGCTGCGCGAGGAAGGGTTTGAGCCCACAATCTGCTGGACAAACCCCAATATTCAACCGCGTGATGAATGGCAGCGGCGTTTGGACGAGCTGCGCCGGTGGTGTGCCGATGGCGACATCGAGCTCATCGAGGCGGGGGAGGACCGCGAGCGCTGGGAGGTCGGCGTGGCCCCGCTGGGCGCCGATCGACCCCGTCGCTGTCGCGCGTGCTATGCCTTGCGTCTGGCCGAGGCATGCCGTGTGGCTCAGGAGCGTGGGTTTGAGTTTGTGGGCACGACGCTCGCCGTCTCGCCGTATCAGTTGTTCGAAACCTGCAATGATGTGTTGGAGCGTCTGGCTGCCGCCCGCGGTCTCACTCCGGTGATTCGCGATTTTCGCCCGTATTACCCCGAGGCCACGCGTCGTTCGCGCGAGCTGGGCATGTATCGGCAGAATTATTGCGGCTGCCGATTCTCGGCCGTCGAGGCGGCCATGGATCGAGCCCGCATCCGCGACGAGCGCAAAGCCGCCAAAAAGTAGTTCATTTGGGACGTCAGCCTGCTAGGATGTAGAGCGGACTTTAGCTATATAAGGAGAATCCGACGTGTCTATGCGTACCGATGATTTTGACTACAACCTTCCTGAGGAACTGATCGCCCAGGCGCCTGCCGAGCCGCGTGACTCCTGCCGTCTGCTGGTGGTGGATCGCAAGGGCTCCCAGGCGGGAACGCCGCTGGAGCACGGCGGTACCGTTGAGCACCGTATCTTCCGCGATATCATCGACTATATCGAGCCAGGCGATGTGCTCGTCATCAACAAGACGCGCGTGATGCCGGCCCGCCTGATCGGTCGCAAAGCCGGCTCGGGTGGGGTGGTCGAGACGCTGCTGCTCAAGCGCCGCGAAGATGTTGACCCGCTGGGTCACGTTTGGGAGTGCCTGGTCAAGCCGGGCAAGCGTCTGAAGCCCGGCGCTCAGATTGAGTATCGCGCCGGTGGCGCCCATGCGCCCGAGGGGGCTCCCGTGGTGCTGACAGCCGAGGTTGTCGACTTTGTCACTGATAGCCGCGGTGGCCGCCTGGTGCGCTTTGAGCCGGCCGGGTGCAATGCCGCCGGCGACCCGCGCACGCTCGACGAGGCCATCCATGCTGCCGGCCACGTGCCGCTGCCGCCCTACATTACCGATTACGAGGGAGATCCCGAGAAGTACCAGACCGTTTACGCCATGAAGGAGGAGCACTCGGCTGCCGCTCCCACGGCGGGCCTACACTTTACTCCCGAGCTCATGGCCGCTATCGAGGCCAAGGGCGCGAAGTTTGCCGCCGTTGAGCTCGAGGTGGGCATCGATACCTTCCGCTTGGTGGAGGAGGACGACCCCACGCAGCACGTCATGCACACCGAGCGCTACCACGTGTCGCAGGAGGTTGTCGACGCCGTGCATAAGGCGAAGGCCGAGGGGCATCGCGTGATCGCTGTCGGTACCACGGCGGTGCGCTCGCTCGAGAGCGCCTTTGACGCGGACGCGCCGGTGTCCGATCCGGCCGTGACGGCGCGCTATTTTGAAGGCCGCGAGGACGGCGCCGACACGCTCGGCCGCGGTGACATCGTGGTGCGCGAGAACGCGACAACGCAGCTCTACCTCATGCCTGGCTCGACCTATCACGTGGTCGACGCGCTGATCACCAACTTCCACGTGCCGCGCTCCACGCTCATGATGCTCGTGAGCGCACTTGCCTCCCGCGACCAGATCATGGATGCCTACGCCGCCGCTATCGAAGAGCGTTACCGCTTCTTCAGCTTTGGCGATGCCATGCTCATTTGTTAGTTACGCGGTTCTACGAACCGCGTAACTGCTCGACGCTGCAAACGCCCCTAAGCGGCAATCTGACGTTCAATCGTCGGGCATGAC
>UQXA01000056.1 GCA_900544865.1 uncultured Collinsella sp. | reverse complement strand
ATCTACACAAGGCTATTCGTCGGCAGCGTCAGATGTGTATAAGAGACAGGTCGTAAATTATGGGATGGGCTTTTCTCGACAGCCGTCGGGGAAAGCCCATCCCTTTTTATGCGCTACCTACGAAGACTGTCCCCAACGACTAGTCACTGGGGACGTTCCTAAATGACTAGGTATGGCTGCTGGGCCTAGGCTGTTAGGTCGAGTTCGTAGAGGAAGCTTTCGCGCGGCATGTCGTGACGGCGCTCTTCGCGGTTGGCGCGGTGCGTGGCCGTGCGCTTAAAGCCGTGCAGTTCGTAGAACTTCCACGAGCAGTCGGAGTCGGTGTACAGGTGCGCCCTCGTCGCCCCGCGCGAGGACAGGTACGAGACTGTGGCGTCGAGCAACACCGAGCCAACGCCCAGGCCATGGACGTCGCGATCTACGGCAAGCAGCGTGACCTCGTTGTCGTGTGGTAACGGGCTGCTTTCGAGCAGGCGGTTGTTGGTTCGGATGGTTGCGCGCACAAACGAGAGATACTCGGCGCAGGCATCGGGCTCCAGCTCGCGCATTTGCGATAGCAGTGCGCGTTCGGTATCCAGCCAATGTTCCTTAACGGTGGCGCCGGAGCTCTGTCCCGCACGCGCGAGCGAAATGCCACGCGCCTGACCGTCGATTACGGCAACCTGTGAAAACGTCGACGACGAAAGGCAGTAGGCGAGGTCGCACGCGGCCTCAAGGCGGTTGTACTCATCGTTATCCGAATTGTTATGCCAAAGCTGCTGCAGAATCAGCGCGATGGCGTCGAAGTCTTCGGTATCAAACGGTCGGTAGAGAACCCGCGAGACCATGGTGCCTCTTTCTTTCGCGGATGCATATCGAGCACAGTTCTACCACGCCATTGGCATCGAATTATGGTGCCCCTGTGTTCCATGAACTCACCGTGCCCGGTGCCGTGCCCATCCCCTCTGCTCGCAAACTTTTTCTGCATATGCGCCCGTTGCGGGGTGCATCGATGCGCTCGATGCGCTACATTAAATCAGTATTTTCAATGCCGCTGCGCGAGCGCTGCAGATCGACGTATCACCGACTCACAGAGCACGGCGGCGTACCAGACAGGAGGACTGCATGGGATCTGATGTGAAGATCGCACGCGCGTTGATCTCGGTTACCGATAAGACGGGCGTCGTCGATTTCGCACGGACGCTGGTCGATGACTTTGGCGTCGAGATCATCTCTACGGGCGGCACGGCTCGTGCCATCGAGGACGCGGGCGTTCCCGTAACCCCCATCGAGGAGTTCACGGGCTATCCCGAGATGATGGACGGCCGCGTTAAGACCCTGCACCCCAAGGTTCACGGCGCGCTGCTGGCCCGCCGCGATTCCGAGCAGCACATGCAGGAGGCCGCTGAGCACGGCATTAAGTTGATCGACCTGGTCGTCGTCAACCTGTACGAGTTCGAGAAGACCGTTGCCAACCCCGAGGTCACTTTCGCGGACGCTATCGAGCACATCGACATCGGTGGCCCCTCTATGCTGCGCTCTGCTGCCAAGAACGCCGCGAGCGTTACCGTCATCTCCGACCCGGCCGACTATGATGCCGTCCTGGCCGAGATGCACGAGACCGGTGGCTGCACCACGCTTTCCACCCGTCGTCGCCTGCAGGTGAAGGTCTACCAGACCACCGCCGCCTACGACACGGCTATCTCCCGTTGGCTTGCCGCCCAGGCAAGCGACGTGGCGGACACCTCTGCCAAGCTCGAGATCTCGCTGGAGAAGGTCGACGACCTGCGCTATGGCGAGAATCCTCAGCAGAAGGCCACGGTCTACCGCTTTGCCGAGGGCTGCGAGAACACCGCGAGCTCGCAGTTCCCGCTCGTGGGCTCCGAGCAGATCCAGGGCAAGCCGCTCAGCTACAACAACTATCTGGATGCCGACGCCGCCTGGAACCTGGTCCGCGAGTTCGACGAGCCGGCCTGCGTAATCCTCAAGCACCAGAACCCCTGCGGTTCCGCCGTTGCCGAGGACATTACGGCCGCCTACGACCGCGCCTTCGCCTGCGATCCCAAGAGTGCCTTTGGCGGCATCATCGCCTGCAACCGCGAGGTTCCCTTTGATCTGGTTGAGCACTTCGCCGATCAGAACAAGCAATTCGTCGAGGTCATCATCGCCCCGAGCTACACCGCCGAGGCACTCGAGCGCATGGCCAAGCGCCCCAACCTGCGCGTGTTGGCGACCGGCGGCGTGGACCACGGCGCCCAGGTGGAGCTGCGCTCCGTCGACGGCGGCATGCTGGTGCAGGAGGTCGACCACGTGACCGAGGATCCCGCGACCTTTACGTTCCCCACCGACCGCAAGCCCACCGACGCCGAGATGGCCGAGCTTGAGTTTGCCTGGAAGGTCTGCAAGGGCGTTAAGTCCAACGCCATCCTGGTTTCCAAGGGCAAGGCCGGCATTGGCATGGGCCCGGGTCAGCCCAACCGCGTGGATTCTGCGCTGCTGGCCTGCGAGCGTGCCGAGGACTTCTGCGAGCGCGAGGGCGTGGAGAAGGGCGGCTTTGCCTGTGCAAGCGACGCGTTCTTCCCGTTCCGCGACAATGTCGACGTGCTTGCTGCGCACGGCGTGACCTGCATCATCCAGCCCGGCGGCTCCAAGCGCGACGACGAGAGCGTCCAGGCCTGCAACGAGCATGGTATTGCGATGGTCTTCACGGGGGCCCGCCACTTCCGCCACTAAGTAGGGAGGTGGCGCTGCGGCTTGCCCAGCCACCGCACCTTGCCGCTCATTCGTCGCTCGCGTACCCAAGTACGCGTCGCTCCTCTTTCACGGCAATCTGCGGCACCTGGGCAACCCTCGCCGACCTGTTAGGTTGACTGGGGAGGATGGGATGTTATCTCGTCCCTTGGACTAGCCTCGCTTCTAAAATAATCTCCGCAAAAGACGGTCGCTCCGTTTGGAGGGCCGTCTTTTTGGTATAAGAGGACGGAATGACTAACACGAAAGGTATGACCATGCCCCAGATTGATGATGCCGAGCTGTTTGGCAATGCCGAGGATCAGCGTGCGCACGAGGACTTTTGCGCCAATCAGGAGGCGGTCGAGAAGTTCACGCTCGACAAGCCCGCGCTTGTCTGCCGTTGGCGCATGTCCAACAAAAAGGTGCCCATGCTCAACCGCCACATCCGCGCACTGTCCGAGCGCCTGGTGCAGGGCGAGCCGCTTACCCATAACATGCTCAGCTGGGCCAAACAGCACGTTGAGTGGTCGCTTGCCGAGGGCGATTACACCGCACATGACGGCGTGCTCATGCTGGTAATCGACGTCAACGGCAACGCCGCCATGACGGTGGGGGAGTACGAGCCGCTCGCCGATACGTCGGCCAAGGCGCTGCGCGCCCGCTCCGCAGAGGCCCGCTCCGAGGCCGACGAAACCGGCGTGGCGCCCGAGCTGCTCGCCGCCGTCAACAACGGCGAGCTCGCCTTTGTGGTGCCAGCGGACGAGTGTCTGTGTGGCACGGCGACGCTCATCGAGCAGCTGGCCCAGACCAAGGGAATCCCGGTCACGCGCGTAGACATTCCCGCGCAGCTCAAGGGTGCGCTGTTCCTAGTGAGCGACGAGCACGGCGTGGTCCCCGCGACCGAGACGAACGCCGCCGAGGCCGACGCCGCCACGGTCGCCTTCTTCGCCGAAGGCTACGAAAAGCTCCGTGCCCGCCGCTAAATGATTTTTCTGGGACGGGGATTAAAGAATCATTTTGGTCCCCGCCGCCGCTGCGAGTGCGAGGCGGACAAAACGCCCCCGCTCGCGAACAGTTCTGTCACCTTGGCACCGCGCGCGGTGCGCACCTGCAGTTTCGCAGCCATAATGGTGGCAAGACAACCAAGAGGGGAGCGAAATCCATGGCGCTGATTTATGTCGTTGAGGACGACGAGCCCATTCGTCGTGAGCTTGTCGACATCCTTGCCCGCGCCGGGTTTGAAATCGAGGCCTGCGAATCGTTTGAGCATGTCTCGCACGATATTCTCGCCGCCGCGCCCGACCTGGTGCTGCTCGACCTCGCGCTCCCTGTCAAAGACGGCCAGCACATCTGCCATGTGGTCCGTCGCGAATCCGAGGTTCCCATCATCGTTCTCACGTCGCACACGACCGAGATCGACGAGGTCATGGCCATGACGCTCGGCGCGGACGACTTTGTTCCCAAGCCCTATAGCGTGCGCGTGCTCGTGGCGCGCATCAACGCACTGCTGCGCCGCACCACGGCGGCAGGCGAGCGCAGCACACTTGTCCACAAGGGGCTGGAGCTCGACCTCGCCCGCTCCATGGTCACC
Source organism: uncultured Collinsella sp. (assembly GCA_900544865.1). Classification (GTDB taxonomy): domain Bacteria; phylum Actinomycetota; class Coriobacteriia; order Coriobacteriales; family Coriobacteriaceae; genus Collinsella. Next base: position 3,879 of record UQXA01000056.1, on the reverse strand, counting down.
AACACGCAAACGGGCACCAGCACCGAGCTCACCAAAAACGAGCTGCGTATCCTCTCGCTGCTTCTGAGCCGCGCGGGCAAGATCGTTTCGCGCTCGGCCATCATGCAGGACCTGTGGGACTCCGACGCCTTCGTGGACGACAATACGCTCACCGTCAACATCAACCGCCTGCGCACCACGCTCGAAAAAATCGGCATCAAGGGGTATTTGACCACGCATCGCGGCCAAGGCTATTCGGTCTAGGGGCCGGCTATGTCGTTTGGCAAGTTCTTTAAAGATGCGCTGCTTCCCGTCGCCGTGTGGACGTGCGGTGTGCTGCTGAGCTGCTTTGTGCTGACGGTCGCCGGCGCACCCGTTTCTATCGTGGTCGTGGCGGTCGGCGTGTCCTTTATCTTTGGTATGCTCGGCATCGTGATCGAGTACGCGCGCCGTCGTCGTTTTCTGCGCCAGCTGGAGCGTGCGGCAGAGGAGCTCGAGAGTCCCGCATGGGTGCAGGAGATGGTGCAATGTCCGACCTATGCCGAGGGCGAGCTCGAGTACGAGGTCTTGCGCCGGGTGGGCAAAGCTGCCTGCGACGAGGTTGCCGAAGGCCGGCGTCAGACCGATGACTATCGCGACTATATCGAAAGCTGGGTTCACGAGGCCAAGCTGCCCCTGGCGGCGGCCCATCTAATTTTGGAAAACCTGGACGGCAGCGAAGACGATCTGTCGCGTGTGGATGACCTGGGCCGTGAGCTGGCTCGTGTGGAGCGCTATATCGACCAGGCACTGTACTACGCGCGCTCGGAAGTCGTGGAGCGGGACTACCTGATTCGCCGCTGGAATCTCAAGACCTTGGTGACGGGCGCGATTAAGGCCAACGCGCGCGAGCTCATCGCGGCGCACGTGGCCCCAGTGTGCGAGAACCTCGACTTCGAGGTCTTTACCGACGAGAAGTGGCTTGAGTTTATTCTGGGCCAGCTCATCCAGAACAGCATTAAATACGCGCGCGAGGACGGCGCGAAGATCGTGTTTTCGGGCGCGTTGCTGGACGAGGGCCTGGCAAGTGAGCGCATTGAGCTCACTGTTGCCGATAACGGCTGCGGCGTGAGCGCGGCCGACCTGCCGCGCGTGTTCGAGAAGGGCTTTACCGGCGACAACGGCCGCACCACCAAGCGCGCAACGGGCATCGGCCTCTACCTGGTGGCGCGCCTGTGCTCCAAGATGGGCATTGACGTCACCGCGGCATCCGAGCCCGGCGAAGGCTTCGTCGTCACGTTTGCCTTCTCAACCAACAAGTTCCAATACTTTGAGTAGTCAGCCCGTATGGCGTAGCCGTTCAGGATCTTCCCATGTAAGAAGAAATCAGGCTTTTCAGCAGCTATATTCCTGAACGGGAACATTGCTAATGTAGTCAACACTATATTCCCGTACATGAACATAGTGCTACAGTTTTATACTAAGTTCACGGACAGGAATATAGCTGGAGGCGTCATGAGAACGGTGACAACGATTAAAAAGCTGGATGGGCGCATCAAGCTCAAACCGTCGGAAGTCGCTTTCTCGGAGCGCACGGTTTTCGATCCCGCCGAGATGGGGAAGGCCCTTAGGCTCAGAAGGCGTGAACTCGGCTTGACTCAACGTGACGTCGCGACTATGACGGGTCGCAGCCTTCGTGTGATTGGTGATATCGAACGGGGGCGGACAACGGTCGAAATTGGTGTCATTTTCGATTACGCCTCCATCGTGGATGTTGATTTTATTCTGAAGGTGAGGGGGAAGTAATGGATGGCACGCTGTTCGTTCACCGTGAGTTTAATGGGTCTTACCAGCCGGTTGGCATATTGGAGGAAAATGCGGGGTTTCCGATATTCACCTATAGCCCCAAATATCTCGAGAGCGGTGATGCGGCGCCGATTTCGATCTCGCTGCCGTTGTCGGCCGAGACATTTAGTCCGGACGCAACGGGTTCCTTTTTCTCCGGCATCATTCCGGAGGGGCAGCTCAACAGGGACCTTGAGAAAAGGGCGCGAGCGGAACGCGGAGATTACTTTAAGGTGCTCGATTTGGTCCGCGACGAACCTGTCGGCGCTCTGGTTTTGACGCGAGAGCCTTCGGCCGACGGTCTCGAAATGGGCTATGAAGAGATAGATGCGGAACAGCTAAGCGGACTGGCATACGCACCGGCGGAGATTGCTTTTGATTTAACGCTAGAGAGTCGAATCTCCCTTGCAGGTGCTCAGGCGAAGGTCGGTCTCTACCATACGGGTGATGACCCATGTGGTGGATGGTACCTGCCTCATGGAGCGGCCCCATCCACACACATTCTCAAGGCAGGGTCGAAAACGTTCCCGGGCGAGACAGTGTGCGAAGCGATGTGCGTGAGAGCCGCCTCTCTGATGGACCTATCGGCCGAAGAGTGCTTTCTTATCCGAGTTGAGGATGCCGAGCCAATTATCGCCGTGAAACGATTTGACCGAGTAACGCCTGATACCGGACGCTCGGTTGACGGATTGCCAATTCCATACCGTTTGCACCAGGAAGATGTTTGTCAGGCCAAGGGCATCTCGCGTGAGCTTAAATATGAGCCGACGGGCGTCAATTACCTGGGGCTTATCGTCGATGCGGTGCGAAGGGCGTCGACGAATCAAATGGAGGACAGGTTCCTTGTCGGCTATAACCAGCTGTTCGACTATGCCGTAGGTAACTGTGATAACCATCTAAAGAACTGGTCGCTCGTATGGGACGAAAGTTGGAAGCAGGTGAGGTTGGCGCCGCTCTATGACGTGCTGTCCACAACGGTTTACCCCAGTCTCGTTCGTGAGATGGGCGTCTCGTTTGGTGGGAGCCGCAAGATTGACGACGTAACGCGTGGGTCGGTGATGAGCCAAATGATTGAGGCGGGTTTGCCCGGGGGAATTGTCGCCGGAATGATTGCTGATACCTGCAATGAGGTTCCAGACGCGCTAAGAGACGCGGCGCGCGGTCTCAAAGAAGAGGGTTTTCCCGAGGCGGAGGTAATGTTCGAGAAGATCATTCCAGAAGTGCAAGCTCGTTTAAGCAGGATCGCCTTATAACAAAAACGTGCCGCCCAAACAAAACGTGCCGCCCCAAACGGGGCGGCACGCCATTTTTCTATCAGATAACTCGCTGAAGTACGGTGACGAAGGCGCAAGGCCGGGAGGGGTTATCTAAGCCGACATCCCGCAGCCGCGAAGCGGCGAGGACGTCGGCGTGATAACCCCGCAGGCCTTGCGCCGGCGGGAAGGAACCTACTTCACGACCAGAATGTCGCAGTCGGTGTTGCGCAGCAGGAACGTCGAAATCGAACCCAGCAGCGCATATTTGATCGAGGACAGGCCGCGGGCGCCGCAGAGCACCAGGTCGGGCTTGACCACGTCGAGCATCTCGTCCTTGAGCGTCTCACGAATACGGCCGGCGCGAATCATAACCTCGACCTCGGGAATATCGGGATTGGCCTTGGCCTCTTCGAGCTGCTTGGCGATGGAGTTCTTGAATGCTTCCTCTAGGCCGTTGACCAGGTCGACCGGATAGGAACCGGCGCTCTCGAGCGCCGTGGAATCGATGACGTGGCCGATGATCAGCTTGGCGCCGTTGTTCGCGGCGACCTTGATGGCGCGTGCGAGCACAAAATCCTGCTGCTCAGTACCGTCGAGTGAAACAAATACCTTGGTGTAGCCCTCGTTCATGGTTTCCTCCTTGGTCTATCGCACGGGCGCGGGGCTCGTGCATCGGGCGGGCGCGGGCGCGTTGGCCGCCGGACACTTTATCTTGTTGCAGTTATACCCAAGGATTTGGGTTTGACCGCTCGCAATTCTGTGAACGGTTGATTTCCGATCTCAGCCGAACACATTGAGCAAATGGGCCGTTCCCGCAGTT
>UQXA01000055.1 GCA_900544865.1 uncultured Collinsella sp. | reverse complement strand
TGAGCGGTATCGATATGCGGGTTTAACGGCATATCGACCACATAGATTATTAACTTGCATTTCTACCCGCCCTTTTCGTAGAGTCGCCGATACGTGCTTAGCGCACCCTCGGCGCGTCCGGCAGGCTTTGCGAAATGGGATCCAGGAGACTTCGGCGCAGCATCATCTTGCGGAATGCTTCTAATGAGCCTCCCATCCTTCAAAAACAGAATCTCATCGCACAGCCTATCGACCGAATCCAAGATGTGGGATGACATGATGATGCACGTACCAGAATCGGCCAGCTTCCTGAAAATCTCGGAATGCAAGTCCACCCTGCTGGGGTCGAGCGCGTTCATGGGCTCATCTAATAGAAGGTACCGCGCACCCGTCGCATACGCAATCGCCAGGGTAAGCTGCTGCTTCATGCCCTGGCTCAGAGTGCGGATCCTCATCTTCGCGAACTCGCCTATCTGCGTTTGTTCCACTATCTCTTCGATATCGCGAGCATGCGGCCACATATCGCAAACCATCTTGAGGTGATCTTCCGCACGCAATCCGGGATACAGCAGCGTCCCCTCACCAGGTGCATAGAAGATCATAGAACGGACCTCTCTCGCACCCGCACCCTGCACCTCATCCAGAACGATGCTCCCGTCCACGCGAGGACCCGGCAAACCTGCCATCGCACGCAGCAACGTCGTCTTTCCATGCCCGTTCGGAGCGACGAGACCGTAGACCGTACCCGGGGCAAACTCAGCGTTCACCGAATCTACGAGCACCTTCTTTCCATAAGAGATCGTCAGCGTTTGAAGGTCAATCATCGAGATCATCCCCTTTCGATCTTTGGAACACTCAGGCGCACCATCAACGGAGATACGGCGCCCAAGACCACCAGCAGAGCGCCCGATGCGCCGACGACCTCTCCAAAAGGCATCGCGTTCGTCCCTCGCCCAAGGAACCCAATCGTCCCCACCTGGGAAGCGGGATCAAACGAGGCGAATGGAGCCAGCAGCGCGACGCCCATGCCCACGCTTTCAACATGAGCGCTCAACGAACCCAACACCAAGAGAACCGCGCAAACCATTCCGGTGACAACGGGGTTGCGGCTAATCGCTGCTGTCAACGCAGCGACGACGGAAATCACGCCGTATGCCATGACCAGCAACGGAATACTGCACAACACCGCCTCCCCCACCATGGACGTTGTCGAAGCTCCCGCCCGAATGAGAGCGACGGGATACTCCGATCCACCCGCACCGTTCTTAATCACGGACACAACGACAGCGGGAACCATCGACACCAAAAGCAGCACCAAGCCAAGCAGGAGAGCCAGCGCAACAGCCGTCAGAAAACGCACATGCGCTGTTGCGGGGATCTGGAGAACCAGAAGGGAACGACACTGCAGGTGGGTGCACGCGAGCGATGTGACAACCACGGGCAACAGCAAAAATAAGGAGGGAAGCGCTGCCTGGAGATACGAAAGGAGGACTAATGGGGGCATCTTCGTACTTAACTCGTAAACCTTGGGGTCCGGCAAGCTCGCGATCGACTCGAGCAGAAGGGCGCGCGCCTCCGCACGAGAAGGAGTCTCCGGCTCGATTCCGATCGATTGCAGGAGGGTCGCATCTGCCGCGCCCAGCTCGCCTCGAGCGCGCTCGTACGTCGCAAGGCTTCGAAACCCCTCCGCAGGCGTGGGCGCGTACACGAAACCCGAAAGAGCATCTCGCATGCCTTCCAGGGCCGCTTTGCCCTCGACGTCCATATTCGCAGCGTCCTGCTCTAGATACCGATCTATTGAACGGAGCTCCCCATCCCTATACCGAACAGCGGAAACGTTATCAGCGTCAGGAAACATCTCGACCAGAGCCGGGGCCAGCATCGTCGTCGACATTGCAATCGCGCATACGGCGAGGGTAGGAGAACGCAGGAGCAGTTTCCCCATCGTTCTTACGTATGCAACGGCGGAGGCACAAGCGCTCGAACGAGTTGCCGTTCTCGATGCAGTGAAGGAACCTCTCTCAAGACAAATCGGGGATATCGGGCACGCGCAGCCGCTCTTTCCAGCAACGCAAAGCAGGCTAATTGCCAGCACCTCGATCCCGATTGCGCATACGAGGGCAATCGCGCCACGCTCGAAGCAAAGTCCAGGCAGATTCACTATCTGCATTGTCGGGTACGGGCTATAGGCGCCGACGGTCAACTCAGTGTTCGCATACGTAAGGGGATTCAACAGGGCGAACTCACGTAAAGCGATGGATCTTCCGTAATACCCGGGAACCATCGTCACCCCCATCAGGGCACATACGAACACGATTCCAAGCGTAGGGTTATTGGCAATCTTCACGGCAAGGTGAACGACAAGCGAGATGAACGCTGCCACCAAGAATTGCAAGATGGCCGTCTGCGCGAACACCAGCCAAGCCGGTTTGATAACCGGAGTCGCATATTGAATGTAGCCTATCGGATAGAACGGCGAGCCCGGGCCATTCTTCACAAGCGCGGCGATTATCCCTGGAAGATTGATGGCGAGGACGGCAAGCATTGCAAAAACACTCGCCCATACGCTCGATGCAACAAGTCTACCCAGCTCGCCCATCGGTGCCTGGATGATGAGCTTTTCACGTTTGTTAAGACGCGCGGCAAGGAACGAGACGGCAACGGCCGTTGCGACCCATAGCAAGTACTCCTTCGATCCGTCATAATAGGTGTACTCTCCATCCGATATCTGCAGAAACGGAAGTAGGGGAGAGAGCGGTGCCAAGATAAGACGTCCCGCGGCAAGAGGGTACAGAAGCGCGGGCATGCTTGATGAAGAGGTATAGACACCGTCCTCCCCCGCATTCACAAGCGCATCCGCATAGGATGCTGACAATTCCTGCTCAACACGGGTTATTCCCGACTCGAGGTATTCGACCCGTCCGTCGATGCCGGCCGCGCTCCTGAAGACGGGCAGAGCACAAAGAACCATCAACGCAACAACGACAACACAGAGCGACCTGGAGGAGAGAAGCGACCTAAAGATCGCCTTCGAGATTTTGAGCATATTCATCGCCAACCTTAACCTCATCCAGTCGGAACAGAGGGGCCGAACAAAATGCTCGGCCCTTCCTCGCATCTAGTAGGTGCTATAGACAAATTGCCATTTATCAGTTGTGCCAAGAACACCACAGGAGCACATTGCAGCGAGGCGGGATTCCCTATGATGCGCGGATCGGCGATAGCCATTTCGGTAGGAGATCGTCTTGTAAGAGATGTTGAACATCGAGATGCTGTGCCCGCTTACGCCGCGAGGACAGCTGTAGCTCCAGTAGGTATCGACGACGTCGTCCGTATACCCGAGGGGCTCAACGAGGGCACACTGGCTGCTCTCCTGGGAAGGAGGCATCGGGGTATCCGCAAAAGCGGGGGCTCCCGGCAGCAACAGACAAAGAGCGAGGCCGAGGAAAACCAAGAGCTTACACGACTTAACAGTACTGAACATAATCCTCTCCAATCTAGAGGGATTTCGGTTGCAGCATGCTGTGATTACTTGCCGGCAAAGTCAATTTAACATAAACTGTTAAAAAGTAACCTGAGTTTTTTAAATTCTTCGGAGGTTATTATGAGTTCCGACAATCGCACTCCCCGGCTTCATTCCTTCCGCATCGCATGTGCGATAGCCTCTGCGACCCTTTGCGCCACCGCCATCGCACAGGTGGCGTTCTCCTTAAAGCCAGCAATCGAAGTGCTCGACAACCCTGTAATTGCAGACTCCCCCGCGTATCCAGCCCTTGCGATCTCGACATTGGTCCCTGCCGTCATCGGTATCGCTACGACCATCCTCAGCGCCGTTCTCGTGTGGACGATCAAGAGCGGAGACCCCTTCAAGAAAGGGTCTGCGACATGCTTGAAGGTGCTCGGCATTCTCTTCGTTGTTCAAGCTGCCACCAGCCTCTACGCCGGCTCACTCAAAACCTCCGTTTCGATGTTTGGCGGCGAGGGGGCCGTCGGTGCCCAAGAGATCGCTTCATCATTCGATTGGACCTCTCTGGTTCTCGGCATCGTCCTGTTCATGCTTTCCCAGCTCTTCTTGTACGCCCGAGAGCTGTACCTCGACTCCGACGAGATTGCGTAAGGAAACGCCATGCCCGTAATTGTTCGCCTCGACAAGATCATGGCCGAGCGAAAGATTTCCTCGAACGAACTTGCCGAAAGGATTGGAACCACGCCCGTGAACCTGTCCCGTATTAAAAAAGGGCATATTCGCGGCATTCGCTTCAACACACTCGAGCAGCTATGCCTCGCCCTTCGTTGCCAACCCGGAGACCTTCTCGAAGTCATGAGCGAAGAGGATGCCCGAAAGGAGTTCGGACTCGATTGGTCCGCCGAGGATTAGAGGGCGGTCGTACTCGCCCTGCACACGGGGATGCGAATCGGCGAGGTCTGCGGCCTTCGGTGGTGCGATGTGGATTTCGAGACGGGCCTGATCTCGATCAGACACTCGGTGGCGTACGCGAAGGGAATGGGTTCGTTCATCAAGGACACCAAGACCCATGACGCCAGGGGTATCCCCATCGACCCGGTCGGCCTACTCCCCTTCCTGAAGGAGACCCACGAGATCGACTGCGGAAAGCTGCGCTTGCGCGGCCTTACCGGGGCGGTCGAGATCGGGGACTGCTACATCCTGTCGGAGCCGGGCGCGACCTTCGCGACGACAAGCTATATCCGCAGGGCGTTCAAGACGTTCTCGGAGACCAACGGCCTCATGGGCACCAACGACGAGCTGATCACGTTCCACGGCCTTCGCCACACGTTCGCAACGCAGTGGATCCGCCAAGGCGGCGATATCAAGGCGCTCCAATCGATCCTCGGCCACAAGGACGCCATGGCGACGCTCAACGTCTACGCCGACATCGAGCCCATCTCCAAAATCCATAACATGCTGCGCGCCACGCCGTGCCTTTGGCGCGGGCACCTCGGGCCGAGGGTCGATCCGGGTCCCATGTTCCAACAGAGGATCCAGGAGTCCATCGAGACGCTCCAGGCGTTCGGCTACGGCATCACCGAGCCGGACGACCGAAATATCGCCATACGCGACGTGAAGACGAACAGTTGGCTCTAGCTCACCGAGTACGCGGCAGTGCTGGGCCCATCCCAACTGAGGTCACGGTGGTCCGATAGGGGCGCCGCCCGCGGCATGCGCCGCGGAGCGGTATCCCCTACCGAAGGGCGGGGATGCCCTCCGCTTCCAGTTCGGAATCAGCCGTCGGAGGCGTTCGGCTGACTGCGGGAACGGCCTGTCCGCTCAATGTGTTCGGCTGCGATCGGAAATCAACCCAACACGAGCCGGACACGCGCCAGACGGCTCTTCCCCGTACGGCCTTCCCCCTTACGCTCATGTTGCAGGCATGTAACGCCGCAGCGAGCGCGCCTTTTTTGCGCCAGACAGGTACAATGATGAACACTGTACCGTAGCGGAGCGCCCCGCGCGCGCCGCAATCACGCGAAAGGGTTTCCCATGGCCGAGATCTCGTCCTCCCGTATCGTCATCACCGTCCTTGGCAAGAACCGCCCCGGCATCGTCGCCGGCGTCACCCGCGTCCTGGGCGAGGCCAACGTCGACATCCGCGACATCACGCAGTCCATTATCGAGGACATCTTCACCATGACCATGCTGGCCGATACCGCCGAGTCCAAGCTCGACTTCGCTGAGCTGCAGAAGGCCCTGGCCGAGGCCGGCGAGCTTTCGGGCGTCAACGTGTCCATCCAGCGCGAGGACGTCTTTAACTTTATGTACCGCCTGTAGCGAGCAAGCCGCTGGGGATAGCCTGACGCGCGCATGCCCATGCAAGCCACCCCGATGCGGCCCGGAGAGGAGCGCGCATGGCCTACGACGCCAAGAAAATCTATTACCGCTTCGATGACCACTTGAGCCGACTGGTTCTGGATTACGAAGCAAGCCGCCAGATTTCGTCTGAGAGCGAAAGCCTCTACCACGGCCTGCCGACCGACCCTTATGACGAGGACCTGTTTGTCGAGCACAATGTCAAGCGCGGCCTGCGCAATGCCGACGGCTCGGGCGTGGTCGCGGGCCTCACTCGTATCTCGGATGTGCACGGCTACAACAAGGTCGACGGAAAGGTCGTGCCCGATCAGGGCAAGCTCACGCTTCGCGGCTACAGCATCGAGGATCTGGTCAACAATGCCCAGGCCGAGAATCGCTACGGCTACGAAGAAGTCGCCTATCTGCTTATCACGGGTTCGCTGCCCAACAAGGAAGAGCTCGACGGCTTCTGCGAGCGCCTAGGTGCCTTTAGACATCTGAGCGACGAGTACGTTAAAGAGTTCCCTATGACCACGGTGTCGTCGAGCATCATGAACGTGCTCCAGCGCGCCGTACTGCTGCTCTACGCCTTCGATGCCGAACCAGACGTGATCACGCCTGAGCACGAAATCGACGTCGCCATTTCCATGCTCGCACGTCTCCCGCGCATCGCCGCCTTCGCACACATGGCCTCGGTCGCCAAGCTTCGCGGCTCCGAGGTTCATGTACCGCACCCCACACCCGGTCTCTCCACCGCCGAGACCATCCTGCAGGTGTTGCGCGGCGGCATGGCATTCACCCGCGACGAAGCCATGCTGCTCGACGTGATGCTCATGCTGCATGCCGAACACGGAGGCGGCAACAACTCCACGTTTGCCTGCCGCGTGCTGTCCTCCTCGGCCACCGACCCGTATTCCGCCTACGCCGCGGCTATCGGCTCACTCAAGGGCCCGCGCCACGGTGGCGCCAACGTCAAGGTTGTCTCCATGCACGAGGACATCCGCGCGCATGTCTCCAATTGGGAGGACGAGGACGAGGTCGCAGCCTACCTGGGCAAGATCCTCGACAAGCAGGCCTTCGACGGCACGGGTCTCATCTACGGTATGGGCCACGCCGTCTACACGCTGAGCGACCCGCGTGCCGAGGTGTGCCGTCGTTACGCGCGCACGCTTGCCGCCAAGAAGGACCTGGGCGAGGAGTTCGCGCTCATCGAGCGCATCGAGCGCCTGGCCCCGCAAGTGATGCGCGATCACGGCATGACCAAGCCCATCTGTGCCAACATCGACCTGTACACGGGCTTTATCTACAAGATGCTCGGCGTGCCCGAGACGCTCTTTACGCCGCTGTTCGCCGTCGCCCGCATGGCCGGCTGGTCTGCGCACCGCATGGAAGAGCTCTTCTGCGCGCACCGTATTATTCGCCCGGCCTATCGTCCGGTGATCGAGCCGCTGGAGTACAAGCCGCTCGCTGACCGCTAGGACGCGGACCGTTATAGAACTCGAGCGTGGCCAGGGACCCAAGCCCTTGGCCACACTTTTTATGCCAGTAGAAAGGATCGCAACGAATGATTGTGTTTTCCGATATGGATGGGACGCTGCTGACGAGCGATAAGCAGATGAGCGATGCCACCTGGGCGATGCTCGACGAGCTTGCGCGCCGCGGTGTTGAGTTTGTGCCCTGCACGGGGCGCCCGCTGTCGGGTATCTTTGAGCCCATCCTCGCCCACCCCGCCGTACACTACGCGGTCTGCGACAACGGTGCCAGCGTCTGGCAGCTCGACGACGGTACGCCCACCGATACTTCACGCGCTACGCGCATTTTGAGCCGACCGCTCGACCGCGCCATCGCCCACCGCATCCATAGCATCGCCGCCGGCCACGATGTGACCTTCGATATCTTCGCGGACGGGCAGTGCTTCCTCCCCCGCTCGCTCTACACGCGCCTGGACGAATTCTGCGGCGGCGATCCCCACATTGCGGCTTCGCTCAAGCGCACACGAACGCCGATCGACATGGATATCGACAGCAAGATCGACGAGGTCGAGACGCTCGAACGCATCGCCATGTACTGGCACGACCCGGTCGATCGCGACGCCATCGCAGCGGAGCTCGACACGCTCGGGGGCATTGAGGTCACGCGTTCGTACGCCATGAATATCGAGGTCATGAGCGAGGGCGCCACCAAGGGGACGGCCCTCACGTGGCTATGCGAATACCTGGGCAAGCGTCTCGCCGACGCCTGGGCGTTCGGCGACAACATCAACGACATCCCCATGCTGCAGGCAGCGGGCCACGGCATGGCCATGATCAACGCCGAGTCCGAAGACCGCGAGGCCGCCGACGCCATCACCGAATACGACAACGACCACGACGGCGTCGCCCGCACCATCATGGCCGCCCTTGCCTAGTCATTGGTCAGTCATTGGGGACGTTCTTAAACCTGTCTCTTATACACATCTCCGAGCCCACGAGACTCCTGAGCATCTCG
>UQXA01000054.1 GCA_900544865.1 uncultured Collinsella sp. | reverse complement strand
AGGAGTCTCGTGGGCTCGGAGATGTGTATAAGAGACAGGATCGGAGATGGTACCGCCGGCCTGCTCGAACATGTCGGACACACTGCGGGCGATATCGGGGGTGGCGGTGTCCTTGCGGACCTGCTCGCCTTTGGTGTTAAGGTCGTCGAGGACCTTCTTGCCGCCTTCGACAGCAACGGCGGCAGCGCCAAAGCCCACGTTAATGGCGCCGTTAACAAGCTGATCGAGTTTCATAACCATGGTTATCTCCAATCACAAACAACTGCATTGGCGTTCTTGTACCCAAGATTGAGCGAAAGCGACAAAGCGTTTTAGCGCTATTCGATCGACGGGAAATCCCTACCTCACGTTGTCATTCATCGCGAAAGAGTTCTTCATGGCGCAGCTCGTGGTGTAAAGCACCTTGCCCAGCAGGGCATCGGTCTCCACGCGAACACGCTCGGCAAAGGCCTCGTTGGCGCGTGCAAGCTCGGCAGGCACCTCGACCTCGGGCAGAGCGGCTACGGCAGCGTCGACGTCATGGATCTGCTTGTGGCCCATGCCACCGACCTTCTCCTGATAGTCCTCCACAGCGCGGCCGCACTCATGGAAACGGACGTCAGCCAGCGCGCCGATCAGTCGGTTGGCCCAGTAGAAGTTTTCGGACGTCACGCGAGCCTGCGTGTCGGCATAGTACTCGGGCATGGTCTCGACGTTGGCGTACAGCGGAACCAGCGCGTTAAACGAGTTGGAGCCAAACGCCATCCACTGCACGGCGCGGTAGTCCGGCTGCGCATAGGGGCGCAGCTGCAGCACGGCAAGCTGGCTGTTGCGGTTGATGCCGATGGGACGATATGCGCCACGCGTAGCGGGCGTGCCCTTGCTGCCGTAGCAGTCGTACTCCGTGCCCTGGTAGTGGCTCGAGAGTACGTACTTGATGTCCTCGATGGTCACCTTGCGCTCGGGCACGCGGCTCCAGGGGATATCGTCGCTCTCGGGCGTGTAGTCGGCGTCGGGGCCATCCCACACGTCGCTGGGGTTGAGACAGCGCTGCATGTACCACGCGCGCGGCGTGTTGTAGACGTGGTCGCTGTCGCTATGCGAGCCAAATGCCTCGCGCGGGTTAAAGACCGCAGCCGGGCCGTCGCCCTCAACGCCCAGCGTCAGGTCCAGATGCCACTCAGCCATCCAGGCGCGCAGGTCGGCCGAGCACATGTGGTCGGCCTGGGCGCCCTCGGCATCGTCCAGGTCAAAGCTGTCGATGCCCAGTTGGTTGGGCATGGTCACATAGGCGTCGTCGGGCACGCGCTTGGCGATCCAGTGGTGGCCGCCGATGGTCTCGAGCCACCAGATCTCGTCCACGTCGCTAAAGGCGATGCCGTTGTTCTCGTAGGTGCCGTAGCGCTCGAGCAGGTCGCCCAGGATACGAACGCCGTCGCGGGCGGACTTGGCGTAGGGCAGGACCAGGGTCACCATGTCCTCCTCGCCCAGGCCACCAGGCTGCGCCGGCACATAGCCGTCCTCGCCCTCGTTGCCCTTGGCGGGCGCGTAGTCCGCGAGCGGATCGGCGCCGCGAACGCGCTCGTTGGTGGTGAGCGTCTCGGTTGCGGACATGCCCACATTGAGCTCGTTGAAACCGGCCTCGGCCCAGATGCCGTGGCCCGGGACAACATCGGGGACGCTCGTGTAGCGCATGGGGTTATCGGGCAGTTCAACGGTCAGGTGACTCAGGACGCTCGTGTAGACGTGCGGCTGCTCGTCGGGATGCACCACACGCATACGCTTGGGCTCAAACACCCCGTTGGACGAGTCCTCGTTACGCGCGACCAGGGTCGACCCGTCGTAGCTCGCGTTCTTACCGACCAAAATCGTTGTGCACGGCATGCGCATCCTCCTTGAGCGAAGAAATCAAACGGCAACAGTGTATCGCTTCGGCGCAGAAAGGGCGAAACCACGGCCTCGGCAGCCCCCGTGGTCAAAAAATGCCAAATATGAGTACTGTCACAAATTTAGTGGCAGCAAATTGCACTGTTCCGGGCGCCGGGAATCCTCACCTGTCCAAAAACTGAGTCTAGTAATTCCCCATACGTCCAATAAAATTGGCTCTTTAACGATATTACTTATCGCTAAAGAGCCAAAATGATCTCAAACATATGTGACTAACTTGGCAACAGTACTCATATTTGGCATTTTTTGACCACGGGGTATCTAACCAACCCCCTAAACAGCCTCCAAACGCCTATTTTACCGCGCGCTCAGCCGCCTCGATCACGTGCTTGGCGAGAATTGCTGTCGTCACGGCGCCCACGCCACCCGGCACGGGGGTGATTGCGCCAACAACCGGCTCCGCGGCATCAAAATCGACGTCGCCGACCAGCTTGCCAGCGGCTTCGTCCCAATTAATGCCAACATCGATAATCGCCTGGTCCTCGCGGACCGCATCTGCGCCAATCGTGCGCGCGCGTCCAACGGCGGCAACCACAATGTCGGCAGCACAGCACTCGGCGGCAAGATCGCGCGTATGCGTATGGCACGTCGTCACGGTTGCGTTGCGCGCCGTAAGCATGGCGGCAACGGGGCGGCCAATTACCAGTGAGCGTCCGACCACAGCAACCTTGGCCCCATCCAGCTCAACGCCGTAATGATCCAGCAAAGCAAGCACGGCTTCGGCTGTGCAGGGGGCAAAACCCTCGCCGCGCCCCGAAAGCGTGGTGAGCAGTGAAGCCGGCGTCATGGAGTCAACGTCCTTGGCGGGATCGAGCGCTGCGGCGACGGCGTTCTCGTCAAGGCCGGCGGGCAGCGGGCGGAACATCAGACAGCCATGAACAGCCGAATCGGTATTGATGTCCTCGACGGCCGTCAACAGCTCGTCCTGCGAAACATCGGCAGGAAGCAAAACGCGGCGAGCCTCAATGCCAACCTTCTCGCAGCGCTTGAGGGCACCGCGCTCGTAGGACAGGTCGTCCTCGCGTTCACCCACACGCACGATAGCAAGCGTCGGAACAACACCGCGTTCGCGCAGCGCAGCGCAGCGGGCAGCGAGCTCCTCAGTCAAAGCGCGGGCGACGGGAGCACCCTTCAGTAGCTCAGCCATGGCTATCCCCTCTTTCTTGCAGCGTCGGAGGCGCGGCGCGCCAGCGCATCGGCGCGCGGCAACCATGTGTCGAGCAACTCATCACACGCCGTCTCGAGCTCCTCGGCGCGTGCACGATCCTTCATAGACGTGGTGTTCGCAAAGAGCGTCAAGCTCGCGCCCTGCATGGCGGCGCGGCAGAATACGGCGCCGCACGCCACATCGGACAGCAGCTGACGCGAACCCTTGTCGGCCATGTCCTCGAGCAGCGCCAGTGCGCGCCCGCAGGCATCCATAATGCGATACGGCGGCATAGCGGCCACATGCAGCGCATCCTGAATCGCAGCCGGTCGGGCCGGGTCCTCACGCGGAATACCGTACGCAGCGGACACCTGGCCGTACGCACGAACGTCCTCGGCGACCAGACCCACAAGCTCCTGCGCCAACTCGTCTGCCTGGGCAAACGCACGCGTCAGGTCATCCGCACGATCAGCAAGCGCGGGATTGGTCGCACCGTAGCGGGCAACCATTCCGCACAGCGAGGCGCCCAGCGCGCCCACAAAAGCGCTCGCGCTGCCACCACCGGGAACTGGCTCGCGCGCGGCCAGCGCCTCGGCAAAACCGCGACAGGTTTTATCCATCATCTCTTGGCTCATACGCACACGCACCTTCAAGTCATATATATCGGTCGGGCGGCCGACGCCGGCCGACCGCATCGATCACGTAATGGTGCTAAGTCTAGCCCATAAGTACGCGAGCGTCAGCGCACCTGGCCATCGCGGATTTCTATGACGAACGATAGGCGTCGGCACCGCAAACATGGGACACATGGCCCACCTTTCGAGACTTCCGGACGTCAAAAACTGAGGCATATCTATAAACAAGGAACCTGTTGGGGCAACGCCCACGCACGCGCGCCCCATTAAATCAACGGGCACCTCACCCCGGGGAGGGCCGACAGCATCGGCCCTCCCCTCTTTTGCGACCGCACATATTGCCACTTGTCGGCGCAATTCCAGCCCCCAGAATGGGACACATGGCCCACCCTAGCGAGCCGTCCACGCGTACAGTAAAGGCAGGTAATCCATGGACGATTACAGATCGAGGAGGACACGACCATGAAAAAGAAGGCCTTTGCGATTCTCACCCTCTGCATCAGTCTCTTTGCCGCGGTTGCCCTGGTGGGTTGCGGCGGAAGCGGCGGCGCTACCGGCAGTGGCGGTGGCGGCGGCGCAGAAAAGCCAGCCGTGGATATGAGGACCGACTTCATCTGGTTTAAGGTCGAGGTCCCCGAGGGCGTCGAGGTCACCGACGTCGCAGGCGATACCGCCGACAGGGCCCAGTTTAAGTTCACCGAGAGCGAGCACGCCAGCGATCGCTTCATCCCCGTCTTCGACTCTGACAAGAACGCCGACGAGCTGTTCGACTACGAGGCAAAGTGGAATGCCAGCTTTGAATGGACCGAGAATGACCCCGTCAAGTACAACGGCAAGACTTGGCGCAACGCTTCCTATACACACTCGGGCGGCGTGACGACTGAGTACTTCACCGAAGCAGGCGGCGGCAGCGTCTACGTGCGCATCGACAATGTCGAGGAGCACAAGGATGCCGTCGAAACCATGATGAAGTCTCTGGAATTTGCCGATGACATCGCCGAGGCAAAGACCGAGGCCATGGACGTTAAGCTCGACGATATCGAGATCAAGCGCTAAAGCTCCAACGGCATGCAGCAGCGCCGTTTTAGCTCAGCCGGGATGCAAGGTGTGACTCCTTGCATCCCGGCTTTTTGTGTTCGAAAGCGCCCGGTCACATCACCATATTGAGCACGTTGACGAATTCCTGAGCCCGGGAGCGGCTGCTCAGGCAAAAGACACAGGCAGTCAACAACCTGTTGCGCAGAAAAACATTGCGGCCCTTGATCCTGTTAACGCCCGTGATGTCCTTAAGGTAGACAATCTCGATATGCTTGCCGCCGAAAGTGCCCTTCTTGAGCACCTCGATGCGGTTAGGGTAGATCTTGACGTCTTTAAACCTGCCCGAACCTTTGTCCTGGAACAGCAAAGTGTTGTTGTCCATAAGCGCCACCCCTATGAGGTTCGATAAAACTGTCTCTATGGTCACATTTTAGTCACCGAAAGGCTCCCATGCGAAGGTGCCAGACAGCACAGCAATTCGTGTCCGCGCGAGGCTTTAAACTAAATGCGATAAAGATGCATTCCACAAGATGAAAGTGGGGCGACAGTGATGGGCGAACTGGTAAACCGTGGAGAATCGGCAATCGTGCCAGAAGTTTTTTACAAGCAGGTTTCCTCGATTCTCAACGCCGCTCGCGACAAGGCCTATACCGCCGTTAACTTTGCGATGGTTGAGGCGTATTGGGAGATCGGCAAGAGCATTGTTGATGAACAGGGCGGAGAGGAGCGCGCAGCATATGGAGAGGCATTGATTGCAGGCCTCTCCAGAAGGCTTACCGCGGATTTCGGAAGAGGCTTTGGCATCGCAAACCTTCGCAATATGCGTCAGTTCTTTCTTGCGTTTCCAATTCGCGACGCACTGCGTAGCGAATTGAGCTGGACTCATTACCGCAGGTTGATGCGCATTCCCGACCCTGATGCTCGCGCCTGGTACATGAACGAATGCGCCGATTCTCGTTGGAGCACGCGTCAGCTCGAGCGCCAGATCAACACCATGTTCCGCGAGCGCCTGCTTGCCAGCAAGGACAAGGAGGCCGTCACCCAGGAAATCCAAAAGAGCGCCCCGGCTCGTCGCCCCGAGGATATCATCCGTGACCCATATGTACTGGAGTTTTTAGGTTTCTCGGACGATACTGCGTTTCGCGAGAGCGATCTAGAGCAGGCGCTCATCACGCATCTTCAGAAGTTCCTGCTGGAGCTTGGCCGTGGTTTCGCTTTCGAGGCGCGCCAAAAGCGCATCACCTTTGATGGGCGCCATTTCTATATTGACCTTGTGTTTTACAACTATCTGATGCGCTGCTTCGTGCTCATCGACCTTAAGACCGATGACCTTACGCATCAGGACCTGGGCCAGATGCAAATGTACGTGAACTACTACACGCGCGAACTCATGAACGAAGGCGACAATCCGCCTATAGGCATCGTGCTCTGCGCGGACAAAAGCGACTCGATTGTCGAGTACACGCTGCCCGAAGACAACGACCAAGTGTTTGCCGCCAAATACTTGCCGTATCTTCCAAGCAAGGAAGAGCTGGCGCGCGAGCTGAGTGCCGAGTACCGCGCCATCAACGAAGCGACTAATGGCGAAGCGCAAGGGTAGCAGCACGTTGCGACCGATACCCCCGACGGCGTTTCATATCCCCCGACATAAGAGGAGCGCTCCATGACAGACAGACCGAAAACGACACTGCGCGACTGCATCTATGGGCTTGCCGTCGGCGACGCGCTGGGCGTTCCTTACGAGTTTAGGCCCCGCGGCACGTTCAAATGCACGGACATGACCGGCTACGGCACGCATGGGCAGCCCGACGGCACCTGGAGCGACGACACGTCCATGACGCTTGCTACCTGTGACTCGATTAGGGAGCTCGGGCACATCGACACCGCGGACATGCGCGACAAGTTCGTAAGCTGGATTGCCCGTGGCGAGTATACGATCGACGGCGTTTTCGATTATGGCGGCACGACCGCCCGCGCCCTGCACACCGGCAAAGGCGGCTCCGGCGAACGCGACAACGGCAACGGTTCACTCATGCGCATCGCGCCCCTGGCGTTTGTCGACGCGACTGACGACGAGATCTGCGAGGTCTCCGCGATAACGCACGCCCACAGAACGTCGACCGATGCATGCGTCATATTTGTCGAGCTGATGAGGGGCGTGATGAACGGCACGCTTCCCTCGTGGGCGCTTCATCTGAAAGGTGTGCCTGAGCAGGAAATCAGGTCCGGCGGCTTCGTGCGCGACACGCTTAAGGCAGCCACCTGGTGCTTCGTCAACACTAACAGCTACGAAGATTGCGTCCTTGCCGCCGTCAATCTGGGCGACGACACCGACACCACCGCAGCCGTCGCAGGCGCCCTTGCCGGCACAGCATACGGCATGGACGCAATTCCGCAGGAGTGGGTCAACGCCTTGCGAGGCAAAGAGTTGATTGAGGGCTGCTTGTTTTAGGGCGCGCTGACAGCAGAAACAGGCCGGGAGGCATCGTGGAGAGGTCGACGCTGCGCGCGGCTGCGAGGGTCTTTTCGCGATTCCTTCAGCGCGCTCTCGTAGAGCGCCTTGTAGTCGGGGTCCTGGCCGGTGTCTCCGCCCTGTGCAGGTTCGGTCGGCTCGGTCTCGGCGGGCGTGGTCTCCTGGGCCATGCTCCCTCCATTTCTGCCCCGTGTGAGGCATCGTCTTGTCCCGTGCGGGGCGCTTTTCGGCATGAACCAGGCCACCCGTGCGGATGGCCTGGTTCAACGTTTGGTCAGGCCGGCTGGACTCGAACCCGCACGGGCGAAGCCCACGTGCTCCTGAGGCACGCGCGTCTATCAATTCCGCCACGCCCCGATGGCACCTGGCCGAGGAATCGAACCCCGGTAAGCAGTTTTGGAGACCGCCGCACTGACATTGCGCTACCCAGGTGTGTATAATCTGATTTGAAAAGCCCTGGGCGTGCTGGATAGCTAACCTGGGGCTCATTTCTTTATGTCGTCTATGGCCCCGCCCTGGTCAACAAGATAACGCGGTCGATGTCATGCCTCGACATCTCAAGCCGCACGCGCTTCAGCGCGTCCTCTCTTGTCACAGGGACTTCCTCGCAGTTAAGCACGACAATAGAGGGGCTTACCGGCCCACCTTCCACCTTTTCGAACTGCCGCACTGCCTTTCTTATATTGCGCTCGATGTTTGATTACCAGTTAGATCGGCACTGATCCAAAACTTGATAAGGTTGCCAGCGTAAGGGAAAATAGAAATCGCGGAAAGTAGCACAGTACGAGGAGTGCCCTTGATTGAGGAGACGTAGGTGCAAATCCTACCGCCGCGCAAGCCGTCCTTCGGGGCGGCTTTTTATGCCAATAGGAGGCGGCGGATGCCCCTCGAGAAACCCGCCGCCGTAGCCGCCGACCCCGTGAAGAGCGCTAAGTGGGACGAGCTCACCGCCGGCCACGCGAGATCATCCCCGCATGCGCGAGGAACAGCGACGACCTCGTTTGCAAGAGGGTCAACGGCGAGATCGCGGCACTTGGTGTAAGGGCCGGCGCCGACGTATCGGACATCTTCTCCGGCGTCACCGACAGCCACTGCAAGGACGGAGTGTGGCATCCTGATTACGATTGGAACGAGGACCTCATCGCGAGGGAGGCGTTCGCCGATTTTTTCAGCGCCCACTTCACAAGCCCGGAATCAGCCGAGCGGTTGAGACGCTATTTCCCGGAATCGGGTAAGATATTCGATGAGATGCTCGACGAGTTGGGAAGGGGCTGACATGTACATCTACCTAAGCAAGGAGGACAGCGAGAAGCTGGACCGCCTCATGCGTGAGTACAAGCAGACCTTCCATGAGAGATGCCACGCCTACTGCATGCGCGACCCTATCGCCGAAATAGAGAAGTGCCTGAAGACCGGCAAGCCATCCAAGCTCAAGCCTGAACCCGAAGCGGTCTACTAGACACCAACGGTGAGTCGCTTGCAAAGTTTGACGAGCTTGTAGAGAGGCTGGCACGATGAGGGATTCCGAGAAAATGACCGCCGAGGATGCGCTCGAGGCCCATATGGAGCGGTTCGGCTTCATCCCGTGGGGGCTTTCGACAATGGATGACGATCACATTGTCGCCGCTGTCGAGAAGGCGCTCAAAGACGGAGAGCCGTACAAGGACGAAGTGCCTGAGGACTGCGTCCTGTAAATACGAAACAACTTAGACGCTGAAGTAAAAGCCGGCTTATAGGACAAAATGTGTGTCCACGTTGGGGGCATCGGCGCAGGTCGATGCCCCTTTTTCAGCCGTTTAAATTCCGTTCCCGCTTTTAACCGCTCGGACAGAATGTGTGTCCGGTTGCCTATCGTTCCCGCAG
>UQXA01000053.1 GCA_900544865.1 uncultured Collinsella sp. | reverse complement strand
ACGCCCACCAAATGTTCGCAGCTCAGAGGCTATGTCCTCTGGGCTGTTTTGTTTTATGTCGCCAAATCAGCTGGCAGCTCCAACCGCCCAAGCAACCACCCTGCCCATACACAAAACCGCGTCAATAGCCACCGAGGCCGAGGCCAACGCGTCTCGAACCCATCCGAGCCGCAACTCCTCAGCAAAACGCCGCGATGTCTGCGCCCTGCGGTATCCTTGAGCCACTTACACCTGCAGCACCAAGGAGCCACCATGCGCACCGAGCTCGATGTCCCCTTTTCGCACAAAGAAGAAGCCAAGGCGCTGGGCGCCAAATGGGACCGGACCAAGAAGATCTGGTATGTACCCAGCGGCGTCAACCCCGAGCCCTTTGCCGAGTGGCTGCCCGGTGTTGACCGATCCGACCCCTCAGCGCCGTATATATATCTAGTACTGGGCAAGCGCGAGTGCTGGAAGTGTCACAAAGAGACCTCGGTCGCGGCCTTCGGCATTCCCTATCGAACCGATAACGACGAGAGCATCGCCATCGCGCACGCGCCCAACGAAGCCGGGTACATTGCCATCGACACGGCCAACGCCAACGCACTCGCCATCGTGCCCGCTCTTGGCTGCGTACCGGGCGAGATCCGCGACTACCTTCATAAGCGCTGCGGCTACAAGCCCGTAGGCGCGCGAGCCTCCAAAGCCCCGTCGCTCGGCAACACGTGCACCAGTTGCGACGCGCTGCAAGGCAGCCGCTATCTGTTCGAGGAGCCCTCGTCCCCGTTTGCCCTCACTGCCATCAACAAGCTGCCGGCACTGGAGTTTATACGCGTCGAAGTTGCCGGCGTCTTTGGCGTCCCGGCCACGCGTACCGACTTTGACCAGGCGCTCTTTACCTGGGCACGCGACCATCACGCCGAGTTCCACAAGCAACTCGGTGAGGGGATTTATTTGTAGAGGCAACATCGAGGTATCGAGGAGCAGGGGTTGATTGTTAAATAATCTCGAAACGCTACAGCCCCAGAATATGCTCCAGGTAGCCCTTGTTGAACCAGAACGATTGCTTCGTCATCCAGCGCCCGTCGGGCAGTTCGTAAGCATTCCTTGCGATGTCACCGATCTCTGTTCCATCGGCAAACTTGTAAGCCGCTTTTGACGTATGCGGGCGAACGTGAACAATTGGATTGTCCGCCATACCGGGCAGATTGTTAGTCACTTTGAGCTTTCCGCTCGCATCCCGATACGGATTGAGCTCAACGCCCTCACGTATTACCTTTCGCGTCTCATCCCAACAAGCTTTCGCTGGGCCTTCGATTTCGTTTTCTCCCATTGCCCAGAACAAACAACGATCGAGACGCAGCACGCCATCGTGGTCCTCACGGAACACAACGAAGAAAAAGCGATTGGTCTCAAGGCACGCATGAAGAGGCGACGTCTCCCAGTCTTCTTCAATCAAACGCTTGAACTCAAACGGTGGGAACGACATAGCCTGTTCGATGTGCCCCCTGTTGTTAACTCGAACAGTTCGGACGGAAATGCCTGCCTTGACGAATTCCTCGGCAGCATTGTTTTTGATTCCGAGCATACGATAAACGAGCGTTGTCCACTGCGCCTTATTGCCCGTGTACTCCAGTCCATACTGTTCGGCAATTTGACGATCGGTCTCACCGTAATGGCGCTCGATAAGTCCAGTTACGTAACTTTCGAAATCGATAGACTTGCCATCGTCCTGAACAATGCTCTCCCCGACTCGCGGAGCACCGAGGACATAAGTATGGAGCACATAGTCCATATACGAGCGCTTGAGGGAAAAGGCGCGACGCTTTGCGCGATGGCGCTCAATCTCGCCCGTATCGGTATTGAAGTATTCATAATACTGGTCCGCCCACATTGTGGCCTCAGTTGCGCCCTTCGTGCAAGCACCCAGATAAGTCGTCATGCCTTCTGAAAGCTCGTCCGCACGGCCATCCTGAATATAGGAAATGATCTTCTCGTAGTCGGCGCGAATGATTTTCATGTCCTCTTCGGGCAGACGAACCATGACCGCACGCTCAATGCGTTGGTCGTATTTATCGATGGAACGATCTCGGCCGTAGTAAATCAACAGGATATTGCTGAGCTTGGTCTTGAGGTGAGAACTGTCGTAGTCGAGCGAAACAGGTCGGTCATAAGGAATCATGGTCAGGACAAGGCGCTCGCCAGCAGACTTCCGGCCGTTCTTGAGCACATCAAAACACGTTGCCTTGAGCTCAACGCCCGCCTCGGGAAAGTCGGGGCGATCGTCACTATTGGCCTTGTAGCCAAAGTAACGTTCTTCGATAAGAGTGCCCATACCGCCTTTGTACTTCTTGGAGCCAAAGTCCTTGGGCGCACTCTCCCCCTCCGGAGCAATACCGAGCTCGAGAATATCGCGGAACGTCATGCCATCGAGATTGGCAGCATAGCGCTCAATACTTGAGGGGTCAGAAAAATCAGTATCGTCAAGCATGCGCTTGAAATCGAGGCGCTTCTTAGACACGGGATACCTCCGAAACTCGCAACTAACCTCATGGTAGTTCAGAGCAACTACTAACGCCCAGAAAATTGAGGTCTTGATTGTCCCCTCGATCGGTTATTGTTGTGACCACCATAACCGGACACAGCAGCGATTGGAGAAACGTGTCTGAGATTAATATTGCCGAGCTTTTTGCGGGCGTCGGTGGATTTCGTTTGGGTCTCGAAGGCCATGCCGACCCTCGCCATCCCGAGTTTTATATGAAGCCCGCCGGCCCCTTCCGCACCATTTGGGCCAATCAGTGGGAGCCGCCCGGAACCAAGGCGCGTCAGTTCGCGGCCCGTTGCTACATGGATCGCTTCGGCAATGATTCCGTCGTCAACGAAGACATCAATAAGGTCCTGGAGCAGGCCGAGGCGAAAGAAATCGAAATCCCCGATGTCCAAATGGTTGTTGGCGGTTTCCCCTGCCAAGACTACTCTGTCGCGCGTCCGCTCAATCAGGCACACGGCATCGAGGGCAAGAAGGGCGTCCTTTGGTGGGACATCTATCACTTCCTCGAAATGAAGAAGCCCAAGTTCGGTCTCTTTGAGAACGTCGACCGCCTGCTCAAGTCGCCCGCGTCTCAACGCGGTCGCGACTTCGCCATCATTCTAAGCTGTCTTGCCGACCTCGACTACACGGTCGAATGGCGCGTGGTCAACTCTGCCGAATACGGTTTCCCCCAGCGTCGCAAGCGTGTTTATATCTTCTGCGAAAAGGACGCTGGCAAAGTTGATCTCGTTAATCGCATGCACAACGGCGTCATGGCTAAAGCCTTCCCCGCCATCTATCCCGACGAGATGTCCGAGCTCGACGTTTTGCCCGACCCCTACGAGAACTCAACTCGTTTTGGCGTCGGCCAAAAGACCTCTCAATTCAAGAATGCTGGCGTCATGCAGGGCTGTCATGTTCTGACCTGCGACTTTGCCGAGGACTATCACGGTGAGCGCCACGTGCTTGGCGACGTGCTTGTCGACGAGGCTGATGTCCCGGAGCAGTTCTACATCTCCGACGAAAAGCTTCCCGACTGGCGCTACCTTAAGGGCAGCAAGCGCGAAGAGCGCACTAACAAAAAGACAGGCTTTACGTACACGTATTCCGAGGGAGCCATGAGCTTCCCGGATGCCACCGACAAGCCGAGCCGCACCATCCTCACAGGAGAAGGCGGCACGGGAGCGAGCCGCTTCAAGCACGTCATCGAATGTCCCGATGGCCGTTTCCGCCGTCTTGTTCCCGACGAGCTCGATCAGCTTCAGGGATTCCCGAAAGGTTGGACCGATACGGGCATGACCGACGGCCATCGGGCCTTCTGCATGGGCAACGCACTCGTCACCGGCGTGCCCCATCGCATTGGCGAAGCTATGGTCGAAGTGTACGGCCTCTAAGGCAAGCAATCCGGAGCCGGCAGTTCACGCTGTCGACTCCGTTTTTCCACCCCACTTCCCTGTATACTGATGTAGCACGTGTTTCATCCGGGCTTGTTGGGCCGGATTGTTCATGGGAGGTTCTTGTGGCTGTTTCGAATCCGCCCAAGGGAAGCGTTTCTTCTTCGTCCATCAAGCCGGTTACGCGCAAGGCCGTGCGTTGCCAGCGCGAGGTCGCTTGGCTTGTCACGCAGGCGGCGGGCAGGCTTGTGGCGACCACTCAGGACGTCAATGCGCCTACGCCGAGCTTTGTGTTAGCGGCGGCGCTGGATTTTGTGCGCCAATTGGAGCTTGCCGCGCAGGATGCCAACGGCCACCTCGACTACCAGAACGTTATGGCGCCCGACCTGCAAACGTTCTGTCACATGGCCAAGTTGCCTGCCGCGCCCAATGCGCTTTCGGACGCAGGCTACATGTTTACGCTCTCGGGCGCGGACCTTATCCGCGACATCTATGCATACTGCAGCGAGCTCGCCGAGCGCCACGTCTTTGACGCGGCAGAAGTCAAACCGGGAAATGTCATCAAGCTGGTTCTCAGGCTGTTCCTGATAGACGGGTTCGGGGCCATGCCGGCGTAAGCCGAGTCTTTAGCATCACCGTCGACTGGGCAACAACCGCTTTACCTTAATGGACGCCAATCGAGGGTCGATTATTGGGTCGCCTCGTCCACTAACGCATCTATCCCACGCGCTCCGACAGTCGATATTTACGGTTGCGGCTTGTCGCCGACGCCGTAGGTTCAAGCTCGCCCTGTGAGATGAGCGCATTGACGCGTGCCCTAACCTGGGAGACGGTGAGTCCCGTGCATTCTGCCAGTTCGCGCGTTCCCAACTCGTCATAGCGCTTAAGGGCCGCCATGATCAGGTCCCCGCCATGATCGACCTGCTCAACCTTCGCTCGGTAAAGGACAACCTTAAACCGGTCGAAACCCGGGCAAAACAACGGCTCGGCCAGACCTTGCGCACGCATGGCATCGAGCATCATTGGAATGCCCGACCCGTTGCCTTCGGCAGGAGAGCCCGCGCCGTCGGGCAATGGGACAAGCGACATGAGCTTCACAAGCGTCGCGTTACGGCATCGGGAGCTGCCGTCAAACAAGTTCTCGCGAGTCTTTCCCCCGTAAAGGCCGCCAGGATTTGTCACCTCGACACGATCATCAAAGACGTCGACGGCAATCGATTGTCCACAGAACCGATCCCCGTATTCTCGATGGATTACGGCGTTGGCGATTGCCTCGCGCAGGACCTCCTCGGGAATCTCCAGCGAGTCGACACGCGAGACGCCTTTAATCATCGAGGTTCGTCGCAAATTCTTGGCGATTGCCGCGACGGCATCCGAGATCATTTCGCCCAACGTTCCCTCGCAGATCGTACGGTCCATGAACCTCAACGACCCCGCCGCGCCCTTCTGCGTTCCGGCATAGACCGCCACATCGATAAAGAGCTTGGGATAGAACTGCTGGGGATAGGCACCCGCGGCAAGGAGGCCGGCCTTGGTAACATTGCCCTGGGGGTCGAGGAAATTCAGACGCTCCATCTTTGTCTTCCTGTCCGTCGCACCGTGCATCGCTCGAGGCGTCAACGAATAGGCGCGCTCTATCGTGCGGTCGACCAGCGACTCGTCGAGTTCGCCCACACTCGTGCCGGGCACCGTATCGCGATCGCTAGGACTCGTCCGTTCGTATGACGACAGTGCCAAAACCTCGGTCGACGAAAGCGGGACATCTTTGTCATCGATGCGTTTGTAGCTGCCACCTTGAGCGCCCCGCTCTATGACATAGCAAGGCTTGCTCGACGGGTCGAGCTCCTCAATCGTGATGACCAGAACCACGGCGCCCTGGAGCTCCACGCGTTCAATGGTGTATTTGGGCGGATTGGCCAGCTTTCCGCGACCGCCGGCATCGCCCATGCCCGCCACGAATTGGTTGAGCACTTTCTCGGTCTCAAAGTTTGCAACTGGGACAAAACCCGCGCGCTCGCTCACTCCGAGTACGATGATGCCGCCGGCGGTGTTTGCGAAAGCGCTGACCGTTTCCCATACGTCGCGGGAAAGCGTCGTGGCGCTCTCCTTGACCTCGACGTTAAGATCGTCCGAGCCCATGCGCCTTAAAGACTCGAGCAGACCGGTCAGCTCGTTTTCATTCATCTGCACGTCCTTTCGCTCGGTTCTGCTAAGAATGCCGCGAATAGATTTCCTTCGTCTCTCAGTTATCTCTCGTAATTATCTCTCATCTTTCTGTTATCTCTCATATTAGAGATGAGTGAGAGATAGAAGATAAGATGTCTGCCATCTGTTTCATATAAACATGTTTTTGCTAGTAGAACAATCGGTATTGAGATAATACCGTGATTGCTTGTCTCTTTGCTGCTCAGTTATCTCTCATATTTATCTCTCATCTTTCTGTTATCTCTCGTATTAGTGACGAATGAGAGATGAGAGATACGTGAGTGATGCATGGGCCTGGACTATTGGACGGTCGGAAAACCCCTCAAACAAAAAACGGGGCCGGCCTTACGCCGAGCCCCGTTTTCAAACGGTCAGTTAGTTATCCAACGCGCGAGCATAGCAGTCAACATTACGCCGCCGCGAACACTCCCAAACCCGTTCCGATGATGCAGATCGCGAAGATACCAATAATAATCCAAATGGTCTTGACGCCCTTTTTGTACAGGGCAACGCAAGCGAACGTTGCCAGCAAGGGCAGCAGACCGGGGAAGATCGAATCGAACAGATCCTGCAGGACAATCTCCGAACCACCCACGTCAAAGGTCAAAGCAGTGGACAGTGAGACCTGTGCCGCAATCATGGCGCCGATAACGGTCATTCCGAGGACACCGGCAGCATGCGTCATGCGAGACATGAGGTTATTCTCTTCGGACTGCTGCAGGAACTTGGTTCCCAGGTCGTATCCCAGATGGGCGGCGACGATACGCGTTGCAAAGTTAATCACGGAGTAGATGAGCGCGTACACGATGGGGCCGAGCGGGTTGCCCGTCGAAGCGATGCCGATACCAATGCCGGCGGCGACCACGCGGAACGTACCCCAGTAGAACGAATCGCCAATGCCGGAAAGCGGTCCCATGAGGCCGACCTTCATGGCGTTAATCGAGGACGTGTCGAAGTTCTTATCGGCAGCCGCCTGCTCTTCCATCGAAACCGTCAGACCGGCTACAAATGGAAGCACATGAGGCGTGATGTTAAAGAACTCGGTATGGCGATCGAGTGCCGCATAGTAATCGTCGTCGTTGGGATAGATCTTACGCAGGGGCTTCTGAATGGTGTACATGAAGCCCATTGCCATCATCTTGTCGTACGACTGCGAGCACTGGCTCGTAAACTGGCGAAGGAACATGCTCCGATACATATCGGGGGTCATAACCGCGTCCTTCTTGGCCTCCTTGAGGTCGGTGTTCTGGGTAGCCATTAGAAGTCCTCCTCTTCATCTGCAGCAACCGCCTGCGGACCGGACGAGCCCTCGCGGAAGGCCAGGAGCAGCGCGACGCAAATGGCAGCTGCGGCAACGCCGACCACGTCCATCTTGAGGTAGATGACCATAATGAAGCCGATGAACAGCCAAGGAAGCAGCTTGTTGTCGCCCATGGTCCTAATAAGAAGAGCGAAGCCGATGCAGACCATAACACCGGACGCAACGTTGAGGCCGTCCATCACAAACTGCGGAATCGCGTTGAGCGCATTGTTGATGAGGTCGGCACCAAAGAACAGCGAGCCAAACACCAGCAGTGCAGACGGAATGCCAATCGACAGAGGCACGATGGTCAGATGGTACAGATTCGCCTTGGCAAGATCGCGATTTGCCAGAGCGGTCTCAATCTTCTTGCAGGCAAAGGCACCCGGAACGGCGTAGCAGAAGTTGCGCCACACCTGAAGGAAGACGGAGACGGGAAGGGCGAGCGCGACGGCAGTTGCCGTGCCCGTACCCGTAATGACGGCAAACGCGCAGCCAAGCACACCGGAGGCATAGACCTCGGGAGGAACCGCCGCGCCGACCATGATGGCGCCCATGAACATGGACTCCAAAGCAGCGCCGACGATAACGCCCTGCTGGACATCGCCAAGGATCAAGCCGACAAACAGGCTCGTAAACAGCGGACGGCCAAGCATCGTAATGCCAAATAATTGCTCGTCCATGGACGCAATAAATGCGACCAGTGCAACTAGAAGATACTGGACAACCATTTCGATCAACCCCAGAAACAGGTCTGCAGGCGAGGCGTTCTGCGCAGCTCGCCTGCAGACAACCGCAGCAATTTGAGAGGATTAGTAGTTCATCTGGTGATAGTAACGACGCGTGGTGAGCGGGTGGTTACGGACGTGCTCGAGATGGCAGCTCAGACGCTCGGTGATGGTGTAGGTGACCATCGGGGAGACGATCTTGCGGAACTCGGGGTCGCTGAACGGCAGCTCGACCTCGGCGGTGTCAAACTTGTTCACGCGGACGTTGACACCCTTCTCGTCGGCGAGCATGTGGGTGAAGTTGTCCACGCGGTCCATGAGCTTACGGGTGTCGTCCTCGCCGTAGAGCATGATGAGGCTCGTGCCCTCCTCGCACAGCTCGATGGTGCCGTGGAAGAACTCGGCGGCGTGGATGGACTTGGTCTTGATCCACTGCATCTCCTCGAGGATGCACATGGCGTAGTCGTAGGCCTCGCCCCAGAGCATGCCGGAGCCGATCACCATGTGGTAGTCGGTGTCCCTGAAGTCCTCGGCCATGGCGGCGCAGCGCTCGTCCTGGGCGTCCTTGGCCTTGATGAGGTACGGGGCGATGTTGCCGAACTCCTCCATGAAGGTGTCGTACTTGGGGAAGGCGCCGGCGTTCTTGAGGAAGCGGGCGACCAGCGTGATCTGGTAGGTGTAGATGGCCTCGCACAGGACGTCGTCCTCGGCGAAGCTGAAGAACTTGTAGTCGGCGTACTCGGTGGCCGGGGTGTTGTCGTTGGAGACGTACATCAGCGTGCGGGCGCCCTGCTCCTGGCAGAACTTGGCGGCCTCGATGATCTCGGGGGTGGTGCCGGTACGGGTGGAGAAGACGCAGACCGAGTCCTTGTTGAAGGTCTTGGGCGGACATGCGAGGAACTCAGCGGCAATCTCGCAGTGGACGTCGACGTCGGCCGTGGTGGTCTCGACCCAATACTTCATCGGGAGCGTGTGGGCCCAGGTGCCGCCGCAGCCGATGAAGAAGATGTTGGAATAACCCTGCTCGCAGACCTTGTCCACGGCAGCCTCAATCTGAGGACGGAGAGCGAGGGCATCGCTCACAACCTTCTCGTAACGAGGCTCATCGAAATTGAACATCCCTTACTCCTAACTCACTTGGATGAACCCTTCATTCATCCCATGACGTTATAATACTTTATATAACTAACTATGCAAGAACTATTTCAGATTTTTTTGATTTTTCTTTAATAAAAAGCCCGTCGATCAAATGATCGACGGGCTTAAGAAAGGAGGACCTGGTTAATAAATGCCAGACAATGGCATATTTCCGGCTAGAAAACGTCCTTGGCAAATACCTTTGAGTCATTGGGGACCTGACGGATTTCGATAACCACACCATCGTTCACAAGCTCTTGGATATGCTCGGCATCGGTTTCGGTCGCAAAGATCGCGGGGGTCGGATGAAGCGTGGTCTCGGGAGACTTTCGAGTTCCGCCCAAATTGATCTCCTTGATGTCTTTGCAACCCTTAGCAAGGCGATAGGCATCCTCGATCGTCTCGACAATGATAAACAGACACTATGACCCAATCCGAGGGCACTAAAAAGATAGGAGCCCCCGCTCGT
>UQXA01000052.1 GCA_900544865.1 uncultured Collinsella sp. | reverse complement strand
CCCGGGGCGCTAACCATCACAACATTCGACGTTTTTCGGCAAAATCGCGATTTTCATCGAATGTTGTGATGGTTTTACTGCCTTGCGACACGATCCAAATGCCGGCGTCCAAACAGCAGCAGCGCCGCGGGAACCGCCGTCACGACCATGCCCGCCCCTATGAGCGTCTGCTGCACGCCAAACGTCGCCGCCAGCCACGGGGCAATCGCCAACGGGGCCACGCCAGCGAACATATTGCCAAAGCCCATGACCGAGTTCACGCGACCGAGTTGCTCGAGCGGTGCCGTCGTTTGCACGATGGTGTTGTGGAGCGGGTTGACGACGCCCCAAGCCACGCCCAGGGCAATCTGGCCGACAAGGGCCACGCCCACGTACGGCGTTCCCACATAGAGCAAACTTCCCAGGCCCACGGACACAAGCGCCACGAGCAGCGTTTTAAGGTTGACCAGGTGCGGTGGCAAGCGGAGCGCGAGGACGGCGCCCAGCACCGCGCCTACACCGCTGGCCGACGAGAGCCAGCCCATCCACTCAACACCGACGCGCAGGACATCGCGGTAGAAGAACGACTCCAGCGGATCGAAGGCACCGTAGCCAAAGTTCGAGAGGAAGATGATGCAGAACAGCAGGGCGAGGACGCTGTTGGTAAAGACCGTCTTGATGCTGGTCGCAAAGGTGACGCGGGAAGACGCGTTGGGGTCGGGGCTTTGTCCCGCACGCTCCCCTTCCTCTGCCGAATCGGCATCCGCATCCCCGACGACATGGCTGGTCTTCGGCCTAAAGCCCCAACCGGCGACGAGCGCCAGTACGGTAAAGATCATCATGAGCACGAACACCGCGCGTGACGATGCAGCCGCCGCGACAAAGCCACCCAACGTGGGTCCGACGATGATACTCACGTTTGAAAACATGGCGATGGCGGAGTTGATGTCTTTGAGCTCGACGGGATCATCGGTGAGGTAGGCCGGATAGGATGTGGCAATGGGCTGGGCGAATCCCATCGTAAAGCCCAGAAACACCGCACCGAGCAGGACGACGCCGGTCGCGCTACCAAAGGCGATGATTGCCGTGTCAGTTGCGAGAGCGCCGACGATACTCAGCAAGAAATGACGATGCGGGCCCCAAGCGTCGAGCGCAGCGCCACCCGCAAAGGATCCCAAGATCACGAATACGTTCATAAAAAGGACGGCCAGCGATGTCGCCACGACCGAGGCATCGTCTGCATAGGTGAGCGTTCCGATGACGCCGATAAAGTAGCTGGTCTGAAAACCGGTGTAGACGAGAAAGCGCATCGCCACCAGGCGCTTGGCCTGCACGGACAGCGATGATTGAGGCTTTGAGAAAAGAGAGGCAAGCATGGAGACTCCTTGTTTCATACGAATGCGGACGGCGGGCATTCGCCACCGTCTGTCAAATCAATCTATCCGCATGAAACATTAAGGACGCATCAAGCCCCTTCTCTCCGTTTTTCGCCCGTCATGAACTATTTGGTAGATTGTAAGGCATGTCCCACACATCTACCAAAGCAAAAACCACCACAAAGGAGCCTGGCCCCTTTGTGGTGGAAATGACGTTTGCCCAGATAAAACCTGCCGAAATTAACCTGTCCCCTTTTGGCAGGTTATGGCAGCGCAGCGAGCCGGCCCTTAAAGGTGGTCTTGGATGAGGTCGCAGATGGCTCGGGCGTCGTTGATGTTGATGGCTCGGGTCGCAAAGCCGGCGTCGAAGGCCTGACGCGCCAGGGCCTCGTTGCAGGCAAGCGCCAGCGTGCGACCGTCAACCAGGTCGAGCGAGCTCTTGCCGCGCAGACGGTCGACACCGGAGCGCGCTACCACGATGTTGTCGAAGCCCTCGGTCTTGTAGCCCTCGATGATCACCACGTCGACATCGTTGTAGCGCGACAGCAGCTCGCGCGCGGGCATCTCGTCCTCCTCGCGCGTGTCGGCGTACTCCGCCCAACGCGTGGCGCAGATGAGGCCCACGTGTTTGGAGCCGGCCTGGTGATGGCGCCAGGTATCCTTGGCGGGCACATCGATATCGAAGCCGTGATGCCCATGATGCTTGAGCGAACCCACGCGCAGACCGCGGCGGGTGAGCTCGGCGATAACCTTCTCGACGAGCGTTGTCTTGCCCGAGTTCTGGTAGCCGATAAACGCGATCGCGGGGACGGCCGGTGTCGGAGCTGCGGGCGCGACGGCGACGGGTGCGCTCGCGGGCGCGTTGCCCGCGGCCCCCACGGCCTCAACAGCAGCAACCTGACGCTCGGCACGATTCCACACGCCCGAGCGGCCGCCCTCCTTGTGCAACAGGCGCACGTCGACAATCTCCATGCCGCGATCGACGGCTTTGCACATGTCGTAGATCGTTAGGCACGCGGCACTCGCGCCGGTCAGGGCCTCCATCTCGATACCCGTCTTGCCCGTCACGCCGGCCGTAACCAGTACGTGAAAGCCAACCTGCCCGTCCGCGCGCGCCGGCGCCCAGCCCTCGGGCACATCCTCGGCAGGCGTCCCCGCCGGAGCGATGGGCGCAATGTCGCACTTGCTCTTGGTAATGAGCAACGGATGGCACATGGGGATGATGTCGCTCGTGCGCTTGATGGCCATGATGCCCGCCACGCGCGCGCAGGCAAGCACATCGCCCTTTTTGGCGCGGTCCTGCAGCACCATGGCCTGCGTCTCGGGATGCATGAGGATGGTGCCCTCGGCGATGGCAATGCGATGGGTCTCGGCCTTGTCGGACACGTCGACCATGCGTACCTCGCCCTTGGCGTCCACGTGCGTCAGCTCGTCGCGACGGGCGTCACGGGCGGGCTCGGTGGCAGCGCTGGCAGTCGGCTGCGCGGACGCGTCGACGTTGCCAGCATTCGCCGCGGCCGTGGCTTTGTGGGCAGACATCGCGGCCCTGCGAGCGGCCTTGGTGGCGTCGGCGTACCTGCTCTTGGCCATATGATCATCCTCCGATTTGGGACATAAATCGTTGCGTGCCCTCAATTATCGCGTGTTCCTGCGGTTTGTGGGCGACGGCATCGCGCCAAATCGAAAGTACCTGCATATCATCACCACGGCGCAGCGCCTCACGCATCGAATACTCGGCATCGCTAAACAGGCACGGACGCACGTTGCCATCGGCCGTCAGGCGCAGACGGTTGCAATTCGCGCAAAAATGGTTGGACATGGCGCTAATAAAGCCAACCGTTCCCGCCGCGCCCGGAAAGTGCCAATAGCGCGCAGGGCCCGCACCGGCAGGAGCGTCGTTGATGTCGAGCGGCTCGAGCTCGCCCAGTCCCGCCGCGGCGGCCCCGGCATTGATGCGCGCCCGCAGCTCGTCGCTCGGCACGGTATCGCTCGCATCCCACAGCTCGGGATTGAGCGCGGGCGCATGCGGGTCCACAGCGCAATGCGAACTGGTGCGCTCGTCGCCGATGGGCATGTATTCGATAAAGCGCAGGTGGATAGGGCGGTCGACGGTCAGCCGTGCGAGGGCCGCCACATCCTGGTTGAGCCGGCGCACCACAACGCAGTTGACCTTAACGGGCTCAAAGCCCCAAGCCAGCGCCGCGTCGATGCCAGCCATGGTCTGCTCGAGCCGACCCAGGCGCGTGATCTTTCCAAAGAGCGTAGGATCGAGTGTGTCGAGCGAAATGTTGACGCGGTTAAGCCCAGCGTCTTTGAGCTGCGGCGCCAGCTTGGGCAGCAGGGCGCCGTTGGTGGTGAGCGAGATGTCCTCAATCTGCGGGATCGCGCGAATGTCGCGAATGAGCGGAATGATACGGCGGCTGACTAGCGGCTCGCCGCCCGTCAGGCGCACGCGGCGAATGCCCTCCCCCGCCACCAAGCGCACAAAGCGGGCGATTTCCTCGGCGCTGAGCAGCTCGTCGTGCGCGCGGGGCGCCACGCCATCGGCCGGCATGCAGTAAATGCAGCGGAAATTGCACTTGTCGGTAACGGCAATACGCAGATAGTTGATATCGCGGCCAAAGCCGTCATGTTGCACGTGCCCGTCCACGCAACCCTCCCCTCGCACCGGTCTTTATTCTTCAGGGAATATAGTACCGCACGCGGGAATCGTGCCGACACCCGTACGACAGGACAGGTCGCTTCGAGCAAAACCGGCTTCCCAAGCCCATCCTCAACACACAAACCATCACAACATTCGATGCTTTTCCCGATTTTGGCGAAAAACGTCGAATGTTGTGATGGTCTGCCTGCCCACGGCACCCCGTAGAAGGGCCGAAACACCCCTAAAGGCCGCCATCCCAGTGCCGAATCACGAATTCTCGCAAGTCGTTCTGACGTTTCTGGAACACCTCGCTTCGGTCGCACTTAAGGCCCATAGCGAGTGCGATGGCGTTCATCGCCCGATGCAATTGCAGCTGATGGGCAAACTGAGTCCCGGTGAGGACGATCATCCTAAAGCCCAGCGCGCTCAGCACGGTCATACGCTCCGCATCCGACGCGCTGCGCTGTTTATCAAGATGGTCCGAGCCGTTGTATTCAATCCCCGTACCGCTCGCAGGCGCATATACGTCGATCTCGAAATACCCGGCCTTTGCGAGATACTTGAACTCGTTGGGAACATCGACCCGATGGTTGAGCTCGATCTTGGCGTATCCCAGCCCGCCCTGGGAACGTTTTGCTACGACCATGATTGCGGTGGCCGTCTCCATGGGCGACCGCGCGCCATCGTGCACGCGCTTGAGCACGGCGGCCGCGCGTATAGCCCCCTGGCGAGATCGGTTCTCATTGCAATAAGCAATCAGGTCGGCAACGGTATACCTCTGCCCCATCTCGATATAATCGCCTGTCGACAGATGATTCAAATGGTATCGGGCGCAGATTTCGTAGCCATATTCCAGCTGCTCGGGCTCGCTCATCCACGAACCCGCTTGGACAAAGCACATGGCCTCATCAACCACCAGAAGGCCCTCTGCCACCTCGATAAGATGGCCTGGAGGTACCGGCGCTCCAAACACGTGGCACCTAAATCCAGCCGGCGTCGAGCGCTCAAAATCGAAGTTGACGAGCGTGTCGATATGATCGAGCTCTTCTCGTGGAATACCGAGCGAAACCAGATAGTCGGTAACGATCCCAACTGCCGTTGAAGCCCTCAGCCCTTTGGCATTGAGTCCCAATTTGGGCAGGCTCGCGGTCGGCTCCGCCTCGTTAGCAAGCGAGTCCTCATCGTATAGGCTGCTTGCTCGCGAGAGCGGCTCGGACGGGCGCGCCACGTTGTGGTACAGCCAGGCAGTCTTATGGGACAGGACGATCGGCAGGTCCATGAGCCCTCCAATGGAGTCGGATAACCAACCTTATTCCCCTGCCCACGGGTCCGCACACCTTCGTGCGCAAGAAAGCGATTCCACCCGGTCGAGTGGCAGAAAAACCATCACAACATTCGATGCTTTTCCCGATTTTGGCAAAAAACGTCGAATGTTGTGATGGTTTGAGGCGAGGGGCACGGAGGGATCAAAGCATCGTGCTCGAACGGGTTAATCTAGCTCTTTTAAGCCATGCGCCAGCTGCCAGTACTCGCCGTGCTGGGCGAGCAGCTCTTCGTGCGTGCCGCGCTCGATGATGCGGCCGTGTTCGAGGACCATGATGGCGTCGGCGTCGCGGACAGTGGACAGGCGGTGCGCGATCATAAACGTGGTGCGACCGCGCATGATGCGGTCCATACCGCGCTCGATGAGCTTTTCGGTACGCGTGTCAATGGAGCTCGTGGCCTCGTCCAGGATGAGCACCGGCGGATCGGCGACGGCCACGCGCGCGATGGCGAGCAGCTGACGCTGACCCTGCGACAGGTTGGCGCCGTCGGCCGTGACCGGTGTGTCGTAGCCCCGCGGCAGGCGGCGGATAAACGAGTCGGCGCAGGCGGCCTCGGCAGCGGCGCGCACCTCCTCGTCGGTCGCGTCGAGCTTGCCAAAGCGGATGTTCTGCGCAATGGTGCCGCTAAACAGGTGCGTGTCCTGCAGCACAATGCCGAGCGACCCGCGCAGGCTGGCCTTGGCAATGTGCTTGACGTCGATGCCGTCGTACGTGATCTCGCCGTCATCGACCTCGTAGAAGCGGTTGATGAGGTTGGTGATGGTCGTCTTGCCGGCACCCGTGGAGCCCACAAACGCGATCTTTTGCCCCGGCTTGGCAAACAGGTTGAGGTCCGTGAGCACACGGGTGCCCGGCACGTAGGAAAAGTCCACGGCATGGAAGCGCACGTCGCCGGCAAGCGGGACCAAGCCGCACGTGAGCTCGGTGCCGTCGGCAGCCACCGCGCGGCCCGACTCATCAACGGCTGTCACATCATGCAGATGCCCGTACGCGCCCACGCCCTGGCCCTCGGGAATCTTCCACGCCCACGCGGCGTCGCCCGTCTGCACCAGCTCCACGCAGCCCTCGTCCACCTCGGGTTTAAGGTCCATAGCCGCAAACAGGCGCTCGGCACCGGCCAACGCGTTGAGCAAGAAGTTGCCGAGCTGCGTAAACTGGTTGATGGGCATGGCGGCCTGGCGCACAAAGACCAGGTAGCTCGCGAGCGCACCTACGTCGGCGAGCCCCTTGATGCAGAGCATGCCGCCCGCCACGGCGACGATGGCATAGTTGACGTAGCCAATCACGACAGTCATGGGCACCATGGAGTTGGCATAGCTCACGGCGGCGGTGCCGGTGCGGCGAAGCTCGTCGTTGCGGCAGGCAAAGCCGGCGACATTCGCCGCCTCACGGTTAAAGACCTTGATGACCTTTTGACCCGAGACCATCTCTTCGATATATCCGTCCAGGTCGCCAAGCGATGCCTGCTGGGCAGCAAAGAAACGCTTAGAGCGCGCGCCCGAGTAGCGCGCATACAGCACAATGGCCGCATCGCACACGAGTGTGATAATCGTGAGCTGCCAGTTAAGGATGATGAGCATAGCCGTGGTACCCACAACCTGAATGGCGGCCTGAATCACGTTGGCAAAGCTGTTGTTGAGCGCCTCGGAGACGGTGTCGACGTCATTGGTGAAAAAGCTCATGATGTCGCCCGAGCGCGTGCTGTCAAAATAACTGAGCGGCAGCATCTGGATGTGCGCGAACAGGTCGCGGCGAATATCGGACACCACGCGTTGGGCCGCGCGCACCATGATCTGCGAGTAGCCCAGGGCCGAAAGCACGCCCGCGGCGTAGATGATCGCCGTCAGGATGACCTGCTTGGCGAGCAGTTCCTCCCCGCCCGTAGCCAATCCGTTAACGATGGGGCGCACCATGTAGGTGCCGGCGAGGCTCGCGATGGCGGCGACGGAGGCGAGCACGCCCACCACGAGCAACGAGAACTTGGCATGCCCCATGTAGGAGAACAGGCGGCGCACAGTGCGCTTGAGGTCGGCCGGGCGTGCTTGGGCTGCGGTCTTAGGCATGGCGCTCACCCCCTTCCAAGGGTGATCCGCATGCGACAGAGGAAAATGGATCATTCGCGCAGCCACCGTCGTTGCCATCGCCGGCGTCCGCGTTCCCCGCAAACTCCATCTGCGAGGCGTAAATCTCCTGGTATATGTTGTCGCCCGCTAGCAGTTCCTCGTGCGTGCCCACGCCGTGGACACGACCGTCGTCCAATACCACAATGCGATCGGCATCCATGACACTCGCGATGCGCTGGGCGATGATGAGCACGGTCGTATCGGAAATCCGGGCGATGTGCTCGCGAATCTTTGCGTCGGTCGCCATATCGACCGCGCTGGTGGAGTCATCAAAAATGAGCACGCGCGGATGCTTGAGCAGCGTGCGCGCGATGCACAGGCGTTGCTTCTGGCCACCCGAGACACCGGCGCCGCCTTGGCCCAACTCGCCGTCCAGCCCGCCGATGCGATCAAGGAACTCGTCCACGCACGCCGCGCGGCAAGCCGCGAGGAGCTCCTCGTCCGACGCTTGCGGATTGCCCCACTGCAGATTCTCGCGCACGGTGCCCGTAAACAGCACGTTCTTTTGCAGCACAATGCCCACGGCGTCGCGTAGGGTCGCGAGGTCGTAGTCACGCACGTCACGTCCGCCCACAAGCACGGCGCCCTCGGTAGCGTCGTACAGGCGCGCAATCAGCTGCACAAGCGAGCTCTTGCCCGATCCCGTACCGCCGAGGATGCCCACCGTCGAGCCGCTCTCGATGCGAAGGTCGATATGCTCGAGCACATCCTCGGCTGCATCCGCGCGGTATTTAAAGGAAACGTCGCGAAACTCGATACTGCCGTCCGCTGGTGCCGCAATCGCGAGGTCTCCCGCGGGGTTGGCGATAAAGGGTTCCTCATCGAGCACCTCGGCGATACGGCCCACACTCGTAAGAGCGCGCGTGAGCAGCAAAAACACGTTGGAAATCATCATGAGCGAATTCATGATCAGCAGCACGTAGCTCATAAAGCCCGTGAGCGAGCCCACGCCCAGCTTGCCGGCGAGAATCATGTGGCCGCCAATCCACAGGATGGAGAGCGCAGCCACGTACATCGACAGCTGAAACACCGGCAGGTTGAGCACCGCGTTGCCAAAGGTCTTCGTCGCAGTGCCGGCGAGCTCGGTATTGACGGTGTCGAACTTGGCCTCCTCGTGCTCGGTACGAACGTAGGCCTTGACGGCACGCACGGCGGTGAGGTCTTCCTGTACCACGCCGTTGAGGTGGTCCATCGAGGTCTGGAGTTGGCGGTAGAGCGGACTGACGCGATAGGTGATGGCGCCCAGTACGATTGCCAGCACGGGCAAGATGATCGCAAAGACGGTGGCGAGCGGGCGCGACAGCATCAGCGCGTAGATAAGGCCGACGATAAGCGTCACCGGGCCGCGCACCATAGGGCGAAAGCCGTTGCCCACAGCATTTTGGATAACGGTGATGTCCGTGGTCATGCGGGTGACGAGCGAGCTGGCGTCGTAGTTGTCCAGGTTACCAAAAGCGAACGTCTGAATCTTTTTGTACTCGGCCTCGCGCAGGTTAGCGCCTAGGCCCGAGGCAACGCGGGCGGACGTGCGGGCATAACCCAAGCCCAGTACCAGCGAAAGCGCAGCGCACACCAACATGTACGCGCCCTGCAGCAGCATGTAGTTGATATCACCCGCAGGCACGCCCACATCGATGATGTTGGCCATGATGACCGGGATAAACAGCTCGAGCACCGTCTCGACCGACACAAAGAACACGCCGAGGATGGCATCGCGACGGTATGCCCCTAGATAGGAAAACAGTATTTTGAGATTGCGCACGCAGGTTCAACCCCCATCAAACGTTGTTCGCAAACGCACGTATTATTGCTCGCCGAATAATGGTGTCAAGTATTCCGAAATCGTTTTCTGCAAGGTTAGCGCCGGTGGCGAGTTCTCGTGATGTGTGTCCATATTCACTCGGAATAATGGTGCGCGAGACTTTTTCGCTCCGGCGTCATCACAAACCTTGACTCTACAATCGTTGTAGGGTTTTCACTACACTGGTACGTAAACAAACCCAGCCAGAAAGCCCCGCCCATGGAACACGACCTCACACGCGGCAATGTCCTTAAGACCATCGCGGTCTTTGCCCTGCCCTATATGCTCTCGTACTTTTTGCAGATGCTCTACGGCATGGCCGACCTGTACATGATGGGGCAGTTTAGCGGCGCCGCCGGCATCACCGCCGTGGGCAATGGCGCGCAGACGCTCTATATCATTACCGTGACGCTCGTGGGCCTGGCCATGGGAACGACCGTCATCGTCGGCCATGCCGTGGGCTCGCGCCGGTTTGACCGCGCCGAGACCGCCATCGGCAACACCATCACACTCTTTATGGGCGTCTCGGTGGTACTGGCCGCCGTTCTGCTCGCACTGTGCCCGCAAATCGTGGCACTCATTGGCACGCCGGCCGAGGCGGTCGAAGGAACCGCCGCCTACCTGCGCATCTGCTTTGTCGGCATTCCGTTTATCGCCGCATACAACATCCTCTCGGCCATCTTTCGCGGGCTGGGCGATTCGCGCTCGCCCATGTACGTGATCGGCGTGGCATGCATCATCAACATCGCGCTCGATTTTCTGTTTATCGGGCACATGGGGCTCGGCCCCGTGGGCGCGGCACTCGGCACGGTGACCGCGCAGACGGCCAGCGTTGCCCTCGCGCTCGTGTGGCTTAAGAGCCGCCGCACGAACATCCACGTTAAGCGCAGCGACCTGCGCCCCCAGCCCGAGGTGCTCGGCAGTATTCTTAAGATCGGCGTGCCCGTGGCCGTGCAGGACGGCTGCATCCAGGTGGCGTTTATGCTGTCTCTTATACACATCTGACGCTGCCGACGAATAGCCTTGTGTAGA
>UQXA01000051.1 GCA_900544865.1 uncultured Collinsella sp. | reverse complement strand
TCTCGTGGGCTCGGAGATGTGTATAAGAGACAGCCTCGTTACCGGGCAGGATGCCGTCCGAGATCATAAAGTCAACGGCACGGGAGTGGTCGGCGATGATGCGCAGGGAGCGGCTGGCGCCGGAGTAATCGTCGGCGTCATAGGTCTTGCCGCTGATCTCCTCACCGAGCTTGATGAGGTGCTGCATCAGATCGCCGTCGTAGTTGGCGGTCTTGTGCTGCATGATAGCGGCCATGCGCTCCAGACCCATGCCCGTATCGAGGTTGCGGTGCGGCAGCTCCGGCATGGAGCCGTCCTCCTGGCGGTCGTACTGGGTAAACACGAGGTTCCAGAACTCAAGGAAGCGGTCGCAGTCGCAACCGGGCTTGCAGTCGGGGCTGCCGCAACCGACCTCCTCGCCCATGTCAAAGTAGATCTCGGAGCACGGACCGCAGGGGCCGGTGGGGCCAGCGGCCCAGAAGTTGTCGTCCTCGCCCAGACGCGAGATATGATCCTCGGCAACGCCCAGGGAGCGCCACACGTCGTGGGTCTCGTCGTCCTCGGTAAAGACGGTGAAGTACAGGCGGTCGAGCGGCAGCTTGAACTCCTTGGTGATGAGCTCAAAGGCCCAAGCGCAGGCCTGCTGCTTGGAGACGCCGCCAAAGGAGAAGTCGCCGAGCATCTCAAAGAAGGACAGGTGACGGCCGTCCTCGCCGATGCAGTCGATGTCGTTGGTGCGGACGCACTTCTGGCAGGAGATCGCGCCGATCTCCTTCATGGTCTTCTTGCCCTGGTAGTACTCCTTAAACTGGTTCATGCCGGCGTTGGCAAGCAGCAGCGAAGGATCGTCGGGGACGAGGGACGAAGAAGGATAGAGCTTAAGACCGCGCTCCTCAAAGAAGTTGAGGAACTTGGAGCGAATCTCGGCCGTAGTCATTGACGGGTAGTCAGCACTCATAGAGGGAATCTCCTCGGTTTCACATCGAAACAGTTCAAACGTAACGATATTACCATCCCACCGCGCCTGTGCAAAAAAGAGGGCCGCCAAACAGCGACCCTCCAGCGAA
Organism: uncultured Collinsella sp.; assembly: GCA_900544865.1. GTDB lineage: Bacteria > Actinomycetota > Coriobacteriia > Coriobacteriales > Coriobacteriaceae > Collinsella. Next base: position 9,945 of record UQXA01000051.1, on the reverse strand, counting down.
AGTGCATGTTATTTAGGACTAAGCAATCCTTTGAAAAAAATGGGTTTGGTAAAATGCTATGTTTGGTAAAATGCTATACAAGAACCATCCGGAAGGAGCGATCGATGAAAAGCAAACGATTTGTCCTGAATGCACTTCTGGTAGTGGCACTTTTAGCGCTCTTGGCCTTCTCCCAATGGTACGCAAACCAACCAGCATTTGGCTACGTACTGTATGCAGTGACGTCCGGCGACAACGCTTATTGCACTCTACGCGCAATTGACGTTCTCTATTTCTATGTAGCCGGCCCCTTATCAATCGCTTTGCTCGTGTTTCTTGTCTTTTACAACATCAAGAAACGCTAACGGGACCTATTTGGAATCCGAATCGTCCATGGAGCCGTCGATGCCGGTTTTGGTGTCGTCATTCGAGTCGGCGTCATCGTCCTTGGCGAAGGGGTTCTTAAAGAAACCTGTCGCGTCGGGCTGAAGACCCGACAGCTTAATCCAGGGATTCTCGAGCTCGGGCTTGGGCATTGCCTGGGCCTCGGGCGCGGTCTCGTTGCCGATGAGCTCGGACTCATAAATGAACGTATCGTCCCCAAGCGCGTCATAGGCGGCGACCGGGTTGCCCTCGGCATCGCGATACGGCGTGCCCTTAAACACGGCGCCATCGTATGCCACGAGCTGGCGGCCGGTCTCGTTCTCGAAGTAATACACGAAGATACCCTTCAGAGCCGCGCACAGCGGGATGGCGCTGACCATGCCAATGGGGCCCATAAGCGCCGAACCGATAACAAGGGCCGTCAGGCTCATGATGGGATGCACCTGAACCGAGCTCTGCATGACCTTAGGCGAAATGACGTTGTCGGTGACATTTTGTGCCACCATGGTCACGATCAAGGTCCACAACGCCAGCATCGGGCTAAACATAAAGCCGAGCACCGTGGCAATAGCCGCGCTCACCCAGGGACCGAAAACTGGGACCAAGTGCATGATGCCAGTAAAGATGGCCATGAGTGCCGCATACGGATGGCCAATGAGCGTAAAGCCGATAAAGGCGAGGATGCCACCGCAGATCGACGTTACGACCATCCCACGCATGTAGCCGCCGACCGAGCGCGAAAGAATCGCGACCATAAAACGGTACGAGGTCTCCTTTTCCTGACCAATGATGGTGCAGACCTCGTGGTGCATGCTGGGATAATCGCAGGCAACCCAGTAGGCAAGCACCAAGCCAAGTAAGATAACGAACAGCTGCGACGCGGTATTGGTAATGAGCGGGAAGACACCGCGGCCAAGCTCGGCGGCAATCTGCGAGACATACTTGGACGCCACCGTGACGAGCGAAGAAAGGTTATCGTCCAGATACTCCTTGAGCGGCGTGTTGTTGAGCGTCTTGGCATGCGAGATCATCTCATTGAGGTTGCCACCCGCAACACGAAGCTGCTCAGGCAGACGGCTCAGGACTTCCATGATCTGACCAAAGAGAATCGGCGACAAGATGCAAACGACGCCGACGAGCACGGCAACGACCACAATAAGCGCGACAAGCGAACCGATGCCGCGATTCACGCCATGGTGCTCGAGCCAGTTGGTGATCGGCGACATCACAAAAGCGATGATGGAACCGACAGCGAGAAACTCGATGACCGGCGCCAGGATGCGCATAAGGTTAAAGATGACGGCGGCGATGACAATGCAGCCGACGACGCCCCAAATGCGCAACGTCAGAATACGGGTATCGCGCAGCGTGCGGTCGGTTTGTTGGGGGTGCTCATTCATGAACGAACCATCACTCCGTCGGGGTCGATCTTGTCCTGAATCTTCTTAAGGGTACGACGCAGCAGGCGCGAGACCTGTACCTGCGAGATGCCCAGCTTCTTGGCAATCTCGATCTGGGTCATGCCCTTCACAAAGCGCAGCTCGATTACCTCGCGTTCGCGCGGCGAGAAATCGCGGATGGCTTCCTCGATTACCAGGCGATCATCGGTAAAGTCGAGCTCGTTGTCGTCGTCGGCGTAACGATCGAGAATCGAAGGCGCATCGTCGGAGTCGGACGCGCCGGGAGCCTCGATGGGCACCGAGGTATAGGCCGAGGACGATTCCATGGCTTCGAGCACCTCGTCGACGGTCACGCCCAGGTAATCGGCGATTTCCTCAACCTTGGGCGAACGCTGTAGCTCGTTGGTGAGCTTATCGGTAGCCTGGTTGACCTTGGCAGAGAGCTCCTGCAGACGACGCGGCACGCGCACGCTCCAGCCCTTGTCGCGGAAATGACGCTTAATCTCACCCAGAATAGTAGGAGTGGCAAACGTCGTGAACTCGAGCCCGCGCTCGGGGTCAAAGCGGTCGATAGCCTTGAGCAAGCCCAGATAGCCGACCTGCAAAAGGTCATCGAGCGGCTCGCCGCGGTTCTTAAATTTGTTGGCAAGAAACCTTACCAGGTTCATATGGGACATAACGAGCTGCTCGCGGGCATCCGGATCACCGGTCTCCTTATAACGACGAAACAGCTCGCGGGTTTTCTCCTTGTCCCAAGCGGTCTTGCCGCTCCGGGAACGTTCGGTCATATTAGATATCCGCCTTGAGGTCGAGGGAAAGCGTTAGGGGCGCCGTAGTCTTTTCGTAGGAATCGCACACGCTCGCCAAAATGAGCTCGGCATATACGGCAGCCTGGTCATCCTCATCGACAGTCGCCTGATCGCCAAAGGTAAAGGTCATACCCACGTGAGATTTGTCGACATCGAATTTAATCGAGATATCGTCGGAATCAACGGCCGTGCAGCCAAAAATAAAGGCTTCCTCGGCGGCCATACGAATATCCTCGATGCGATCGACGGACATAGAGCACAGGGCGCCGACGTTGGCGGCCGTCATGCGCACCAAGCGCGCGAGACGCGGATCACCGGCAACGCTCAGCGTAATGGGGCAGGTTGCTTCGCTACTCATCGCAGGACTCCTCGGTGGTCTCGGCGGGCGTGTAGGTGTAATACTGGGCTGCTTTAGCAGCAGGCTTCTGTGCATCATTGTCACCAGCAGCGACATCGTCCCCGGCTTCGCCAATCAGGACACGCTCGGTCGGCTGCTCGGCTTCTTCGGCAGCGGAAAACTTGCGCTCAGCGTCGGCCGCGGGAGCCTTCACCTTGTTAAAGAGTTTCTGCACGGCACCTGCCGCAGAATCAGTCACGCTCGACACAGCATTGCTGGCCTCGGCCATGCTACCGGTGACCTCAGAAATGTCGCGAACCACGGCTTCGACCTCTACGAGATTGGAGGTAAGGGCATCAACTGCCGTCTTGCTCGACTTAAGCAGCGGCTCCATCTGGGCAAGCGCCGGCGTAAGCTCATCGACAGCGCCATCGAGCTTTGCCACCACAGGCTGAGCCTCGGCGATGGTGTTGTTGAGGTCGTTAACGGTCTTATCGAGCGAGTCGACAACGGTGCGGGTCTTGCGCAGGGTAAGCGCGAGCTCAACGATGGCCCACACGCCGGCAACAGCGAGCAGCAGCAGGGCGATTTGAATGGGACTCATACAAGCCTCCCAAAGGAATCGATATACAGACGGTTTCCATGGTACCCCAAAGGGGACCGAACATGCCATGAGCAGCAACGTGGGACAAAATTATCAGCAGCTACTTCGGTGCATTCCCGCTGCGGTCGCGTTCACTTTGCTCTACGCGCCATTCTTCCCAACCGCGGCCGGCAGGCTGCCAAAATGCACCGCGTTCCAAGCCTTCGGGCAAATAGCGCTGATCGACCCAGCCTTCGGGATAATCGTGCGGGTATTTATACACACCGTAGTCGTCGCTGCCTGGGCGATGGCGATCGCGCAGATAACTCGGCACCTCGCGAAGCCCACTAGAATGGATATCGGCCAGCGCCGCATCAATCGAAGCCTCACACGCGTTGGATTTAGGGGCCAAACACACATAGAGTGCAGCCTGAGCCAGGTTAATGCGGCACTCGGGATAGCCAATGACCTCGGCAGACTTAAACGCGGCATGCGCCACCAAAAGCGCCTGCGGGTCGGCGTTGCCAACATCCTCAGAAGCCTGAATCATAATACGGCGAGCGATAAACTTGGGATCCTCCCCCGCATCAATCATGCGCGCGAGCCAATAGATTGTGGCATCGGGGTCGCTACCGCGCATGGACTTAATAAACGCACTGATGATGTCGTAGTGCATGTCGCCGTTTTTGTCATACGAAAATCCACGACGCGGGTTGGCGATCTTCACGTCATCCACGGTGATGGGATAGCGCTCCCCCGCCACGGGCGCTGGCGTTCCCTCGGTATCGGGACGCGTGACGGCAATCTCGCTCGCAAGTTCGAGCGTCGTGAGCGCCGAGCGAGCGTCACCCGCTGCCAGCGTGCAGATGGTCTTAACCGTATCCTCATCGGCCGAGAACTTGCCGTTCAAACCCTGCGGCGCCTCGAGCGCACGCTCGATAAGCGTGGCGATATCCTCGTCTTTAAGATGCTCAAGCTCCACCACGCGACCGCGCGAGAGCAATGCCGAGTTGACCTCGAAGTACGGATTCTCCGTCGTGGCGCCAATCATAATGACGGTACGGTTCTCAACCGCATGCAGCAAGGCATCCTGCTGAGACTTGGAGAAGCGGTGAATCTCGTCGATAAACAGGATGGTGCGGCGGTCGTAGGTATTCAGGCGCGTCTTGGCCTCGTCAATCACGCGGCGAAGATCCTTCACGGTACCCGTCACGGCGCTGACCTCGACAAACTCGCTCTTGGTATGGTTGGCGATAATGTGGGCCAGCGTCGTCTTACCCGTACCGGCCGGCCCGTACAGAATCACGCTCGAAAGCACGTCGTGCTCGATCGCGGCACGCAACCATGAGCCCTTACCGACGGCCTTTTGCTGGCCCACGTACTCGTCGAGCGAATTGGGTCGCATGCGCACCGCGAGCGGCGCATTTTTAAAGGAACGCTCGCGCGTCGAGGCAGAAAAAAGGTCGTCCATAGCCATCCCGTGCATCAATCAAAAACGTTTTCAACTAACCAGTATACCGAAAGGATACGAACTACCGTTCGTTAATATAGGTACGATGCGGAAACTTTAGACCCGGGAACAGCTTGCTCGTCAGTTCGCAGAAATAACCGTCCGTCATGCTCGCGATATAATCCACCACGGCTTGATCCTTGTCGTCCTGCCAGGCATAGGTGCGATCGTAGTAGGAAAGTTGCTGCTCAATGCGCGAAATATGGTGCTTAAAGATGTAAGAGGACTCGTCACCACTATTTAGATCCCGCAGGCAACGGTCGTAGAGCTTTTCGAAGGCCTCGCGCAGCTCCACCTCGGAATCGCCTTCGATACCGCCCTTGCTATAGATCTTCTCGTAGTTCTCGCGCTTGGCTCGGCGGATTTCCCCAAACAGGTCCTCGCTCATCTCGATGCGCGGCTTACCATAGCTGTGCTCAACGATATCGATGGAAGCGTGCGTAAGGATCCAACTGTTGTAGGCACCGCCCCGGCCATCATCAAAAACGTCGGGCGAAAGCAGGCCCGCCGCGATCGCATCCTGACGGTCACGACCGACGTAGGCAAGAATATCCGAGATGCGAACGACGCAGCCCTCGAGCGTCATGGGACGCAGATGCCCAATTGCGCTATAGCCCGTGGCAATGCAATCCTCAACCGTCTGGTCAAACTGGTCAAAGGAGCTCATGTCCGAGAGCTCAAACACACGCTGCTCGTACTCGCCGTTATGGCATAGCACGCCGTCGAGCGTCTGGAGCGACATGTTGCGGCCGTACAGTGTGTCGAGCACGCGGACCGACTGCACGTTATGGAAAAAATAACGCCCCGTACGCTCATGATAGATATCGTTGAGGAAACGCTCGCCGGCATGGCCGAAAGGCGTGTGTCCCAAGTCGTGACCCAGGCCAATCGCCTCGATCAGATCGCAATTGAGCCCCAGGGCGCGACCGATATCGCGCGCAATGCGGGAGACGAGCTGCACGTGCAAACCGCGGCGTGACAGATCGTCATTGCTACGGAAGCTAAAGACCTGCGTTTTGCCTGCATAACGGGTGTACGCCGGAAGATGAAGTATCTTTTCGGTATCGCGCATAAACGCCGGACGCATAAGCGTGCCTTTGTCGGCGGCGCGATCAATACGACGAATGACCTGATCGTCGTTGCAACGATACGGGTTGACATAGCCCGAAGCACGATCGGCGGCAATGCGCTCGACAAGTTCGGGCGACAACGCCGAGGGAATACGGTCCATGCGCGCCTTAATGACGGCCGTTTCTTGATTAGTTGCCATGGCATGCTCCTTAAGAAGGATGCGCAATCGGTTACAAAGTGCAGTCCACGACCTCGATTATGGCAAAAATCGGCACCAAAAACGGGAGCAATGGCAGGGAGCGTGATTTTGTGAAGAGGCAGGAGAGGGCCAGGGCCAGGAGTGCGACGGCAAATGCCACGATGCCACCCATAGGGTCGAGCGTGCAAAGCGCGAAGAGCGCCTTGGCATCCCCCATGCCGATGCCCGGGGCGTGGCGAAGGCGCCGCCAGAGCGACTCAGTGAGCACAAGGGCAAGGAAGACGATGACCGCAAGACCGGCGTGGTCAAGCGCTGTGTTCAAACCGAGGTCGAGCCAAACGCCCGCCAACGCCGCCACGGCACATGCGCCGGCAAGCCCATTGGGAAACCGTCGCTCTCGGGCATCAATTGCCACGCCGGCAAAGATGCAAATCCAAAACGGGATATAGGCCATCGGACTCCTCCTCGAGCTGCATCGCAAAAGCAAAAACCACCACAAAGGTGCCTGTCCCCTTTGCGGTGGTTTTGGTGGTGGTTATTTGGCGCCTTGCATGACCTCGTCAAGGGTAACGTTGACGGCGTGCTGCGTCGGCACCCAGTCGACCTTCAGGAACAGCGCGGCCACCGTGATGGGGATATAGCTGAACATAAAGATCGGGAAGGTAAACAGGTTAGTCACCAGGCGCCACTTTTGCGCGCAGTGAATATGCTTGTACTCAAAGATAGTCGTGAGCAGCGCCAGGATAAAGAACGTCTGATACATCATGGCGAAGGTCATAATGAGCGAAGCGGCGCACGCCTGCATCTCGACTTCGGTTGCCAAGAAACCATGCGAAAGGCCACCCACAATCAAGAACGTCGCATTAGCGAGCATCGAGATCAGCGATAGCAGCATACCCGGGGCGATCGTCATGAACATGTCGTAGGCGGCAAAGCGATGATAGCGGAACATCGACTTGACCAGATGCTTACCGTAGGTAAAGAACACCTGGTAAAAGCCCTTGGTCCAGCGCATACGCTGTTTCCAGGATGCCTTGAACGTCACGGGTTGCTCGTCAAAGAACTCCGCCGGCGCATAGCCAATGCGAATACCGTGAATAGCGCAGAACGTAGTGAACTGAATGTCCTCGGTCAGCGTGTGGAACTGCCAACCGTGCATGCCCTCGATAACGCTTGACGAGATAAGGTAACCCGAACCCGAAACAGCGCAGGACGTCTTACAGATATTGCGCGCGTTGTTGAGGAAGCGCGCCTCGCGTAGATACCACGTGGCATTAGCAGCCGAGATCCACGAGCTGCCGAAGTTCTTGGAATTGCGATAGCTCGTGACCACATGGAAGCCCTGGTCAAAGGCATCGTTCATCTTGGACACGTAATCGCGGGAGATAACGTTGTCGGCATCGAAGATAAAGTAGCCCTCAAACGTGTCGGGATACTCGTTGAGAATGCGATCGAAACCAAAGTCCATGACCCAGCTCTTGCCCTTTCGGGCCAGGTCATTGCGCTCGTAAACAATGGCACCGGCCTCGCGTGCGAGCTGAGCGGTGTTGTCGGTGCAGGCGTCGGCAACGACAAAGACCTCGATAAGCTCGGACGGATAGTCCTGGTCCTTGATGGAGCGTACGAGATTGGCAATTACGGCTTCCTCGTTATGCGCCGCGATAAAAAAGGCATAGCGATGGAGTTTTTTGGCCTTGGGAGGCGCGACCTCGCCACGAAGAGCGCCAATGACAAAGAAGACCACCTGGTACAGAAAGCAGACCGTGAGCAGCGTGACGACAATCTGGTTGAAGATCACGATGGGTGTGTTGGTTTGTAAAAAGGCGAGCATGCAGGCTCCCAGCAACGTGTAACGTAAACAATCGTATATCTTACCGCAGGCTTACCGAGTTCAAGAAACCACCTAATACTGGCTAGGCTTCGAGAAGACCGAGCTGCGGAACGATTTCATCTCCAACGGCCGTGCGACCGAGCGAGCGCGGAGCCAGATCGTCGAGAACCGCAGCGAGATCCCACGGCAACTCGTCACGGCACTCAATGCGCTTCCCCGTTACGGGATGATCGAACGCAACGCGCCAAGAATGCAGGAACTGCCTGGTCAGGCCCTGATCGGCACGCGCATCGCACTTGCCGTAGAGCGGATCGCCCACGCAGGCGTGGTTGATATGGCGCATATGCACGCGAATCTGATGTGTGCGGCCCGTAAACAGGTGGCACTCAACGAGCGTATAGCCGTCGTCAAAACGCGTGGAATCAAAGCGCTCGAGGACCTTAAAGGTCGTAATGGCCTGACGGGCAAAGGGGTCATCCGAAACCGCCATCTTCACGCGGTCGCGCGTGGAACGGGCAATACCGGTGTTGATAGTGCCCTCGTCCATGGCGATGTGACCGTGAACGAGCGTGATATAGCGACGGTCGAGCGTGCGCGTGCGGATGAGATTCTGAAGCGCGCGCTGGGTGTCGTCGTCTTTTGCCGCGAGCATAAGGCCCGAGGTATCGCGATCCAGGCGATGCACGATGCCGGGGCGGTCCTCACCCTGCACAGTACCAAGATGATCGATGCCGCAGTGGTAGACCAGAGCGTTCGCAAGGGTGCCGCTCTCGTGGCCATGGGCGGGATGGCACACCAGGCCCCGCTGCTTGGAGAGCACGATAAGGTAGTCGTCCTCGTAGCGGATATCGAGGGGAATGGCCTCGGGAATCACGTCGGTCGGGTCGTGCGGCTCGGGCAAGTCGACCGAGATGCGATCGCCGGCGCGTACGGCGTACTTTTTAGAGAGACAAGTCTCACCGTTGACGGCAACGGCGCCTCCCTCGATCAGATGCGCGCAGGCAGAGCGCGTGGGACAGCCATCGTTGGCGCCCAAATAGGCGTCAAGACGCTGACCAGCGGAATCGTCGGCAACAAGAATATGGATGTCGGCCATTAACGCTCATTCCTTTCGCGAATCTTGCGGGCACGCTCCCCACGCTGCTTGGCTTTGCGCTTAGCGCGGGCCTCATCACGGGCATTGAGCTCGGCAGTCGCATCAACCTCGCGGGCCGCGGGACTCAAGAACATGTAGCCGAAGAGGGCGAGCACAACGCCCACGGTAATGCCGATATCGGCCACATTGAAGACGGGAAAGTCGATGAAGGTGGTGGCAATAAAATCGGTCACGAAGCCAAAGGCCAAACGATCGATAGCGTTGCCGATAGCACCGCCCGCAACCATCGCCATGCCCACAACCTCAAGATGGGCGAGCTGGGGTGCACGAACGAGGTACACGGCAATAGCGATAATGACCGCCAACGCCAGCACGGCAAACGCGATGCCATGCCCCTCGCCCATGCTAAAGGCGGCTCCGATATTGCGGACAAATAGAAAGTCGATCACACCGGGGATAACAGTCACATGCAAAGCGTCGCCCACGGCACGAACCGCAAGCTTGGTCAGCTGGTCAACAAGCAGCACAACCAGCGCCACCCCACCAGCAACACCCAACCGCCAACGCAAAGGCGGCGTCATATCCCCAGTACGACCCAAATCAATCCCCTGCCCTCAGAACAATCGAATTCCGTTTAACGCAAACCAATATCTTATATTGACCAGCAACGAAATAGCCGATGATTCGTTACCGACAGACACTATGACCCAATCCGAGGGCACTAAAAAGATAGGAGCCCCCGCTCG
>UQXA01000050.1 GCA_900544865.1 uncultured Collinsella sp. | reverse complement strand
AGTCTCGTGGGCTCGGAGATGTGTATAAGAGACAGGGCCGGCGGTACCATCTCCGATCTGACCGAGCGCTTGGGCATGCAGGGCGAGACCGCGGCCCAGCGCGTGCTTGACGAGCTCATCCTTGCCCGGGTCCGCGTCATGACCGCCCCCGAGCGCACGGCCTTCCTGGCCCATGTGCGCGACATCGTCGATTCGGTCGAGGACAACGTGACCTCGGTGCCCGTCGAGTCCGTTGAGCCCGACGATGCGAAGGATACCGAAGAGGCCGAGTAGCAGCGCAGATGGCAGATTCCACCACCGATTACAACAATCTAGATCCTTTGGGTGACGAGGCGGCGGTTGTCGATGAGGTCGATGCCGCCGTCTCGGGCGCTCGCAAGAAGCCACGCGCTGTCGATATGGTGCCCGAGGAGCCCGACGCGATGGCACCGGACGAGGAATACCAGCTCACGCCGGCGGGTCGTCGCGAACGCATTGGGCAGATTGTTCGCCTGGTCAAAAAGTACCGCGTGTGGGATAACCTCACGCCGGTTCGTTTGCGCCGCCTGCTCGAGGAACTCGGCCCTATGTTCGTCAAGATGGGGCAGATTCTGGCCAACCGGTCCGAGATTCTGCCGCAACGCTTTTGCGACGAGCTGCGTCGTCTGCGCTCCGACGTGGAGCCGGTGCCGTACGAGGTAGTGCTTCGCTGTCTGGAGGAAGAATACGGCCTGCGCCTGGGGGAGATGTTCGATGCGATCGATCCCAATCCGCTTGGTAGCGCATCGCTCGCGCAGGTGCACCGCGCTCGTCTGGTGACGGGCGAGGATGTGGCCGTCAAGGTGCAGCGCCCCGGTGCGCAGCAGGTTATGGCGCAGGACATCGATATCATCCGCTCGGTGGTGCGTATCGTTTCCAAGTTCGTCAACACCGATCAATTCGTTGACCTGCACGGCGTGGTCGAGGAGCTGTGGACCTCGTTTCGCGAGGAGACCAACTTTTTGGCCGAGGCCAAAAACCTCAACGACTTCTACGAGTTCCATAAGAGCGTTCATGGCGTGACGTGCCCTAAATCCTATCTGGACCTGTGCACCGAACACGTGGTGGTTATGGACTACGTCGACGGCATTTCGATCGCCGATCCTGAACGCTTGGTGGCCGAGGGCTATGACTTGGAAAAGATCGGTGCCGCGATTGTCGAGGACTACTCGTCGCAGGTGCTTGATGACGGCTTTTTCCATGCCGACCCGCATGCGGGAAACATCATTCTCAAGGACGGCATCGTTTACTTTATCGACTTGGGCATGGTCGGGCGTATGTCGAGCCACGACCGTGGCATCGTCAAGGACATGATTTTCGCCGTGGCCGAGGGTGACGTGCCCAAGCTCAAGGATTCGCTCATGCGCTTCGCCGTGACGCGCGGCGATTCGGCCGAGCTTGACCATTCGGCCTTTTTGTCCGACTTGGACTTTATTGTTGCCGACTTTGCCGGGCTCGACCTTAAAGACCTGGATATCGGCGAGTTTTTGACCTCGCTGTTAAACCTCGCGCGCAAAAATGACGTTGAGCTGCCGAGCGTGGTGACGATGTTCGCCCGCGGCATGGTGACGCTCGAGGGCCTGTTGACCGAGTACATGCCCAACGTCAACATGATCCAGATCATCCAGACGCACATCAAAAACGAGAAGAGCACCTACGCCCGCATGCGCGAGATGAGCCGCGACTTTGCAGCGAGCAGTTATCGCGCGGCGAAGGGCTCGCTCGAGGCGGCCGAGTATCTGGGCTTGGCTTCGCGTATGCTCACGCGCGGCCAGCTTAAGGTGAACACGCAGATCATGAGCAGCGATAAGGCGCTGCGACAGCTGGGCGGAATTATCGACCGCATGTCGATGGCAATTGTGATTGCCGGCCTGTTTATCGGTTCGTCGGTGGTGTACTACGCGCGCATCGAGCCGGTTGTGTTTGGTATCCCAGTCATTGGCTTTATGGGCTACGTGAGCGCGCTGGTGCTGGCACTTTTGCTGGGCCGCAATATCTGGCTCAACAGCCACGGCGGCAAGCACTAGAGGCTGTGACCGTCACCGCATTCTCCTATCGCAAACAATAGCTTTTACCTTGGGCTTCGCCTGCGTGCGAGGCCCTTTTGCGTGATAGCATATTGACGGTTTTAATCGATGGCCTAGATGGTGGTGCGGAGACGCACGAATGCGCGGTTTTCCTGCGCGTTTGGGGGAATCGGGGTGCAAGTCCCCGGCTGTACCAGTAACCGTAATTCCTCTTGGCTCGGGATGTTCGCGTCGCAGATCGGACGGCGCGCCCGAGTCGTTAAGGTTAAGTCGGATCGCCTCCCATCTTGCATGCGGCTGCGGCGTATGCCGCCGGTGTGCATAGGGCTCTGGAGGGAAGGGGGACCCCGATGGGGGAACTCGAGCGTAACATGCGCGATGACGTGGGGCAGCCGCTGGGCAATGCTCCAAGTACAGACAATGGGGGACAAATGGATATGTTTGAGGACGAGCGCGAGCGCGCCTCGCTGCATCGCCGTGGCGCGATTGCACGCGGCGTAGCCAAGCGCGGCCTGGTGGCATTCCTGGCCTTCGCGATGGCCTTTGGCACCACGCCGGCTCAGCTGTGGGCCGAGGGCGCCGAGGGCATTGCCGAGGCTGTGGCTCAGGCTACGACGCCGGGCGAGGACGCAGCGCTTGCGGGCGGTGCCGCTGAGCAGAGCGGCGCCGAGGTTTCGGATTCTGGGAGCGCGCCTGCAGCTAGTGCCGCCGCAACAAAGGCAGCAACTGGCGACGAAGGCTCGGCGACGGGGGAGAGCCCTGTCGCGAGCGAGCAGTCTTCAGCGGCATCCGCTGGCCAAGCAGGATCTGCCGCCGCGGCTGCCGTTCAGACAGAGAACCCGACAGAAACCGGCGATGTCGCCAAGAAGCAAGTCGAGGTCTCGTTCTCGATTATCGGCACCGATGCCGACGGCAAGGCTCAGACCTGGGTGGCACCTACGCAGCTCAAGCTCGACGAGGGCGCGACGGCTGCGGATGCCTTCGTTAAGCTGCAGCAGAAGACGGGCTTTAAAGCGGATTACGAACCGAACACGGCATACGGCTTCTACCTCAAAAGCATCACGTCCCCGACAGATGGCCGCACGCTTGCCTACGATCCGACGACTAATGCCTTCTGGCAGCTGTTCGTCGACGGCGCGTCTTCCTCGGTTGGCGCGAGCAGCGTTAAGCTCGCCCCGGGGCAGAAGATTGAGTTTGCCTTTACGGGTGGTAGCGCATCCCCTGTCGTTAAGGATCAGGTTGCCGCAAATGTGACCGTCATTGGTCGCGATGCCCAGGGCAAGACTCAGACTTGGGTCGATAACGCGCAGTATGTGGTGACGTCCGGTTCGAGCGCACTTGACCTTACGAAGGTCGCGCTTGAGGCGAATGACATCGACGCCGTTGCTGCTGGCTCCTTCATTCTGAGCCTTAAGTACAACGGTGTTGAGCTGGGTACGCCCCAAGATTATTCGACCTATTGGCAGCTGTTCATCAACGGCAAGTCGAGCGACTACACGGCAGACAATGTCACCATTCATGCTGGCGATACCGTCACGTGGTTCTACGGTGGCTGGGGCGACCAGTTGCCGTCCGATTCTGTTCATGCTTCTGTTCAGGTCCTCGGTAAGGAAAAGGACGGCAAGCAGCAGGTTTGGGCTTCGACGGGCCAGACGAGCCTCAAGGCAGGCTCCACTGCCAAGGATCTCCTTGAGCAGGTCGGCCTTACTCTCGATGCTGGCGAATCGTCTTGGGGCTGGTTCCTCAACGGCATTTATTCGCCCTTCGATGGTAAGTCCTATTGTGGCTACGATGCTGCGACCAATAGCTATTGGCGCTTCTACGTAAATGGCAAGTTCAAGAACGTTGGCGCTGGTGCCTACGAGCTCCAAGAGGGTGACGCCGTCACCTTTATGTATGCTGGCGACAGCGATGCCCTTCCTGGCCAGGTTCTTGGTTCTGTCGATGTTATCGGTCCCGATGTCAACGGCAACAATACTCGCTGGGGCTCGGCAAGCAATGTTTCTTTGCCCGAAGGCTCCACGGCCCAGAACCTTATTGAGGCATTTCTGAAGGCCAAGGGCGTTGCGTACAACGGCTCTCAGAGTGGTGAGTACTGGTTCCTCAATTCCATCGACTCGCCGTTCGGAGGCAAGACGTACGGCTATGATGGTGCGACCAATAAATATTGGCATCTGTATATCAACGGAGAGCCCTCATCTCTCTGCGCCAACCAGGTCACGCTCAAGAGCGGCGACAAGGTTACGTTTGCCTACACCACCGATAATTCGCCCATGCCCGATCCCGACAAGATTGTCGTGGACCCGAGCGCGACGACTCCTGATTGGGATGCCGAGTGGGCCGGCTACGGCAACAGTGGCAACGGTTCGACCGTAACGGATGCCAAGACGCCTGCGCAGGCCGCCGGTCTTAAGTGGGCCTTCGATTGGAAGGCCGAGTCTGGTCAGCAGTATGCCAACTGCAGCGAGCCTGTCATCGCTAACGGCTTTGTGTACATCGCGACCGAGAACGAGCTCATTAAGATCGATTCGTCCACGGGCAAAAAGGTTACCTCTGCGCCGCTTGCCTCCAGGGTGAGCTATACTTCTCGTCCGATCTATACCAATGGCCTTATCATCGTTCCGCTCAACGGCGGTGCGGTCCAGGCGATTACTGCAGACAAGCTGATCTGCAAGTGGCTGACGCCTGGTTTGACGGATTTGACGCAGAGCTCCTGCACCGTCGTTTCGGACGGCGAGTACGTCTATGTAGGCTCGGTCGATATTTCGTATGACGAGAATTACAACGCGACCTACGGCCACGGCTCCTTTGCACGCATTAAGATTGCCACGGGCGAAGTTTCTTGGCAGAACATCGACCCTACCGAGGGCTATTACTGGACTGGTGCGGCTTTGACGGATAAGTATGCCATCGTTCCTACGAGCGCGGGTACGCTTAAGTGCATTGATAAGACGACGGGCGATGTCGTTTCGACCATGGAGCTCGGCGCTGTCGCAAATGCCGATTGCATTGCCGATCCGTCCAATGGTTCGACCTTCTATCAGATGACGCACGACGGAAAGCTCCATGTGATTTCGCTTTCGGCGAAGGGTGTGCTGAGTGCACAGAAGACGGTTGATCTGGGCCTTACGAATAATCTGAGCGCCCCTGCGGTGTTTGGTGACAATCTGATTGTCGGCGGACAGACGGCTACGGGCTCTGCTCTGGTTCTCTATAACCTGAAGACGGGTAAGACCACGATGGTCGCTGCTGCCGACGGCAAGGCGCTGCCGGCTGGCCTCAACGGTATTGCTGCTACTCCGCTGGTGAGTGTTCAGGGCGGCAAGACCTATGTGTACTTCACCGTTAACAGCGCGGATAGCAAGGATTACGTCAACTACTCTGCTGGTGGTGGTGTGTATCGCTATACGCTCGGTGATGCAGAGGCGACGCAGATTTATGATGCGGCTGGCCATTACCAGTACTGTGACTCTCCGGTCATTGCCGATGCATCTGGCAGCCTGTACTACATCAATGATTCGGGCACGCTGTTCAAGCTCGGGGCCGTTGAGTCTTGGACGGTTGCCTTTAATTCCAACGGCGGGTCTGCTTGCGACACTAAGTTTGTTGCTACGGCCGACGGCAAGCTGGTCAAGCCGGCCGATCCGACGCGCGATGGCTACACTTTCGGCGGTTGGTTCACCGATGAGGCTTGCACGCGGGCGTATGACTTCAGTACGCCGGTGACGGCCGATCTGACGCTGTATGCCAAGTGGACCAAGAATGCTGTTAACCCTGGCGGCAATGGCGGTTCTGGCTCCAATGGCGGCAATGGTGGCGCTGGCAACGGTTCCGGTGCTGGCGCTGGCACGGGCACGGGTTCCGGCTCCGGCACGAAGGGCCAGCAGGCTGGCGGCGCTGTCGCTCCGGGTCATAAGCCGATGACCAAGACGACGGTGTCGACCAAGACCGAGACCAAGGACAACAAGCCCAACAAGAAGGACTCCGGTAAGTCCGATAAGAAGGACGAGAAGAAGTCTGACAAGAAGTCTGACAAGAAGGACAGCAAGTCCGACAAGAAGTCCGATTCCAAGTCCGATGCGGGTGCTGCTTCTACGACCACTGCTAAGAAGCCCTCTAGTGCTTCCGAGCAGGAGACTGGCGCCAACCCGCTCGCCATTGTTGGCGTTGCCGCCGGCGTCATCGGTCTCGCCATCGTCGGCGTGTTCGTGTTCACCAAACGTCGGTAGGTGAGGGCTGTGTCCAATAAATCCAAGGACGCTGACCCCAAGCAACCAAATTCCTCGTTCATTCAGTTCGACGATGCAAAGCAACAGGGCGCCGCTTCGGCGGCGTCCGCCCCTCGACGGAAGGCGCTTACTGGCGTCCTGACCGCCGCGTGCGTTGCGCTAATTGTCATATCGCTGGGCTTCGTCCATCCTTCCGAGAGCGGCGCCTGGTCCATTGACTGGATCGTTCAGACCGTGACGGGGGAGAGCGTCGTCGCGAAGGACGCCAAGGGGTCTGACTCGACCGTCGCTTCGGGTAAAGCTGGCTCCAAGGATTCCAAATCTTCGGATGGTGCGAACGACGAGTCTAAGGGTTCGGATAAATCTGACTCTAAGAAGGAGTCCGAGTCTTCGGACAAGGAATCAAACAAGGGCTCGGATAGCAAAAAGTCCGAAGACAAGGATGGCAAGAAGTCTGGAGAGAAGAACAGCAATAAAAAGACCGACGGCAATCAGTCGACTTCTCAGAACTCGACTTCTTCTGGCGGGGCCGGCTCTACGCCTGGCGCCTCCTCCTCATCCAGCGGGGCATCTTCTGCCCCCGATAACGGCAACGCCTCTACTGGCGACCAGGGCAGCTCGCAGCAGCCTAGCTACGTTACGGTGACGGTTTCGGTCACATCGAGCTCTGTGGGCAATCCTGTGTCCTCTGGTGGCACCTTTACCTTTAACGAAGGCGCTACCGTCTACGATGCCCTGTGTGCGCTGGGTCTTTCTGTCAACGCACATGGCTCGTCGTACGGTACGTATGTCTCCGCGATTGGTGGTTTGGCCGAGAAACAGTACGGCGGCACGAGCGGCTGGATGTACTCCGTCAACGGCACAACGCCCATGACGGCCTGCAGTAACTACGTTCTCTCCAATGGCGACAACGTTGTTTGGTATTACGTAACGGGCTAGAGGCCTCGACATAGCGCGCCAGACGGGCGGTTCGGACCAACATCCGGACCGCCCGTTTTTCATGCGAATGGGACTGGGTCGCCGGGTCTCTCTGCAAACAAAAAAACCGGTTGGAACGGGAATTCCAACCGGTTATACATTCAAGCAAATAGTGAATCGACTACGACCGTGCGCCCTCGAGGAAGAAGCGGCGGCTGAAGTAGTTGTACCAGGTGACGAGGAACGTGGCGATGGCCTTCATGGCCTGGTAGCCGATGCTCAAAAACGTGACGCCCACAAACATGTACAGGTCGTTGAGGCCCAGGCCGATCACCGACAGGATGGTGAAGATCGTGAACTCACGCTTGCGGCTCATGCCTTCGCGGTGGTCGAACACGTACTTCATGCTGAGCCAGTAGTTGACCACGACGGACGTGATAAACGAAACCGTGGTGCTCATCAAAAAGTCGAGGTGGAACAGCTCGACGAGCGCAATGAGCATGCCCCAGTCGATGCCAAAGGAGATAAGACCCACGACAGCAAACTTGAGGAACTGCTTGGTATGAGGTTGTGCCAGCGCCTTGCGCACGTAATCACATCCAATGCGTTGATGAATCGAGCAGAGGATACTTTAGAGCTTTTACAAGGGAAACGTAAGGTCTTTGCCAAGAACTATATGAACTCGCCAAATTTTCAAGAGCTAATCCGCAAACGTTGAAAATTTGCCCGTAAACGAGCGACACCCACGGACGATACTGCGCTGAGTGCGCGTCGTCCGTGGGTGTCGTAATGCCGCAGGGGTTTCGAGCTATTTTGTCTCGTCGCCCTCCAGGAAGATTTTTCGGGTCACAAAGTTGTAGACCATGACAAGCGCGGTGGCGCAGATCTTGGCGATATTGGCCTCGAGCCCCAGACCGGCGTTGAGCGCCAGCACGATGCCGTCGTTGAGCACCAAACCGATCACGGACAGCACGACAAAGATGATGAACTCGCGGCGGCGGCTCATGCCTTCCTTGTGCGCAAACACGTACTCCATGCTTGCGAGGTAGTTAAAAATGAGTGAGATGATAAAGCCGCTGGTGTTGGCAATTAGGATGTTGAGGCCCAGACCGTAGTGGAGCAGATTCATAATGCCAAAGTCGATAACCGTGGCAATGACACCGACGATGCCAAATTTCATGATCTGCGCAAGGAGCTTTTGCATGGTACCTGCCTTAGGGTGGCGCGGGGACGCCGTGGGGATGACAAACTCAGCAAGTTTAGCCAATCCCCGCGGGTGGTGCTAGGCGCGCTCCTCGATAGCACCGTTTCTATATGCATCGAGCAGCTGACGCAGGTCTTGGATTTGGCTGCGGATCTTGGCGCCAGTATCGGTGTCGCTCACCATGCGGCGACGGTCCGCTTGGTCAAAACGGTTGGTCTCGCTTTCGATGTCCACGTTGCGCGTAAGTGCCTCGGCAACCGTCGTAAAGGCCCGGTGCGACTTGAGGCGGCAGCCGCGCGAGCTCGAGATGAGCGTATAGCCGGCGATGCCCGTCTTGGGATGGTAAGCGCGGCAGAAGCCGCCATCGATGACCAGCAGCTTGCCCTCGGCGCGGATGGGCTGCTCGCCCTTGGTGGTTTTAACGGGCGTGTGGCCGTTGATGATGTGTCCGGTCGGCGAACATGCCATGGGCGCGACGCCAAACTCGCGCATGATGTCATCGCAGACCGAGGGCGACTTGGTAAGCGTGAAGTACGGGTCCATCGGCTCGACCCAGGTGCTCTTATCGGCGATATAGGCGCGCTCAAAGGTACGCACCAGGCGTCCGCTGGCGGGTGAATTGAAGCCAATCCACAGGTACCACATCCAGTCGAGGGCATCGCGGTCGCCCACGCGCCACGCGCGGCGGGCGATGTGGTCGCAAAAATCGAGATAATCGCGGCCAGCGTGCCAGGTGCCCAGGCAGTTCATGCTGCTAAAGGTGCCGTCTTCGTTGAGCGGAACGCAGCCATGGAACAGCAGGTTGCCGTTGGCGACCTTGTACATCGAGCCGTGGGAATAGAGGAAATCGATATGGCGATGCAGGTGATCGGCGGTGACAAACTCGGACACGAGCTTGTCGATGATGTGCTGCTCCTGGGGCGTGAGCGTATAGGGGTCCGCTGGATCGACAGTGGGGAAGTCGTTGGTCGTGAGTGGCCACACGCTGCCGTCGGCGAGCGTGACCGTGCCGGTGCCGTGCTCGATCTTGTCGAGTAACAGACGGTCGGTCATATCGAACTCGGGGTGGCGCTGGATAATCTGGCCCTCGAGCTTAAAGAGCAGCACATTGATGGCCTTGATCAGCGGGGTGATGGACTCACCGGCGGTGTAGGTGGCATCGGCAAAGGCGACAAGCTCACGCAGCGAGATGCCGTAGTCGTTCTCCAGGATCTCGTAGTTGTCGTAGCGCAGGTTGTTGCGCAGTACCGTGGCGATGCAGGCGGGCTCACCGGCCGCAGCGCCCATCCACAGCAGGTCGTGGTTGCCCCACTGGATGTCGAGCGAATGGTAGGTGAGCAGACGGTCCATAATCTTGGCCGCGCCGCCGCCGCGGTCGAAGATGTCGCCCACCAGGTGCAGGTGGTCGACGGCCAGGCGCTTGATGAGCGAGGCGAGCGACTCGATAAAGTCGTCGGCGCTGGCGGTCTCCAGGATGGACTCCACGATGCGCTCGTGATAGCGCACGCGATAGTTGTTCTCGTCCGGGTGCGTGTGCAACAACTCGTCGATGATATAGGCGTAATCGCGCGGGATGGCCTTACGCACCTTGGAGCGCGTGTAGCGGCTTGAAAGTGAGCGAGCGACCATGATGAGCTGGTCAAGCATCGTCTTGTACCAGGTGGGCGAGTCCTCGCGCTGACTGCGGACCAGGTCGATCTTCTCGCGCGGATAGTAGATGAGCGTACACAGCTCGCCCTTTTCGTCAAAGGAGAGCGTGTCGCCAAAGATCTCGTCGACATGTTCGCGCACGACGCCCGAGCAGTTGTTGAGGATGTGCATAAAGGCTTCGTACTCACCATGCACGTCGCTCATAAAATGCTCGGTGCCCTTGGGTAGGTTAAGGATGGCCGAGAGGTTGATAATTTCGGTAAATGCGGATTGTTCGGTGGGAAACTGTCTCGACAGCAGGCGCAGATACTTGAAGTCTTGCGGGTTGCGATCGAATGCGACCATGAAACACCTTCCGATGGGGCTGGTAAAACTGATAAACAGCATCAAACGTTTATCAGTATGCGCCGCTTTTGTTTCGATTTTGCGCCAGCGGCTGAATTGTCGGCTGAACGGTTTGGTAAATCGATTTAGTGAAGGTAGATGTGTCGGTTGGGTGGAGACGACAGAGGGTGTTTTCTCAGATATTTATGCATGGGGCCGGTGGAGACGATGGTGGTAAAGATGTTCACTATATTTGGTTCGATTTGGTAAATAGTGGACATATGTACCGCATGTAGGCTCACTGTGCGATAATTTGCGCAGCAATGAGTAAGGAGCCTCATATGAGTGATTTTGTCCTGACCTGTGAATCCGCCGCCGACCGAACCCGTGAGTTCTTTGCGGCGCGCAATATCCCTGTCGTGTGTTTTCATTACGAGATCGACGATGTTGTCTATACGGACGATCTGTATCAGTCGATTACGCCGGACAAGTTTTTTGCCCAGATTGCCGCGGGCGCCATGCCCAAGACGTCTCAGGTGAGCGTGGGTGAGTACGAGGAGTTTTGGGAGCCGTTTGTTGCCGAGGGTAAAGACGTGCTGCACCTGACGTTGTCGTCGGGTATTTCGGGCACGTATGGATCGGCCTGCGTCGCGGCGCAGATGCTCGCGGATCGCTATCCCCAGGGCGGCAAGGTGCGCGTCATCGATTCGCTGGGGGCGTCTTCGGGCTTTGGTCTGTTGCTGGAATATGCCGCCGACGTGCGCGATAGCGGGGCTTTACTCGACGAGACGGCCGCTTGGATTGAGGAGCATAAACTCAACCTGCACCACTGGTTCTTCTCGACCGATCTGTCGAGCTACCTGCGCGGCGGTCGCATTTCGGCCGCGAGCGCGATCATTGGCACGGCGCTTAAGATTTGCCCACTTATGACGGTCGATTGCGAAGGTGGGCTGTCGCCACGTGAGAAGATTCGCACTAAGAAACGCGCGATATCCGAGATGGCCAAGACCATGATGGCACACGTGCAGGATGGTGTGGATTATTCGGGTAAGTGCATCTTGTCCCATTCGGCGTGCCGCGAGGATGCCGAGGCCGTTGCGGCGCTGATTGAGGAACAGGTTCCACAGCTCAAAGGCAAGATTGAAATCAATAGCATCGGTGCTCTGATCGGTTCGCACACCGGACCTGGTACGGTGGCGCTCTTCTTTATGGGCGACAAGCGCGTGGATTAACTTGGCCCATCACGTCGCTGCATGATTGCTCAAGCGAAAAAGGCCCGTCCCGTTGTTTTGAACTGCGCCCCAAATCTTGGACGCCCTAAATAGCGACTAGGCCGCAAGGGC
>UQXA01000049.1 GCA_900544865.1 uncultured Collinsella sp. | reverse complement strand
AGGCCCTTGCGGCCTAGTCGCTATTTAGGGCGTCCAAGATTTGGGGCGCAGTTCAAAGCGGTGACGGGCCTCAACTGTACGGTCTGCGCGCTGGCTCGAGCTAGGCGTTCTATTTACCCAGCTTGGCCTTAACCAGACCGACCACGGTCGGGATGATCGACACGGCAACGATGCCGATAATCAGCAGCTCAAAGTGCTCCTGCACAAAGGGAATGCCGCCAAAGAAGTAGCCCAGCAGCGTAAAGACCGTCGACCAGGTAATGCCGCCCAGCACGTTAAAGACGACAAAGTTGCGCCAGTGCATGCCGCCCATGCCAGCGATAAAGGGCACAAAGGTGCGGATAAACGGGAAGAAGCGACCCAGGAAGATGGCCAGGTGACCCCACTTGTCCAAGAAGTCCTCGGACTTTTTGATGCGCTCGGGCGTCATGGCCTTGACCTTGCCCGAAGCGATGATCTTTTTGCCAAAGAAGTGACCGATCATAAAGTTGCACTGATCGCCCAAAATGGCAGCGGCCCATGCGGTGGCCAGAAGCGCCACGATGTTAAAGCCGCCGTTGTGGGCAAAGAAACCCGAGGCGAACAGCAGCGAATCACCGGGAAGGAACGGGAAGAACACCACGCCCGTCTCGATAAAGATGATCAGGAACACGCAGCCGTAGGCCATAAGCGGGCCGGCGGCGATCCAGCTGGCGATCGCGGTGCGCGGGTCCTTAAGCAGCTCGGCAATAAAATTGATGAAACCCATGAAGTAAAACCTCTCAGTTGTGGGCGCGGATACGTCCAAGTTGACCAGTATACGGTTGCGGTGCCCCCTCGTGCGCAACCCCACAAAAGCATGACTCCATTACCAGCAAGTTTGCATAACTGACACTTGTAGCGCAAAGCCGCCAAGATTGTCCTTTTTAATCCCTAGCGAATCGCTATACTTTATTGAATCGCATTGCCATGGCGCTAAGGGAGGGCGGCCGGTGAGCTTTATCAATACCATTCGCGAGGACATCAAGACCGTCCAGGCGCAGGACCCCGCCGCGCAAAACGGTCTGGTCATCTTTCTTTCCTATCCTGGCCTGCACGCCAAGTGGAACCACGTGCCCGAGCACTGGCTGTGGGAGCACGGTCATCGCTCGCTCGCCCGCGTGCTCTCGCAAATCACCCGCCACATCACCGGCGTCGAGATTCACCCTGCCGCGCAGATTGGCAAGCACTTCTTTATCGACCACGCCA
The DNA here is from genome assembly GCA_900544865.1 of uncultured Collinsella sp. Lineage (GTDB taxonomy): Bacteria > Actinomycetota > Coriobacteriia > Coriobacteriales > Coriobacteriaceae > Collinsella. Next base: position 11,580 of record UQXA01000049.1, on the reverse strand, counting down.
TGGGCGTCGTCATCGGCGAGACCACCATTGTGGGCGACAACTGTGTGCTCTACCAGGGCGTCACGCTCGGCGGCACCGGCAACGAGACCGGCAAGCGTCACCCCACCCTGGGCAACAATGTCACGGTGGGCACGGGCGCCAAGGTGCTCGGCAACATCCGCATCGGCAACAACGTCAAGATCGGCGGCAACTCGGTCGTCGTTAAGGACGTCCCCGACAACTGCACCGTCGTGGGCGTGCCGGGACGCATCATCAAGCGCAACGGCTGCCGTGTGTTCGAGGAGAGTTTCGACGCCAAGCAGCATCGCGAGTACATGCCCGATGACGCCGCCGAGCAGTCCGCCCTCAACCGCCAGGGCATCACCGAGAATGCCCGCCGCGTCAAGGAACTCGAGCGAGAGGTGGCCGAACTCAAGGCCCTCGTCGCCAAGCTCGTGGACGAACGCTAGGAACGCAAGCGGCACAAAACGACATCGGCATCAACGCAAAGGCGCGCCAGGGAATTCATCCCCGGCGCGCCTTATTTGTGATGTGGCAAAGAGACTGTCCCTTTGTCACATTATGCGAACTGGCTCAGATAGAGGTCGGCGTAGGCACCCTCGGCAGCCAGCAGCTCCTTATGCGTGCCCTGCTCGATAATGTTGCCGTGATCCATGACCAAGATCAGGTCGGCGTCCACGATCGTCGACAGGCGGTGCGCGATCACAAAGCTCGTGCGCCCGCGCATGAGCGCGTCCATGGCACGACCGATGGCAAGCTCGGTACGCGTATCCACGCTTGAGGTCGCCTCGTCCAGGATGAGAATCGCCGGGTTATTGAGCAGCACGCGTGCGATGGTCAGCAGCTGACGCTGGCCCTGGCTGATGCTTTCGGCATCGTTGGCCACGCGCGTGTCGTAGCCCTGCGGCATGGTGCGCACAAAGAAGTCGACCTGCGCGGCGCGCGCAGCCGCCACGATCTCCTCACGCGTCGCCTCGGGACAGCCGTAGGCGATGTTTTCGGCAATCGTGCCATCGAACAGCCAGGCGTCCTGCAGCACCATGCCAAACTGCTGCCGTAGCTCGCCGCGGTCCATGCGGCTCGTATCCACGCCGTCGAGCGTAATACGCCCGCCGTCAATCTCGTAGAAGCGCATGAGCAGGTTGATGAGCGTCGTCTTGCCCGCGCCCGTGGTTCCCACCACGGCAATCTTCTGGCCCGGCTCGGCGGTAAACGACACGTCGTGCATAAGCGGCTTGTCGGGCGAATAACCAAAGCGCACGTGCTCAAAGGAGACGCGACCCTCAACGCGACCCGGCAGCTTGGCGGCCTCGTCCGGCAGCGGATCGGCCTCCATCTCGGGCTCATCGAGCAGGTCGAACACGCGCTCCGCACTCGCCAACGCGCTCTGCAGCGAGTTGAAGGTAAACGACAGCTGCGTCATGGGTTCGGACGCCTCGTAGATAAACTGGAAGAACGCCTGGAACACGCCGACGGTCATGTGACCGGCAACCAGCATGCTGCAGCCCACCAGCGCGATCACGATCTGCGCCAAACGGCCGATAAAGCGCACCGCAGGGCCGACGGCATTGATCATAAAGTCGGCCTTGGCACTCACGCGTGCCAGCTCGCCCGAGGCCTGGTGCACCTCGGCAGAACTTTGGCGTTCGCGGTTAAACGCGCGGATCACCAGACGGCCCGAATAGCCTTCCTCGACCGCACTCGTAATCTTGGACACCCACTCCTGGCGCTCGCCCGTCACATCGTGTGTGCGGCGCGAGACGACCTTCGTCACCAGCAGCGACAGTGCCGTAAAGAACAGAAAGACGAGCGTAAGCTGCACGCTGAACACGAACATCACGCTCACAGCACCAACAACCGTGCCGATCGACACGAGCAGCTGCAGCAATCCGCGCTGCATGCTCTCGGACATCTTGTCCAGGTCGTTGGTCGCGCGGCTGACGACCTCGCCGGGACGATGCGCGTCAAAATAGGCGAGCGGCAGACGGTTGAGCTTTTGCGCGATGCGGTTGCGCAGGCGCAGATTGAGACGCTCAGCGACGCTCGACATCAAAAAGCTCTGGAGTGCGTAGAACGAGGCGGCGGCGGTCCAGATCATAAAGTAGATGAAGATGGTCCTGCCGCAATTCTCCCAGGTAATGCTGAAGGTAGTGTTGTTGGCAAACGCCAGCTTCATGTGCCCCCACAGCTCATCGATCACGCGGGCGCTGTAAGCCGGCGCCGCGGTGTTAAAGATGACATAGAACACGATGCTCGCGAACACGATATAGAAGCGCCAATGGTCGCCGGCGGCTTCGCTCCACAGGCGGCGCACCGTCGCCCAGGTGTCGCGGGGCGTCTCGTCCTCGTCCTCGTCGTCAACGTCGCGCATGCGTTCCGCCTCGGCGCGGGCGCGCTCGTCCTCGGCGCGCTCGTTTTCCTCGTAGAGTGCCTGGCGGCGAGCCTCGCGCTCCGCCGCCTTGGCGGCTTCGTCCAGGCCGGGTGTGGCGCCCGTCTCCTCAACTGTCTCTGCAACCGCGGCATCCTCGGCTATGGCCTGCTTCTTGAGCTCCTCGGTCATGCTACTCACCTCCCTTCATCTGCGATTCCGCGATAGCGCGGTACACCTCGCAGGTTTCCATGAGCTCGTCGTGCGTGCCTAGGCCCACGATCTCGCCGTCTTTGAGCACCACGATCTGATCGGCATGCAAAATAGTCGAGATACGTTGCGCGATGATGAGCACCGCGGCATCGCGCGTCTCGTCCTGCAGCGCATGGCGCAGGGCGGCATCGGTCTTAAAGTCCAGGGCCGAAAAACTGTCATCGAAGATATATAGATCGGCATGCTTCATGAGTGCGCGGGCGATCGCCAGGCGCTGGCGCTGACCGCCCGAGAAGTTCGTGCCGCCCTGGGATACCGGAGTATCGAGCCCCTGGGGCTGATCGAGCACAAAGGTGCTCTGGGCAACCTCCAGCGCATGGAGCATGTCAGCCTCGGTCGCGCCCTCGTTGCCAAAGCGCAGGTTGCTCGCCACCGTACCCGAGAACAGCCACGCCTTCTGCGGCACGTAAGCGATATGCCCGCGAATCTCACCTTGCGAAAGGTCGCGCAAATCGATGCCATTCAGGCGAATGGCGCCCTTCGTGGCATCGTGGAAACGCAACAAGAGCTTGGCCACCGTTGACTTGCCCGAGCCCGTTGAGCCTACAATCGCCGTGGTCTGGCCACGGCGACAGGCAAAGCTCAGGTCGCACAGGGTGTCCTCGTCGGCATCGTCAAAACGGAACGACATATGGTCGAACACGGCAACCGCGTCGGCACCATCTGCGGACTCAGGCGCCCCGTCGCCCAGCGTTGCCTTGCCGTCCACGATGCTCGGCTCGATTTCGAGCACCTGTTGCGCGCGGTTGAGGCACGCCGCGGCGCGCGGAAGCGTCAGAATCACCATCTGCGCCATCATCACAAAGAACAGGATCAAGATCGCGTACTCCAGCACGGCCGAGATGCTGCCGATTTGCATGGCGTGGACGCCCACGCGGTTGCCGCCCACCCACAGCACCGCCACCTCGGCGATGTTCATCAAAAAGAAGCTGGAGCTGTCGAGACCCACAAACAGGTGGTTGACCTTGATGGCGTTGGCCGCGTAATCGCTAAACACCTCGTCCAGGCGCCGCTCCTCGTGGCGCTCCTTGTTAAATGCGCGGATGACGCGCACGCCCACGATGTTCTCGCGCAGCACCACGTTCATGCGGTCGATAAAGCTCTGCAGGCGCATAAAGATCGGCGCGGCGTTAGCCACCGTAAAGACCGCCGCCACCAGCACGATCGCAACCACCACGCCCAGCAGCGTGCCCATGGCGGGATCGATGAACCAAGCAAAAATGATGCCTGCCACGGCCAAGAACGGCACCGGCAGCACCAACTGAATCGTCTGAAGGACAGCTTGCTGAATCACGTTGATGTCGTTGAGCGAGCGTGTGATCATCGAACCCGTGCCAAAGCGCTCAAAGTCGCTGGCGGACAGCTCGAGCGACTTGTCGTACACGGCATTGCGGATATCGCAGGCCACGTTGGCGGCCAGGCGCGCCGAAAGATAGCAGCCCAGCACCGTGCCGCCGCTGGCCATGCCGGTCGCGATAAGCATGTACAGGCCGTTGCGTAAAATATAGTCGACATCGCCCGTGGTAATACCGGTGTTGACCATATTCGCCAGCATCGTGGGAACCAACAGCGTACCGACGTTATCTATCAGCACCGCAAACAGCGTCACCGCAATCAGACCGCGGTACGGCCTCATAAACCTCATTAAGAGTCGCATGTGTCCCCCTCGCCCTTATCGTCAGCCTCGTTCTCGGCGACCACTTGCCGTTTAAATGCCTCGCACTCTTCGTTCAGAACGTGGGAGAACTTACCGACCAAGCGCATGATCTCGCGCTGTTCCCACGGCTCGAGCGCCTCGAATGCCTGTTGCTCGGCTTTTTGCGCCGGCAACGCGTAGTGCTTGGCAAACCGCACGCCTTCTTCGGTCAGTCGCACAACTTTATTCTTACGACTGCCTTCGGCAAACTCCAACGCCGCAAGCCCTCGCGCCCTAAGCGTCTTAATCGCCGAATTGATGGTCTGTTTGCTGTAGAACCATTCACACGTCAGCCGACTCACGGCAACGCTTCCGCCCGCTGCACTCGTGTCGACGAGCATCCAGTAGGCGCAGTCCGAAAGACCGCAAGTGCGCGCGAACTCCGAATAGATACGATCAAGCCCGTTGAGCATCCGGTCGAAATCGACCGGGCTAACTGCACTATTCATCTCTCCCACCATTCGATAGTCCGAGTTTTGACCAATTAATATCTCTACATTAGTCCGAGTTTTGACTATCGTCAATAAGCTCGTTGTCTATGGTCGGCTCTACATAAGCATATCGACAAAAAAGACCGCCGGCGCGGGGGCGGCGCCAGCGGTCACGTGAAAATCGGGTTTTATTGCTTGCTAAGCGGCGACGGCCTCATAGACCGTGGCGGCCGAGAAGCTGTCATGCAGGCTCTTGCCGGCAATCCACGGCAGCTCGACGACCTCGCAGACCGTGTTGACCAGCTCGGAGCAGTCAGTAAAGTGGCCCTTGTCGTTGAGGGCCTCGCAATCCTGAACACGCCAATAGCCATCGGTGTGCGTGATGTAGTACTCGTGGTCGTTGATCGACACGAAAGCGCGCGTCTTGGAACGCAGCAGCTTCAGAAATCCTTCGAAATCGGTCTCGACGACATCTCCAGCCTGGAACATGATGTTACCTCCTGGCCCGGCGCCACCACGGCGCATTGATAAACGTTGGTACTCCTTTAGTAAAACCTTTATCAAAGGTTATGCGTTCGTCATTTAGGCAAGTGGTAAAAAACCGCAGGGTAGACGGGATAAAACGTTTAACCATCCCATTTGTTTGTCACATTCTGAAGGTACTTTTATGCAAACCTACTTTCCCAATTGGAATCTATCCTTTTGGCCGGGCAATTGACCGTCTATCGTTTAAGCCCGACGGGTATGAACGGGGCATCTGCAACGCCACCGCAAGGAGACACCATGGAGACTATCGAAGCACTCATTCACCGCCGCAGCTGCCGCAACTACAGCGATCGTCCCGTCGAGGCCGAAAAGCTTGCACGTATTATCGAAGCCGGCCAATATGCACCGAGCGGCATGGGCCGCCAGCCGGTGATGTTTGTCGCCGTCACCGACCCCGCGACCGTCGAGCGTCTCTCGCAGCTCAACGCGCAAGTCATGGGCAGCAACAGCGACCCCTTCTATGGCGCCAAGACCGTTGTGGTGGTGCTGGTTGACCGCAGCGTGCCCACACATCTGGAAGACGGCTCGCTCGCCATGGGCAACTTGCTCAACGCCGCTTATGCGCTGGGTGTCGATTCGTGCTGGATTCACCGCGCGCATGAGGTCTTTGACTCGCCCGAGGGCCTGGAGCTGCTGGCCAGATGGGGCCTGCCCGCCGACGGCAGTCTGCGCGGTGTCGGTAACTGCATTCTTGGCTACGCCGAGGACACGCTACCCGAGCCCAAACCCCGCCGCGACAACATCATCTACGTAAGGTAACCCAGGAGCGTCAGCGGGGTGGCTAATTTGGGACGGGGCTATTTTAGCTACCCCACTCGCAACTTATATTGACGTCGCCGTTGTCGTCGTTTCGTTCGTCTGGGCCGTTTCGGCGCCATCGCCCTGTTCGTCCTCGTCCTTTTGCGCATCGGCGATGGTGGAGGCCGCCGCAACGATACCGCGCTGGGGCGCGACGCTCGTCTGGGCCTGAGCGCCCTCGACAACTTCTGTACCTACATGCGCGAGCTCGGGCGATTTAAACATTGCGTCCAAGTTGGCGCCACCGCCGGCATATCCGAGCGCAGCGAGCGCGATGACGATCACTGCAACGGCGGCCACGATCGGCACGTAGCGATGCCAGCCGGCGGGATTGAGCCCGCTGCGGCGAGCCGCCCCGCGGCTGATGTAGCCGAGCGTTCCGTCGTGCTTGAGCTTTGAGCCCACCACGCGTTTGCGGCCCCACAGCGAGGACTCTGCCTGCATTGCCAAGCGGGCGCTTGCCGAAGGATAGCCGTATTTAGTGCGCTTGAACGAGCCATCAAACCCCGAGGCGTGTTTGCCCCACGTCACCGATGTTGTGCGTCGGTTGACCGGCGCGGCACTCCGCCTTCTGCGGCTCGGTTTTGAAGTCTCAGCCATATGCCCTCGCACGCCGTAACCAAATCGAAACAATAACGCTTTGGACTGTAGCACACGTGTCGCGTGCGGTCACGGGCGCCTCGCTCAACGGTCATCGTCCTTCAGCAAGCGCCACAGCGTTGTACGGCTTATGCCCAGCACCTCCGCCGCACGGGTTCGGTTGCCGTGGAGATGGTCTACAACCAGATGCGCGATATCTCGCTCGGTATCGGCCAGCGGTCGCAGGATATACAGGTCACTTTCAAGCGTCGGGGCGCCAAAGGTTGCGGTCTTAATCACGTCCTCTTGGGCGAGCACTTCCTCCGCCACAGCGCGGTCCACCGTGCCCGTCCCCACCAATATATACAGTCGTTCCGAGACCTCGCGGAGCTGCAGATAGTTGCGCGGCCAGCGGTAAGCATCGAGCGTCTTCGTCGCCGCGGCAGACAGCGTGGGCGCTGCCGTCCCAAATGCATCAGCGAGATATTCCAAATAGCGCGCGACCTTCGTCGACGCGGCTCCCTGCTCGGCGATTGCCGGCGCGACGCTCACCGCACAGGCGAAGCGCTCGGTCACAAAGGCGGCTTGATCACTTTCGCCGCCGCCCGGCATGTCATTCGCCGTCAGCACCACATGGCAGCGCGTCGCCAACGCGGTGTCGGTCATCGTGGAGACCAGCTCGCGGAGGCGCTGGGGGCCAACCGCATTCCAGCCCTCAATGCAAAGGGTCAGCCCCGTTTGGAACAGCGGCGATTCGGCGCTTTTGAGCACATGGCGCCAACCGCGCTCGGTGAGCTCATCGAGCGCAACGGAAACAAAGGGCTGACCGGCAAAAGGACCGTCCAGATAGAGGCGCTTGGCGATCTCGACCTGGCCCGCTCCCAGCTCACCCTCGAGCATAAGGGGCACACCGCGCGCGTAACTCTCTGCAACCGGCGCAGCCACCGAGGTCGCCCCCTCAACGATGCCGTACGCACTCGATTCGTAGCGGGCCTCAACCTCGTCGGCGTTGAGCCACTCGATACCCGCATGCGCCGCGGCGCCGCGCACCTTGCGGACCACGACGACCCAAAGGCCCCCGCCCTCTTTGTCGGTGGGGCGAACGGTCAGGCTCAGGCGCGCACCCGCACGCCCCATAACCAGACGCGCACCGTCTCCTATACGGTCGAGGCGCTCAGCGACAAAAACCGCCACATCCCGCTCAAGCGCCGCGTCATTCATGGTCGAGATCGCGACGTCCCCACGCGCATCGATTGCCAATGCCGATGCCCCGGCAGCAGCCAGGGCATCGGTCAAGATGTTCAGCTTGGCATCGCTATCCATGATTTGCCCCTGTCTGCAGCGACGTGCAACCGCCGGCGATCGCACGACCGAGTGTTTCAAAATTGAACAATATTGCTCACCAAACACTATAGGGCAGAAAGCGCCGTCCTGCGAGTATAGGTGTTGCCCCGCATCGCCATCCTGGCGGGGCGATAAGAGCTCTTCGGGACTTATAAACCTGCGGACAAGCCATACCCGCAAGAGCTCCTATCGCTCCACCGTGAGAATGCGCTCACCAGCACGCAGCACGCAAATAAGCTACTTCTCTACCAGATTCCCAGCACGTGCTGCATTCCCAAACTCATGCACGCAATGCCAATCCAGCAGCAAAAGCCCAGCGCGATGGGCTTGCCGCCCTTTTTGACCAGCTCAACGATATCGGTATTAAAACCAATAGCCGCCATGGCCATCACAATAAAGAATTTCGACAGCTCCTTGATGGGCGCCGTGATGGACACGGGAAGCTGAAGCACCGTGGTGATCACACTCGCCAGCACAAAGAACAGCACAAACATGGGAAACGCGCGTTTAAGCGAGAACGTGCTCCTAGCGTCGCCGCCGGCCTTGCGCGCCAGATGCATCTGCCAGCAAGCAAGCGCCAGCGTGATGGGAATGATGGCCAGCGTCCTGGTGAGCTTGACCACCGTGGCGCTCTCGAGCACATTGGCGCCGGGATGCATGCTGTCCCAAGCGCTCGCCGCAGCCGTTACGGACGAGGTGTCGTTGATGGCGGTACCGGCAAACAGGCCGAAGCCCTCGTTGGTCAGCCCGAGCATGCCGCCAAGCGTCGGAAACACGAGCGCCGCGATAACGTTAAACAGGAAGATGACCGAAATGGCCTGGGCAATCTCGCGATCGTCGGCATCGATGACGGGTGCGGTCGCAGCGATGGCCGAACCGCCGCAAATCGACGAACCCACACCCACAAGCGTCGCGATCTTACCCGGCACGTTCATAACGTGGCAGAGCACAAAGGCGATGACAAGCGAGGTCGAGATCGTCGCCACGATAATCGGCAGCGACTGGGCGCCCTTGGACAGAATCTGGGAGAGGTTCATGCCAAAGCCAAGCAGGATAACCGCGTACTGCAAGACTTTTTTGGACGTATAGGTGACGCCAGCGGCGAGCTGTTCGCGACGATTCTTGGGAAAGACGAGCGCCAGGACCATGCCAAAGAGGATGGCAAATACCGGACCGCCGACCACCTCAATTTGTTTGCCGAGCAACGTCGCGGGAATGGCGATGATCAGGCAGAACAAGACGCCTTTCCAGCGCTCGCGTACGATGTTTGCCAGTTGCATATGGGATTCCTTCTTTCTATTTCACGTTTGCGACGGCTTATGATACGGCAACATTGAGCGCAGCCTTGCGCAAACACAGACTAAGATGCCGCAATAGTTCTCAGGCAAGAGCCGAATTACCCACCGCGGAGAGCTGATTCGCGGCATAATTAACAACTGACATATGAGTTTGATAGAACAGTTGCGAGGCGCTATGGAAGAATCGATGCACGTCGGCGAGCAGGAAACGAGCCTACAGGACCAGTCCTACCACACCATTCGACGCAAAATCGTCTACCTGGACTACAAGCCGGGCGAAAAGCTGGGCGTCAAGCAGCTTTGCGATGACCTGGACATGGGTCGCACGCCCGTGCGCGAGGCACTGGTGCGTCTGGCGCAAGAGGGCCTGGTGCGCACCGTGCCCCAAAGCGGCACCTACGTCTCACCCATCAACCTCACCCTTGCCGAGAGTGCCTGTTACATCCGCGAACATCTGGAAAAGCAGGTGATCGTGGAATGCTGTGCACGCGCCACGTCGGCCGGCATCGAGCAGCTCGACCGCGCCATCGCGCTGCAGGAAAAGGCCATGGCCGAAGAGGATCGCATCGGCTTCTTTTTGAGCGACAACCTCATGCATCACATGATTTTTAGCATCGCATGTCGCAGCACCGTGTGGTCGTGGCTCGAAGAGACCAATGCCGACCTGGAGCGCTTCCGCTGGCTGCGCGCCGCCACGCAGGTTCTCGACAATCAGGACATCGTGAACGAGCACAAGCAGATTCGCCGCGCTATCGCCGGTCGCGACCCCATCGAAGCGAGCTTTTTGGTCAGCAAGCACCTGCATATGATGTTCCGCAACCAGACCGAGGTTCTGGACCAGTTCCCCGAGTACTTCGAGACCAGCAAGCTCCGCTAACCTGCCAAAAAGGGACAGGTTCATTTTGGCAGGTTTTATCTGGGCAAATGCAGAAAAGGCCCGGCTCCGTCTTTGAACTGCGCCCCAAATCTTGGACGCCCTAAATAGCGACTAGTGGAGTGGGAAGGATAAACTGGACTTTCTTTTAAGGATCCTCAAGCGTATTGCCGCTCGTATTCCACTGGAGACATGTAGCCCAGGGTGGAATGCATGCGCACCCTATTGTAATAGAGCTCTATGTACTTGAAGATGTCCTGCTTGGCCTCGTCCCTCGTCCCATAGCTCCTCTCTTTCACCAATTCCCTTTTCAGCGTCTTGAAGAACGACTCGGCCACCGCGTTGTCCAGCGGCGTGCCGGGCCTTGATACCGACTGGACTATGCCATGCGAGTCCAGACACCGCTGGAAGGAACGGGAGGTGTACTGCGCGCCCTGATCGTCATGGAAGACGAGGCTGCCGTCATCTGGCGGACCCTCCCTGCCGACCGCCTGCTCCATCGCGTCGATCGCGACCTTCTCGGTGATGCGCTCGGACATCGACCAGCCCACGACCTTGCGGGAGAAGGCGTCTATCACGGCTGCGAGATAGAGCCACCCTTCTCTTGTGGGTATGTAGGTGATGTCGCCCACCCAAAGCCTGTTGCGCTCGCCCACGGTGAAAGCGCGCTCTACCAGGTTCAACCGAGGGTCTCCCGGCTCGACCTTCTTCTGGATGCGGTGTTTTCGGGTCGCGCCCTTTCCGGCAAGTCCGAGCTTCTGCATGATGCGGAGCACGCGCTTCTCGCTCACGACGATGCCGCTTTTTCGCAGTTCGCGGTTGATGCGCCGGTAGCCGTAACGGCCCTTGTGCCGCTCGAAGGCCTCGACGACGAAACCTTCGATCGCCTCCCGCTCTATCTGGGCGTCGGACTTCTTCCGGCCGAGATACTCGTAGAAACCGGATTTCGAGACTTTCATCAGCCCGCATGCCTTCTTGATGGGGCCGATCTCGCCCCTATGCTCTTTGAGGAACTCGAACCTCACGCATGGTCTTGACTCAAGAAGGCCCGGAAATTTTTTAGTATCTCGTTCTCGCGCTCGAGCTCCTCGACCTTCTTCTTGAGCTTCACAATCTCGTAGTCCTTGTTGATTTTCGGGGAGCCGTTTCCGGGGAACGCGCCGTCTCCCATCTCCTCGTATTCGCGGGCCCATCTTCTCAGCGTCGAATCCTTTATGCCGAGTTCCTCCGATAGGCCTTTGACCGTCATTTCCCCGGACAGGACCACCTTTGCCGCCGAGACCTTGAACTGCCTGTCGTATCGCTTTCTTCTTTGGGTCATCTTGAACACCTTTCGCTCTTAACTAGGTGTCCAATTCATCATACCCACTCCA
>UQXA01000048.1 GCA_900544865.1 uncultured Collinsella sp. | reverse complement strand
CTATACGCCGCACCAATTGAAATTGAAAGCCTCCGGCAACGGGGGCTTTTCTTTTTCGGAAACCATGCATGGATTCGAACCTCGGTCGAGGCGCGGGCGTCAAGAAAACGCGGAGCGTTTTTAGCCCGTGGGCGAGCGCGCCGGCAGGCGGGCGAAGCCGGTGCGGATCCGCGCAGCGGATGCGCGGAATCCTATACGCCGCACCAATTGAAATTGAAAGCCTCCGGCAACGGGGGCTTTTCTTTTACGTAAGCACCGCATGGATTCGAACCTCGGTCGAGGCGCGGGCGTAAAGCGGACTATTTCCCGTCGACTCGTGTAAGATTCCGAGTAGGTGTCGCGGCCCATCCGTGACCACTCCTTCTCTAGACGACCGATCAGGGTGATACTTCGTGGCAGAGCGTCCGACATACAAGCTCAGGTTTCTCGATCCCAAGAAGCGCTTTTCGCCGATGCCCGAGCAGCCTGCGGGACGCTCATATGGCGTGGTCTGGAAACTCTTTGGCGAGGATCAGCATGAATCTTGTTATGTCGTCGAGTTCGTTGGCAAAAGTCATGTGTCGCTTTTGGGCTACGTAAGCGTTTCGGGTGAGGTGTACAAGGTGGACCGCCCCGTCAGCGAGGCTCCGCTGCCCAACGATCCCGACATGGAACTAGTCCTTGACGAGTCGGATTCCAGTATTGGTGAGATTATGGTAAGGGAAGCCAACGGTGCAATGCGCGCGTGTGCGCAAGCTGCCGGCTCTCCCGAAGGCCCCATGCGCGAGCAGTCCGACCACGAGACATGGAATTCGACCCGCGCCCTTCCTTACGGCGAGTTCATGGCATCGATGTTCCTGCGCTACGTGATATTTGTCAACTCCGAAAGCGCTATTGCGAACACGGCGGGCGTCGACGGTCTCGATGCGGATATGCAAAACGTTGTCGACAAGATCAAGCTCGTAAAGTTGCCCGAGCCGGTCGAGGTGTTTTTGGGCTTTAACACGGCACCGCTCCCCGATGCTATCGAGACGCTGCTTTACCGCGTTGACCATGCCGAGAATCCGAGCGGTATTGAGCGTTATGCCGCCGCCCTTATGAGCGAGGTCGACTTGCCCCGTCTGCGCACCATTGCCGCCAAGTCCGAAATGAGCCTGGCTCGCATTGATCGCTCAAAGCTTTTCTATCTCAATTTTGATCGTAGCCTGCTGGATCAGGACGAGATTGACATGCTGCTCGCCATCGAGTGCCGTCTCAACCGCCTCTCCGGCGTCCTTGAGCGCATCGGGGCCGGATTGGCCCCTGCGGCATCCTCGCCGAGCCTTGAGGGCTGCTCGCTCTTTGATGCGTGGCATATCGCCAAGACGACCAACGATGTTCCCCGACTGCTCGATACGGCCTCGAGCGATAACCCGTGGGGCAAACCGGGTACGGTGGCTTGCCAGCCGGGCGGTGAGTGGGATGTGCGTACCCGCTTCGCGCGTATCGTCGAGGCACTTAACGTGGTCACACGGCTCGACTATACCTATCGGGCAAACGTTGCCGAGGGGATTATGCTCGTTCGGTTTGGGCAGTCTGTCGTGGATGCCATGCCGCAACGTGAATACGACGCTCAAGATGACGCCTGGCGCGAGCTGGACGAGGACACGCGCGCGGTCTGGGCTGCGGAACACGATGCGCGCGTGGCACTCACGCTTGCGGCAGCGTGTTTTGCCGTGGGCACCTGCATCACGCGCTGCTATGTGCAGATTGCTGCTCCCGACAGTGAGCAGGGCGAGCACGTTGTCGCAACGTATTTCTTTGGGCGCGCGGCCTATCTGGCCGATTGCGTGCCTGTTGCCAAGAATCTTGAGAGCATGGACATGGACGATATGCCGTGCAAGCGTGTGCTTGAGGCGTATGAGTCAACCGCTCCGGAGACGATTGAGCCTGCGGAGGTTCATGCTCGTCCGCGTGATGACCATCGCACGCTTCCGCCGGCGCTGCGCGATTTGCTGCTTGCCGATACGGCTGACGAGTTGGAGGTCATGGAAGAGGACGACGACCCATACGTGGCCCGTGTTGTTGAATTGCGCGAGCAGGCAAAAGTCGACCGTACAGGTGCTTTTGAAGGCTTTTCCCGTCTTGTTGAGGAGTTGGAGGCTAAGTGCGCCGTTGCCGAGCTTTTGGCGACAGGTCCGGTTCAAACGCAGTTTTGCGATAACCAGCTGGTGCGCATGGTGCTACCGGTGTTGGAAGAAGATCGCTCTGTGCGAATCCTCCGTGCGCCCGATGCGCTGTACTTTGCCCAGCACGAGATCTGTAGCTTTTACGCCGAGCAAGAGGACTTTGAACGAGCGCTGCCCGAGGTGCGCCATCTTTACGATCTGGCGCGCTCGTCCATGCAATCGCACTTTGCGCTCATCAACGTGCTTGCGCGTCTGGAGCGCTTTGACGAGATTATCGAGGTGGCACGCCACGGCCTACGTATTGCCAGCGATCGTTCTGCAATCGGCTATCTGTTCTATCGCTTGGCGTTTGCCTATTGGAACTGCGATCAGCTCGACCTGGCGCTGGCTTGTTACCGTCTGGTGCCGCGCGGTGAGGAATCGGGCAGCAGCGCGCTGGAAGAAATGCAGGGCCTTATGAACGAGATGGGCGTCAGCGAGCCTCCGACGTTCGAGGAAGCGGTCGAGACCATCCGCAAGGCTGGACTCGAGCTGCCGCCAGTGTCCGCCGTGACGAATCAGCTTGCAGATGCCGCTGTTCAACTGGTCGACAACGGCTTCTTTTTCCTGGCACGCGGTTGCATCTTCCAAATGTGGCGCACCATGGGCAACGACGAGCTCGGCTCCCTCAACCGCTCGCTGGGGTAGGCGAAGCCTCCAAGGAGGAAAGGATGCTGGGCAATTAGAAAATTTCCTCTTGCCCATCCTTGGCTGTTTGGTTACTATAGAACGGCTGTTACGGAGAGCTGACCGAGAGGCCGAAGGTGCTCGCCTGCTAAGCGAGTATGCCCCAAAAGGGCATCTGGGGTTCGAATCCCCAGCTCTCCGCCAGTTTAACTTTAAAGAAGGGTCCCATCGGGGGCCCTTTTTTATTATCGAGAAAGGGCGCTGGGGATTCGAACCCGAGAGGGCACGGGCGTTAAGCAAACGCGAAAGCGTTTGTAGCCCGTGGGCGAAAAGCCGCCAGGCTTTGAAGCCGGAGGGCATGCGTAGCATGCCCGGACATCCCCAGCTCTCCGCCAGTATGAATTGAAAGAAGGGTCCCATTTGGGGCCCTTTTTTAATTAGGAGAATGTTAACTGGGGATTCGAACCCTCAAAAAATGAGGCGCCCCGTTGGACGCCTCCTTTCAGCGAGTGTATTGTTCTTCGACCTTACACCTCGGGTGCCTTGGCTACGGTCTCGCTCTCGGCTGTGAGCGGGCGGTTGTCGATGCGGCGGCCCAAGCGATCGAGCTTCACGAGCAGCCATTCAATGGGATTCGGCCCCGAGCCTTCCTCGTCGGCAACCAAATCCACGACGGCAATCTTGGTGCCGTCCTGCTTGAGCGTAACGCTGCCCACCTTGTCGCCCACATGCACCGTGCCCGAAAGATCGTCGTAGCTAACCTTTTCGGTCACCTCGCCGGCAAGGGAAAACACGGTCGCTTGCGCCGTAGGATCGGCGAGTGTGGCGTCGATCGTCTTATCCGTCCAGTCGGTTTGGCCAATGCGCGCCATAAGCGGGTTGCCGTTGGCGGTCTTTTCCTGCGTGTTGGCGATCGCGACCGTCACCTTGTGACCGTAGTACCAATTGGCAAGGGTTGCGGTATCGGTAAAGCGCTGGTCGGTGGTGGTGGAGTCCAAAACGACGGTGTAGATCTCGTCGCCATCGCGGTTGTAGGCACTCGTAAAGCAATAGCCTGCATCGTCGGTGGTGCCGGTCTTGCCACCGATGTTGCCATCTTGGCCCAGCAAATAGTTATGTGTGTCCATGGAATGCGAATGGTCGGTACCGTCGGCGCCCGTGACCTCGATCCAGGAATCCTCGCTCGCTACGACCTCGCGGATCGTGTCGTTTTTCATGGCCTCCTGCATCATCAGCGCTACGTCGTGTGCGGTTGAGTGCATGTCGCCGGCCCACACATCAAAGTCCAGACCGTGAGGGTTCTCAAAAAGCGTACCGGTGCAGCCGAGCTTCTTAGCGCGCTCGTTCATGGCCTTCACAAATGTGGCCTCGGCGTCTTTGGTCTTAGGGTCGATCTTCTTGCCCACATATTCGGCGAGCACGATGGCGGCGTCGTTGCCCGAGGGAATCATCAGGCCGCGCAGTGCCTGCTCCACGGTAAGCTCGTCGCCTTCGAGCAAGCCGGCGGTCGAATTACCCACGGTGGCTGCGGCGTTGCTCACCGTGACCTTCTCGTCCATCTTGCAATTCTCGACGGTTAGGATTGCGGTCATGACCTTGGTGATCGAGGCGATTTTGACCTGCTCATCGGCGCCGCGCCCATAGTAGACGGTGCCGTCTTTGCCCATGACGAGGGCATTGGTCGCATCGATATCGGGCAGGTTTTCGGCCGTGATGCCGCGCGCATCGGCGGTTTTGCCGCAAACATTGTCGGTCGTAAGCACTTGGGCG
This sequence comes from uncultured Collinsella sp., assembly GCA_900544865.1. GTDB lineage: Bacteria > Actinomycetota > Coriobacteriia > Coriobacteriales > Coriobacteriaceae > Collinsella. The sequence continues at coordinate 8,310 of UQXA01000048.1, read as the reverse complement.
CCGGCGACGGTGGGCACGCCAGCGGCAAGGGCGATAGCGCAGACAAAGCCGGCGGCAAGCTGGGCTGAGCGCTTTGCAAAAGAGGTGAGGGACTTCACGGATTTCGCTTTCGACGGGATGGTCTCTTCTGGAACTAGAGTATATCGTTTGCCGGCGTCGGCGATCATCGCATGCGTGCGTGGCCCACATCCGCGCCCGAACGGGCACAAGGGTGCTTAAGGCCGACTTAATCACCCACGCTTGTTGTGTGTGACGGGCGCCCCCTCGGGCATAATGGAGCGCGAGAGGAGCACGCATGAACGAGCGCATTTTGGTAGTTGATGACGAGAAGGCCATCGCCGACTTGGTTGGTATCTACCTTACAAAAGAGGGCTTTGATGTCCAGATTGCCTATAGCGGGGCCGATGCCGCCAAGGCAATCTTGGAGCAGGAGTTCGATCTGGCGCTGCTGGATGTCATGCTGCCCGATATCGATGGGTTTGAGCTGCTGCGTACAATCCGTTCCAGCCATACCTATCCCGTGATCATGCTGACGGCGCGCGATGCCCAGCAAGACAAGATCGAGGGCCTTTCGCTTGGCGCGGACGATTACGTGGTTAAGCCGTTCCGTCCGCTGGAGCTCATCGCGCGCGTGCACGCTCAGCTTCGCCGCTACACCAGCTACGGTAGCCGTGCACAGGCGGCCGAGTCGCCGACCATTCAGCTCGACGGCTTGGAGATCAACCGCGATGCTCGTTCCGTAACGGTGGACGGTTCACCGGTGCGCCTCACGCCCACCGAGTATTCAATCTTGCTGTATCTGGTCGAGCATCGCGGCAGCGTGGTGGCCGTGGAGGACCTGTTCCGCGCGGTGTGGAACGAGGACTTTATGCCCGGCTCCAACAATACGGTGATGGTGCATATTCGCCACTTGCGCGAAAAGATCGGCGACGACGCACAAAAGCCACGCTTTATCAAAAACGTCTGGGGCGTCGGCTACATCATCGAATAACGCTTTTCGCTTGTGAGGATCTTGATATGACAAAAGACGATAGGCAAGCGTTCGAGGTGCCCGATCGGCTCTTTGAATACGTGAGGTCGGTCGTCGACAACCGCGCGCTTGCAACGGTGCTGCTCTTTTTGCTGAGCCTGCTGCTGATTGGCATCGACAACATCGTCGGAATCTTGGCGGTGCTGCTTGTCGGCTTTTTGCTGATCGATCGATTTGAGATCGTGTGCCGCTGCGTGGTGATTGGCGGCGCCGCGTGGGCCATGACGTTGGCGATTGGCGCCATGGCGCTCGGCGGCATCGAAGGGCCGGTGCTGTTCGATGCCGGCTTTGTATTCAACATGCTTGGCTTTGTGCTGGCGCTTGCCGCGTGCGTGCTGTTCTTGTGTGGCCGCGCCCTGTACTACCAGGGCTACGAGCAGGGCGAGCAGCATGCCGATTGTGTGCTGGCCGCTCGTATTCAAGATCGCCTGATCGATCACCCCGACACCTGGGATAACATCGACGGCGACTTCTTGGAGGTCGAGGGCGCCCTTAACCGCGTGCGTGACCGTGAGCGCAAGGTGCAGCAAGCTCTGCGTGACGAGTCGCATCGCAAGGACGATTTGGTCACGTACTTGGCACATGACCTACGCACCCCGCTTGCCAGTGTGGTGGGCTATCTTTCGCTGCTGCAAGAGGCTCCCGAGCTGCCGGTTGAGCAACGTGCGCACTTTACGGGCGTGGCGCTCGACAAGGCGCACCGGCTCGATACGCTCATCGAAGAGTTCTTCGATATCACGCGCTTTGACTTCCACGATATCGTGCTCACGCGCGGCTATGTTGATCTGGGGTTGCTGCTGGCTCAGGTGGCTGACGAGTTCTATCCCATCCTCAACGAGCAGCATAAGGAAGTCCAAGTTGATATTCGCGAGGACCTGACGGTGCTCGTGGATGGCGACAAAATGGCTCGCGTGTTCAACAACATCATGAAAAACGCTATTGCCTATAGCTATGAGGGCTCGACCATCACGATCGAGGCCAGACGCCGGGACGGCGGTGGCGTGCGCGTGCGCTTTATCAATCAGGGCGATCCCATCCCTGAGGCAAAGCTCAAGGTGATCTTTGAGAAGTTCTATCGCCTGGATGCGGCGCGTGCGACCAATCGCGGCGGCGCTGGACTGGGGCTTGCCATCGCCAAGGAGATCGTATGCGCGCACGGCGGTACCGTTGCATGTGAATCGACGCCCGAACACACGATATTCACCATCGAGCTGCCCGCCGCATAGCCAGTGTGCCCTTACAAACACTTGACAATGCGCTCACGTGCATATGAGCCGCGATTCCTACTATCGATACTGCTGAATTGATATCGATGTGGAGGTATGCGGTATGACGGCTGCTGCGGCTGTGGAGCCCACGGAGCTTGAAGAACTCATGAAGGCGCAGGCCGAGGCCGCGCACGAGCGCGAGGTTGGGGATGCGACTCGCCCCACGGCAGAGGATCTTGCCGCCTCGCCGACGCGAATCGATGTTGAGGGCCTCGACCTGTTCTATGGCGACCACCATGCGCTCAAGGACGTGAATATCAAGATCCGCGACAAGCAGATTACCTCGTTCATCGGGCCTTCGGGCTGCGGAAAGTCCACGTTGCTGCGCTGCTTTAACCGCATGAACGACGGCATCAAGGACTGCCGAATCGAGGGCAAGATTGCGCTCGATGGTCAAGATATCCTGGGCGACTACGACATCTGCCGCCTTCGCCAGCGCGTGGGCATGGTGTTCCAGCGCCCCAACCCGTTTCCCATGAGCATCTACGACAACGTCGCCTACGGTCCTCGCGGAATGGGAGTGCGCGATCGCGTCGTGCTCGACGAGCTGGTCGAAGACTCCCTGCGACGCGCCGCCCTGTGGGACGAGGCCAAGGACAAGCTCAAAGAGTCGGGTCTGGGTCTTTCGGGCGGCCAGCAGCAGCGTCTGTGCATCGCCCGCGCACTTGCCGTGCAGCCCGACATTCTGCTGATGGACGAGCCGACCTCGGCACTCGATCCTGTGTCGACGCTGGTGGTGGAGCAGCTGGCCTGCGAGCTCAAAGAGACCTGCACGCTCGTGGTCGTTACGCACAATATGCAGCAGGCGGCGCGTATCTCCGATTCGGTCGCATTCTTTTTGCTGGGTGAGCTGGTGGAGCACGCGCCCACCGCGCAACTCTTCAAGAATCCGACCGATCCGCGCACGGCGGATTATTTGACGGGGCGTTTTGGCTGATACCATCTAGTAAAGGTACCTTTAGGGTTAAGATGCGGTCATGCCGGCCGCAAAGGGGTTCAACATGATCTATTACGTCGAGGACGATGACAACATCAGGGATTTGACGGTCTATGCGCTGCGCAAGCAGGGGATTGAGGCCGAAGGCTTTTCGTGCGACGGTGAGTTTAAGGCTGCCGTGGCGCGACGGGTACCCGATGCCGCCCTGCTCGACATCATGCTGCCCGATACCGATGGCTTGGCGATTATGCGTCGACTGCGTGCCGATCGCCTGACGGCGACGGTGCCCATCATGATGCTTACCGCCAAGGATACCGAGCTCGACAAGGTGATGGCGCTCGATGGCGGTGCCGACGATTACCTGACTAAGCCGTTTTCGCTCATGGAGCTCGCCAGCCGCTGCCGCGCACTGCTGCGTCGCGGCGGCATGGTCAAACAGGCAAGCGATGTGCTCAGCGTGGGCGACATCGTGCTCTCGCCCAGCCATCGTGAGGTGACTGTTGCCGGCGAGTCGCTTAAGCTCACCCTGCGCGAGTTCGACCTGCTCGAGTACCTCATGCGCAAGCCCGGCGTGGTCTTTACCCGCGAGTCGTTGCTGCAGAGCGTGTGGGGCTGGGACTTCGACGGCGGTTCGCGCACCGTTGACGTGCACGTGCAGACGCTTCGCCAAAAACTGGGCGAGCATGCCAGCGCCATCGAGACCGTGCGCGGCGTGGGCTACCGCTTGGCCGAGCCTTCTGCCGGTGATGGTGCCGAAGGTGACGACACCGCGGCCACCGCATCGGAGGAGTAACCCGTGGTCTTCGCCCCCCGGGGAAAACATACGCTGTCGCACCGCGTTTTTGTGACGATCTTTGTCTGCGCCATGGCGGTTATCGTGGCGTTTACGGTGCTGGGTGCGTTCTTTGTGCAAAACACCTTGGCGGATGCCACGAGTGCCAACCTGGCGCAAGAAACCGAGCTCATTGCTGCCGCCCTCGACGAGCAGCAGGAGCCCATCCCGTTCTTGCGTAGCCTCGATCGAGAGGACTTGCGCATCACGCTGATTAACAAGGATGGATCGGTTGCCTACGACAACGAGGCGTCGCCTTCCACACTGCCCAACCATGGCGATCGCCCCGAGGTCATCGAGGCCTTTGAGAGTGGTTCGGGTTCCGCGGAGCGCGCAAGCTCTACGCTCGACGAGATTATGCTGTATCGCGCCGTCGCCCTTGATAACGGCCAGGTTGTCCGCTTGGCGCAGGCCCAGCCTGGCGTTGCGGCGATTTTGCTGTCGATGGTGGCGCCGATGCTGCTTATCGCAGCAGCGGGTTCGGTACTCTCGTTTTTTATGGCGCGCCGCGAGTCCCGTGCCATCATCGCGCCTTTGCAAGAGGTGGATTTGGACCACCCACGCCGTAGCTATGAGCACGCCTATGCCGAGATGGTCCCCATGCTTGAGCGTATTGAGTCGCAGCGCCAGGAGCTCAAGCGCCAAATGGCGGTGCTGGCGGACAACGACCGTATGCGCCGCGAGTTCACGGCGAATATCACCCATGAGCTCAAGACGCCGCTTACGGCGATTTCGGGCTATGCCGAGCTCATCGCAAACGGCATGGTCGAGGGCGAGGGCGACCTGCGCAACTTTGGCGGTCGCATCTATCGTGAGGCGGGCCGCTTGGCAGCGCTTGTCAACGATATCCTTACGCTGTCTAACTTGGACGAGGCCGAGCGTGCAGCTGAGGGCGAGGCGGTGCCCATTGGGTCCACGGAGCCTATTGAGCTCTCGCGTGCCATCTACGCGGTCGAGCAGCGTCTTGAACAGGTCGCCCGTCAGGCGAATGTGACGATAAGTCATGAGACCAAGCCTGTGGTCATCGAGGGCGTGTCGCGCTTGATTGACGAGCTCATCTATAATCTGGCAAGCAACGCCATCCGCTACAATCGACCCGGCGGTACGGTTACGCTGCAGTGCGGCACCAACGACGAAGGCCATCCGTTCCTTGCGGTCGCCGACACGGGAATCGGTATCGCGCCTGAAGAACAGGGCAAGGTATTTGAGCGGTTCTATCGCGTGGACAAGAGTAGGTCCAAGGCACGCGGCGGAACCGGTCTGGGGCTTGCCATTGTCAAGCATGCGGCCCTGTATCATCACGCCACGCTCGATCTGTCGAGCGAGTTGGGCGTGGGAACCACCATTACGGTGACGTTTCCCATACAGCAGGACGAGCCATTCGCATAGCGATATAACATAGATATTGATGCAGACGCCGCATTTGACTTTCGGGTGCGGCGTTGTTGTGCAATTTTACGATTGCTTCCGACATTTTTACAGGAGAGCCTGTTTCTTATGTATAGAGTTTGGTCTCGGTAAAAAGATGCGATAACATACGGACAGTTTTGTCAATCCGAACTGGGGAAATGAAAGGCAAGCTGCATGACCCTTCTCGAACTGTTCCAGCTGCTGAAGAAGCACCTTAAGCTGGTCATCACCCTTCCGGTGGTCTGCGCGATCGCCATGGGCATCGTGTCCTTCGTTGCGATGGACAACACCTACACCGCGACGACGAGCATGTACATTCTCGCCAAAACCGACGATAGCGGTCAGATGAGCTACAACGATCTCTCGGCGAGCCAGATGCTTTCCAACGATATCGCCACGCTGCTGGATAGCGATAGCGTTAAGAGCGGTGCTGCCAATGAGCTGGGCCTTGCTGACCTGGATGACTACAAGGTGTCTGTTTCCTCCGAGACCACCACGCGTGTCATTACGCTTTCGGTTACCGGCACCGATGCCAAGGAGACGGCTAAGGTCGCAAAGGCCATGGCCAGCTCGGTGAGTACGGTCGCTCAGAACGTCGGCGCTGCCCAGAGCATCAACGTTATCGACGAGGCTAAGACTCCCGAAGTCCCCAGCGGCCCCAAGCGTATGCTGTACGTTGCTGTCGCGTTCCTCGCGGGCATCTTTATCGCAGTTGCCTATGTCGTTTTGGCAGACATGCTCAACACCCGCATCCGCGGTGCCGAAGAGGCAGAAGAGCTCCTGGGCATTCCCGTTGTTGGCCGAATTCCGGCTATGAAAGGTGGTAAATAGGCATGGCTAAGGCAAAGAACACCGATAAGCTCGTTGTACAGAATGCCGCCAAGACCCTTCTGGCCAACATCCGCTTTGCGAGCGTGGACGACCCCATTCGCACCATCACCGTTACGTCCTCGATTCCCAACGAGGGCAAGTCTACGGTTTCCATCAACCTTGCCCAGGCTATCGCCACCAGCGGCAAGAGCGTCCTGCTGGTCGAGGCTGATATGCGTCGCAGGTCCCTTGCCGATATGCTCGGCGTCCGCTCCCGCGGCGGACTCTATGCAGTCCTTTCCGAGCAGGTTTCTATTGACCAGGCGATTGTCGAGACGGGTCAGAAGAACTTCTACTTCCTCGATGCTGAGCCGCATATTCCCAATCCTGCCGACATCATCGTCTCTCACCGCTTTGCCAAGCTGGTAAAGGCACTGTCCGCCAAGTTCCAGTACGTCATCTTTGATGCTCCCCCGGTCGGCACCTTCATCGATGCTGCCGAGATCGCAAGTCTGACCGACGGTGCGCTTTTTGTCGTGCGTGAGGACTTCACCAAGCGCGAGGAGGCGCTCAACGCCATCGGTCAGCTTAAGAAGTCCGAGAAGGTCAAGCTCATCGGTACCGTTATGAACTACTGCGAGACCGAGACCAGCGAGTACTACTACTCCTACTACACCAAGGACGGTAAGAAGGTGAAGAAGGGCTCCGACGATCAGGGGACTTCCAAAAAGGGCATCTTCACCAACCGAGCAAACGTTTAGTTGATTAAGGCTGACCTATGCGTGACATTCATTGCCATATCTTGCCGGGTGTAGACGACGGCGCCGCCGATCTCGATGAGAGCTTGGCGATGCTCGAGGCTGCCAAGCGGGCCGGTGTAACCAGAATCGTTTGCACTCCTCACTGCCGTGATCCCTATTTTGATTACGACAAGATGTGGGATGCCTTTGAGCTGCTTCGTGATAACGCTGACGGTTTTCCGCTCCAGATGGGCTTCGAGGTCAACCATCGAAAGCTCGTTGAGCTTGGTATCGATGCCGCGGAGCACTTACATTTCGACGGAACCAATGAGTTTCTGCTCGAGCTTTCGACGCATGCCGATGCGTATGCGTTTAGAGAGTACGAGAACACGATTTACGATTTGCAGTGCCGTGGCTACCAGGTGATCATCGCTCATCCTGAGCGCTATCGTGCGGTTCAAAAGGATGTAAGCGTGGCGGAGCGCCTGGTCGATATGGGCTGCAAGCTGCAGGCTTCGGCGGACTTTATTGCCGGCGGTCGCTTTGGTCGCGAGAAAAAGCCGGCACAGCGTCTGTTCGATCAGAACCTGTACAGCTTCATCGCGAGCGATGCCCATAACGTGGGTCATTACGACTGCCTGGCGAAGGCTCGCGCGAAGTTTAGCGTGCGCGGAGCTCATTTTCGCTAAAATCTGTCCCTAACGTTCGCATTGAATGAAAGGGCAGCCATGGATATCCAACTTAAGACGGGATGCTTTGATGACGCGGCGTTGGTGCGCCGCGTCGTTTTTATGGACGAGCAGGGCTACGAGAATGAGTTCGACGCTATCGACGAGGATCCGAACTGCATTCATGTGACGCTCTATGTAGACGGCGAGCTTGCCGGTTGCTCGCGCGTGTTTCCCGAAGAGCTTGAGCGCGCGGCTGACGCAGAGGCCCCAGTGTTGCCGGCATGCGACATGGACGAAGGCGTTGCGGCGGGGGAGACCTACATTATGGGGCGCGTCGCCGTGCTGCCGGCTATGCGTCGTCGCGGTCTGGCGAGTGCGATCGTTGAGGCCAGTGATGCGTGTGCACGCGATGCCGGCGCTAAGCTTATTAAGCTGCATGCGCAGGAATACGTGCTGCCACTCTATGCCAAGGCGGGCTACACGCAAATTGCCCCGGTAGATTACGAAGACGAGGGCCAGCCCCATGCCTGGATGGCCAAGCGCGTAGATGGCAGATAGGGACGTTCCTTTTAATATGAGCAGGACATTGTCAAGAGGCAAAATCGGGCCTGG
>UQXA01000047.1 GCA_900544865.1 uncultured Collinsella sp. | reverse complement strand
ATTAATGGATGGAAACGGATGTTCTATCGGGACACACATTTTGTCCTATAAGCCGGTCCTGTCGCCGCACAAAAACGGGGCAGCCCGCACTCATGCGAGCCGCCCCATACCTCTGGCTTTCACGTTACGGCGCCAACTGACACCACTCCCCTACTTACCAAATAGCGCACCCAGCAGGCCGCGACGTTTGGGCTTTTCTTCTCGGTAGGAACCCTCGGCAACCGCTGCCACTCGGCGCGGTTGCTCACCGCCTCCACGGCGCACGATCTGGTACAGGAAGGGCGATTTAACGTATTTGACCTCGATGGGCGTGGCATGCACGGTGCTTTCGTTCGACAGCGCCACATTCGGATTGAGTGGCGCCACCACATGCGTCTCGCGCTTGTCGCTAAACACTACCGCTGCCGCACGACCCGTCTGGCCGTTCACGGCGATGCGCACTTGCTCGCCGTCGCGGCTATCCGACGCCGGGCGATCGACAAAGTAGACCGGCACCATCACCAGGCCGTCCTTATGCTTGCGGGCCTTGCGCGCCCAGGTGCGGATGCTCTTTTTATTGAGCCCCAGCACCGCCTCGGCATCGTTGCCGGCAATGTCGAGCGCCAGCTTATCAATGACCACCTGGTCCTTGGTAGACGCATCGACGGAGACAACGCGGAAGTCGCCTTCCTGCATGGCCGGGTCAAACGGCCCAACCTTGGCAAAGTCCCACGGCTCCAAAATGCCCATAAGGCGAACGTCCAGGTAGTTTGCCCGCGGATACGCCCAGTCGAGCACCTCGTAGTACACCAGGGTCTCCTTGCTCAGCCCCTTGCCCGGGAAGGACGCCATCATGCGCAAATCCGCGAGCGCCATGGGGAAGTAGAAGAGCATCATGTCATTTTGAATCGCGTCTTCCACGTCGTGCCCGGCAAAGGCATCGGGATACTGGCGCACCAGCTGCAGCGCGTTGGCACGTGCCTGCTGCGGCGTTATCTCGCAAGGAATACCCTGCTCAGGCACGTACTCGGCACCAACGCCCATGGTCAGACGCTTGCTAAAGGTACCGGGCTTGAGTAGGTCGGCAACGCCGATCTTATTTCCGCAGGACGGGCACTCAAACACGCGCTGAGTGGACTCGCCTTCAAAGGACGCGCCGCAGAAGGGGCAGGGAATGCTCACGTGCGCTGCCTCTTGAAACTCCTGCGCCGTGCCGCGGTCCTCCCACAGCAGATGCTCCAGAACCGACTGGTTGCGCCAGTACGCATTAAAGAAATACCAGTCGGGGTCCACCGGACGCTCGAGCTGCGACGCATGGGTGAGCTTAAGCAGTCCATCGACAACCGTCAGCGGCGCATGACGAATGCCCAGGGCGCTCTTGGGCTCCCCCGCATCGGCCTGCCACGGAACGACCGTGCCACAATAGGCGCACTCAAAGCTGCGTTTAGCCTGGTGTGAGTACATAGGACCGCCGCAGTTTTGGCATTTAATGGCAAACATCTCGTCCATAGAAACGTCCTCCTTTGCACAGGGGCTGTCAACATTAAGTATGTCGGGCAGGCAGGCACATGCCCATACCCATGTGGCCCAAAATGGAGCACCCGGTCGGACAAGAAGGGCCGCTCGTTAGCTCGAGCAGACCATTGCTGCATTTTCTAAGCATCGGCGCACGGTGCGCTCATGCGAGCTACACTATCCCCTTAAACAAGGATGCGAGGAGATACGCCATGCTATTTGTAAATCGGCTGGTACATACGCTTGTTCCCGGCAGCGAGGACGAGCCGGTCGATACGGCTTGCCGCACCAACGCAGGCTTTGCCGCAAGTCTCATCTGCATTGGCCTCAACATTACCCTGTGCCTAGCCAAGGGCATCGCGGGCCTGCTCGCCGGCTCCGTCTCGCTCATCGCCGACGCCTTCAACAACCTCTCCGATGCCTCGAGCAACATCGTCAGCCTGCTCGGGTTCCGCCTTGCCAGCCGCCCGGCCGACGAAGGTCACCCCTATGGCCACGGCCGCTACGAATACCTCGCCGGCCTGTTTGTCGCCGTCCTCGTTTGTGCCGTCGGCATCAACCTGGTGCTCGAGTCCGTTACCAAGATTATCAAGCCCTCCCCCACCGCCTACACGCTCGTTTCCCTTGCGGCACTGGCTACGTCCATGCTCGTTAAGCTCTGGATGGCTGCATTCAACCGCACGCTGGGGAATCGCATCGACTCCGAGACGCTCATCGCCACGGCGCAGGACTCCAAAAACGACGTCATCACCTCGGGCTCGGTCTTGGTGGCGGCGCTTATTTCGCAAACGACAGGCTTTGACCTCGATGGCTGGGCGGGCCTGGGCGTGGGCATCTTCATCTGCATCAGCGGCCTGGGCCTGGTGCGCGACGCCATCAGCCCGCTGCTGGGACAAGCGCCCGACCCCAAGCTCGTCCAGGAAATCCGCGACAGGATCATGTCGTACCCCCAGGTCCTGGGCACGCACGACCTCATGGTGCACGACTACGGCCCCGGCCGTCAGTTTGCCAGCGCACACGTGGAAATGCCCGGCGAGGGCGATGCCTTTGAGCACCACGAGATTCTGGACACCATCGAACACGACATCAAACGCCAGATGGGCATCGCCATCACGTTGCACTGCGACCCCATCGCAACAACCGGCGATGACTTGCGCGGCTGGGTCAAGCGCGGCGTAGCGCAGATCGACCCCGCGCTTTCCATCCACGACTTGCACGAGCACGACGGCTTTGTTTCGTTTGACCTGGTGCGTCCCGACGGCTTTGACATATCCGACGAGGAGCTGCTGGGGCTCGTCACGCGCATCGTGCACGAGCGCAGGCCCGATGCATCATGCGTCGTCACGTTTGACTCCGGCTTTAGCTCGCCCGAGCGTCCGGCAGAGCAGCTGTAATCGACAGCAAAACGGGACGCAGGACCGCCGACCAGCGCGCCTATGCGCCCGGTCACGCGATCCTGCGTCCCGTTTTTGTTTGCACCGCTAAGGCTCTAGCCGCTCGGCCGCTAGTTTCCCTGTGCGCCCGAAATGCCGTTTTGTAGGGCGTTCCAGGCATCCGTCGCCATGTCTCCCAAGTTCTGCGCGGTATCGCCCAGGTTTTGTGCCGTATCGCCCAGCTCTTGCGCCTTGTCTCCCAATTCCTGCGCCTTATTGCTCAGGTCCTCCAGCGTGTTAGAGCTCGAGCTGTCCGTGGTGCCTTGATCGCCGGACGCATTGCCCGACGAGCCGTCCTTGCGCGTAAGCTGGACCTCCAGGTTGCCGTCAGCGTTGTAGTAGGCAGATGTGACGACCCAGTTGGCATCGACAACAGGCGTCGAGCCGTCGTCAGTCAGAATCACAGCATTCGAAAGATCGGCGCCGCGCGACTTGAGGAGCTTCTTGGCGTTGGACCAGTACTGCCCCGGGATATCGCTCAGATCGACGGTGCTAGACGAGGCGGACTCGGTTTGCTCGGCAGTGGTATCGGCCGTTGAGCTCCCCCGCTTGTTGAGCATGCCCGACACGATGGCAAACACAATCGAGAGGGCAAAGAAGATCGCCAGCACAATGAGGATCTTCTTGATCACACTCGACGAACGCGACGGCGCCTCTTCCTCGTCCTCACCATACTGCGGAATCGACTTGGGGTACTCACGATAAGGCTGGCGCGCATACGGATCGCGCGACTCATAACGAGGCTGGAACTGTGCCGTGCGCGGCATATACGTCGTCTGCTGAGGCTGCGGAATGGGATTTTGCGGCAGGTTATTATAAGCGCCTGCCGCCGCATTGCCATACGGGTCCGGCGTCGCATTGCCATACGGGTCCTGCGGTGCATAATCAAACGGATCCCGCGGTGTATCGCCATAGCCCATAACTCGTGTGAGTTCGGCGGACGCCTGCGTCGCATCGGGGGCAGCATTGCCGGGGTTCGACACAATGCGGGTCGCATCGGCGCTGCCGCCAGCCTGCGCGGAGCCATATCCGCCCATCACGGTCGTCTTGTCCTGGTCCATGCAACGTTTCCTCTCCGTCGCCTGTAAGCATCAAGTTATCCATGCATTCTACCCGCGCAAAAGCCTATGATGGGCAAAGCCCGCCGGTATCTACAAGACATGCGCGTGCCTAAGGATCAAAAAGCCCCGCCGGGCCTTGGTAGGCGCGGCGGGGCGGGCAAGCGGCTATGACCAGCAGACTTAGAACAGGCCGGTGATGTTGCCGTCGTTGTCGACGTCGATATTCTCGGCCGCGGGAACCTTGGGCAGGCCCGGCATAGTCAGGACGCTGCCAGTCAGCGCGACCACAAAGTGGGCACCGGCGGAAACCTTGAGCTCGCGCACGGTGATGCGGAAGCCCTCGGGGGCGCCCAGCGCCTTGGCGTTGTCGCTAAAGCTGTACTGGGTCTTGGCGACGCACACCGGCAGGTTGCCAAAGCCGTTCTCGCGCAGCTCGGCGAGCTGACGCTTGGCAGCCGGCGTAAAGTCAACGCCGTCGGCGCGGTAGACCTTGGTGGCGACGGCCTCGAGGGCATCAGCAACATCGGCGCCGTCCTCGTAGGCAAACTTGAACTCGCTCGGCTGCTCAATCAGGCGCATGACCTCATCGGCCAGGTCGAGCGCACCCTCGCCGCCCTTGGCCCAGACCTCGGAAAGCTTAACGTTAACGCCGAGCTTCTGGCACTCGGACTCGATGAGCTCGAGTTCGGCCTCAGTGTCCGTCGGGAAGCGGTTGATGGCGACCACGCAGGGCAGACCGTAGACATTCTGAATGTTGTCGACGTGGCGTAGCAGGTTGGGCATACCGGCCTTGAGGGCCTCGAGGTTCTCGTCGTTAAGGTCGGCCTTGGCAACACCGCCGTTGTACTTAAGCGCACGGGCGGTGGCGACAATCACGACGGCGCTGGGACGAACGCCCGTCATGCGACACTTGATGTCGAGGAACTTCTCGGCACCCAGATCGGCGCCAAAGCCTGCCTCGGTAATGGCGACATCACCAAAGCGCATGGCCATACGCGTGGCCATGATGGAGTTGCAGCCGTGGGCGATATTGGCGAAGGGACCGCCGTGGACAAATGCGGGCGTGCCCTCGAGCGTCTGCACCAAATTGGGCTTGAGCGCATCCTTAAGCAGCGCGGCCATGGCGCCCTGAGCCTTAAGGTCGCGGGCGCGGACGGGCTCGCCGGCATAGCTGTAGCCGACGACAATCTCGCCCAGGCGCTCCTTGAGGTCGTTGATGCTCGTGGATAAGCACAGGATCGCCATGACCTCGGAGGCAACGGTGATATCGAAGCCGTCCTCGCGCGGCACGCCCTGGGCCTTGCCGCCGATGCCGTCGATAACATGGCGCAGCTGGCGGTCGTTCATGTCGACGACGCGCTTCCAGGTGATGCGCTTGACGTCGATACCGAGCTGGTTGCCCTGCTGAATATGGTTGTCGAGCATGGCGGCCAGCAGGTTATTGGCGGCACCGATAGCGTGGAAGTCGCCGGTAAAGTGCAGGTTGATGTCTTCCATGGGGATGACCTGGGCCCAACCGCCGCCGGCGGCGCCGCCCTTGACGCCAAAGACGGGGCCGAGCGAGGGCTCGCGCAGGGCCACAGCGCTCTTGACACCGCGACGGCGCAGGCCATCGGCCAGACCGATGGTCGTGGTGGTCTTGCCCTCGCCAGCGGGCGTGGGGTTGATGGCGGTCACGAGGACGAGCTTGGCCTGGTGATCGGTCGGCTCGTTGAGCAGCGAATAGTCGACCTTAGCCTTGTCGAAGCCGTACGGAATCAGGTGCTTTACGTCGACGCCGGCGTTCTTAGCCACCTCGGTAATGGGCAGCGGCGTGACGGAACGTGCGATTTCGATGTCAGTAGGCATGGGCGGTCCTTTCGTTACCGGATGAGAAAAAGACCAATTCAGCATAGCACGGGCGCGCAATAGTAAAACACCCGTAACCGATGAATGGCGATATGTTTATCCAATGCTCAGCGATAGCTTACAGACCAGCCAAAACAAACCCGCCTCTAAACGGCTGGCTCGATGCCCAAGTGCTCAAAGGTGCGCAAGGTTGCCTGACGGCCCTGGGGCGTGCGAATCATCAAGCCGCACTGCAGCAGGTAGGGCTCATAGACATCCTCGAGCGTACCCGGGTCCTCGCCCACCGCGCTGGCAAGGGTCGTCAAACCCACGGCACGACCAGAGAACGTCTTGGCAAGCGTCTCCAAGATACGAATGTCCATCCAGTCCAGACCAAGCTCATCAATCTCGAAGAACTCGAGTGCCTGACGGCAGATATCAAGCTCAATAGGACCGTTGCCGCGCACCTGCGCATAGTCGCGCACACGCTTGAGCAGACGGTTGGCCAAGCGCGGCGTGCCACGCGAGCGCGAGCCGATCTCGAGTGCGCTGGGATGGTCGATCGTCACACCCAGGATGGTCGCCGAACGCGTCACGATCTGAGCGAGCTCCTCGACCGTGTAGTAGTCCAGGCGATACGAAATGCCAAAGCGGTCGCGCAGCGGGCCGGTTAGCATACCCGAGCGGGTCGTTGCCGCCACCAGCGTAAACTTAGGGATATCCAGGCGAATCGAACGTGCGGCCGGGCCTTTGCCGATCACGATATCGAGCGCAAAGTCCTCCATAGCGGGATACAGAACTTCCTCGACCGAACGGTTAAGACGGTGGATCTCGTCGATAAACAGTACGTCACCCGGCTGCAGGTTGGTAAGGATAGCCGCTAGGTCGCCGGTACGCGCGATGGCCGGGCCGCTCGTCGTCTTGATCTGAGCGCCCAGCTCGTTGGCGATAACGGTGGCCAGCGTGGTCTTGCCCAGACCCGGAGGGCCCGAAAAGATCACGTGGTCGAGCGTCTCGCCACGGCTCTGCGCCGCCTCGATCAGCACGCGAAGGCTCTGCTTGATATGCTCCTGACCGCAGTAGTCGTCCAGGCGCTGGGGACGCAGGGTACGGTCGACATCGAGGTCTTCGGGCGTCAGCTCCGAGCCCACCATGCGCTCACCGTGCGCCATGGATGCCGCCGGCGAGTTGCCGGGCGTCGCCCAAAGGTCCTGAGAGTCATCGGCTTCCCACATCACGCATCCATTCCGAGTCGCTTAAGCGCCGCGCCGAGCAGGTCCTCGACACGCATATCCTGCCCATCATACCCGCTCAAGGCAACCTCGGTCTCCTGCGGGCTAAAGCCCATGGAAAGGAGCGCCGCGCGGGCGTCATCGATCGCCGAAGGAGCGGCGGCGGGAACCGCCATCGCAACCTGGCCGGGAATTACGTCGACCGGAACAAAGCCCTTGTCCTTGGCAAAGGTACTCTTGAGCTCCAAGATAAGGCGTTGGGCGGTCTTTTTGCCCACACCGGGCACCTTGGCCATGCCTTTGTCGTCCTCGGCCATCACCAGGGAATACAGCTGTCCCACGGTATAGGTGGAAAGCACGGCAAGCGCCAGGCGCGGGCCAACACCCGACACGGACACGAGCCGATCGAACATCGTGCGCTCGTCCTTGGAGGCAAAGCCAAAGAGCGTCATGGCGTCCTCGCGCACCTGCATACGGGTATAGAGGCGAACCTCGCCGCCGGGTGTAGGCAGCGTGGCGGCAGTGCTGCCCGAGATGCCGAGCTCAAAGCCCACGCCCGATACATCGACGACGGCCGAGCTCATCGTGGCCTCGACAAGCGTTCCATGGAGCTGGGAGATCATCAGTATCCGGTTCCTCTCTGTTGATAGAACTCGCCGCCGGTAAGCGCCCGGGTGCGGCTGAGGTTAACGTGGCAGATGGCGCAGGCCAGGGCATCGGCGGCATGGTCTGGGTGCGGGTCGTGATCGAGCTGTGTGAGCGTGCGCACCATGTAGGCAACCTGCCGTTTATCTGCGGCACCCGTGCCCACCACGGCCTGCTTAATCTGCATGGGCGTGTATTCGCCAATCTCGAGCGCGCATTCCGAAAGCGCCACGAGCGCGGCACCGCGGGCATGCGCCGTGGGGATGGCCGAGCGGACGTTAGCGCCAAAGTAGATGCTCTCGATAGCCGCGGTATCGGGACGGTAGCGTTCGACGACGCCCTTGAGGTCGTGGGCGATATGCGACAGGCGCACCGCGAGCGGGCTGCCCGCGCTGGTCTCGATACAACCGTAGGCACGGCAGCGAACCTCGCCACGTCGCTCCTCGATAATCCCCCAGCCCGTATGGGCCAAACCGGGGTCGATACCCAAAATGACCAAGCCAACCTCCCCTCGCCTTTTTTCCAAGCGCAAGGCAAGGCCCCGCGCATCATTCACGAACGTCTGTTCTAGAATAACACAACCTGGGAAGCATAAGCCAAGCAAGGTTGAATCGCAGGTTGAACATACGCCAGCGAGCGAGCCCCTGCCGTGGCAAGGTGTCGCGAAAGAGGAGCGCCGCGTACTTTTGTACGCAAGCGACGGTTTGAGCGGCAGATTGCCCGGCAGGGGCTCGCGCAGCGTCGACTCGTTACGCGGTTTGGTAAAACCGCGTAACCTTTTTAGTTCTGCGAGAAGAATGGGAACTGTCGGGGGTCTACCGGCGGATGCGGCATCGGACCACCCTGCGGTCCGCCCTGGCCGCCCATCATTTTTTCGATGGCGTCCTGGACCTCACCCTCAAACTTTTTCATGCCCTCATGCAAACGACGCTGACCGTCCTCGGAGCGCAGCTCTTCCATCTGCTCGGGCGAAATACCCAACAGCTCGCCCAATATGCCCATCATCTCGCCGCGCATACGGTCACTCGTGTCGTCGTCGGCAAAGCGGCGCACCTCGGCGCGTGCCAGCGAATCAACCGTCATGCGCTCCTTACCGTTGAGCCCCAGATCGGACCATGCAAGCATGTACGGCCAGGCGCGCTCGGCAAACGAACGGGCCGAGACGATCGGCACCGTCGGCAGTATGCGACGAGCAGCCTCACCCTGGCGCACAAGCATCAGCAGCAGTGAGCAGGCCTCGGGCTTGGCAGCGGCCATCGGGATGTCGTCGAAAGGTCGATTGCGGTCTACATGCGACTCAAGCGCACCATCGACCTCGCCCGGCTCAAGCCCGCCAAGCAGCTGCGCCGCGCGATCGAGCATATCAACGGGACCGGCGAGCGTCGAGAGCGCCTGCGCCAGCACGCGCTCCATGCAATCTTCCACCGCGTTGAGCGTCACGAGCTCTTGGGGCACCACGGCCGAGGCGCGGTTGCGCACGCGTGCCACAAACTCGAGTGTCGACAGATACACGTCGCCAAAGGGCGCAAAGTCGCCCTGGTAGCCGCCGGACAGTGCGGGCGCCGCCAACGCGTACTCGGTCTTGGAAAGCGGACTCAGAGTCATCGCGCCCAGCTCGAGTGCTGTGTCCTCGAGCATCAGGCCCAGCGCGCGCGAACGCAGGCGTTCGGCATCGCCCGCCGACACGTCGCGGTCGAGCACGCGCGCCGCATCCGGTGCATCGCGCTCGACGGTGCGAATGTGCAAACGCTCGGCGATTGAGCGCACGGCAGAACAGCGGGCAGCCTCGGCCTCCTCCTGCGCCGGTGTAAAGATGCGATTGCGCCCCAGCACCAGGCCAATCACATTACGCGGACCCAAGGCATCGACGGCGAGCGCCGACAACAGGGACGACGGCAGATCGCCCTCGAGCGCCACCACGGCACGCGACGCACCGCGGGCGCGGGCATTGTCGCGCACGGCAAGCACCAGCGCCTGCCACAGCCACTCCTCGGAGCGAAACTGGGGCAGCTCGTGGTCCTCCAGGGCATCGAGCATCACGCCGCGCTGAATTTCCTGAACCAGCAGGCTCTCCTCAAAACACGGCGCTTGGGCAACCACGCGACCGCAATCGTCGAGCACAAACGACCCGCCGGTATACACCGACTCGTCATAGGCGCCGACCGGCGCCACGCAGGCAAACCACACGCTGCGCTTGGAGGCGATCTTGCGGTAGGCACCGCTGCGCACGGCGGCGACGGCGGCGGTCTCGCGGTCGGTCATGTCAAACGCATTAAACTGGAAATAGGCAATGAGGTCGACACCGGTCGGCAGCATCTCGAGCTCGCGATCCAGGTCAAACACCACGGCGATGCGCACGCCGTCCACGTCAAACACCGGCGGTGCCCAACGCGCGTCGTTGCTCTCGCCACGCTGCAGGGCGATACTTGCGCGCGCAGGCACCACGCGACCGTCTTTGAGCATCATGTAGTCAAGCAGGGGCTGGCCCTCAAACGAAACCGCAGAGGGCACGATGCAGATCATATCGAGCCCTTGGATGCGCTCGGCAACGCCCGTCAGGCCCATCAGCATATCGTGCTCAAAATCGACAGCGCCCACCAGGCTGCCCGGCATGGCGCCCATAAAGAGCGGGGCCGGAACGCACAGCACGCGCGCGCCGCGCTCATGAGCCAGGCGAGCCTGGTCCTCGATGCGGCCGCAAATGCCTTCGATGTCACCCAGGCGCATATCGATCTGTGCAAGTGCGAGCTTCATGGCCAAGCCCTTTCCGTCGTAAATCGTCGTTGTCGTAGTAAAAGCGCCGGCCGCATAATGCAGCCGGCGCTCGCATGTGCATATGCTAGCTATGATACCCCGAGCGGGGGCGCGCTCCTAGAACGTCGCGGACCACAGCCCATGCAGGTTGCAGTAGGCATAGACGGTACCGGTCTTGGAGCCGCCAGCGAAAAACGTCGTGGGCTTCATGCCAGGCTCAAGGTAATGGACCTCCAGGCGGCCCTCGGCCTCAAGCGCGATCCACTCGATGTAGTGCTCAGGCAGCATGGGGTGCTCCGTCGAGCCTACACGTGCGCGAATGACGTGGCCGTCGCGCTCGATTTCGACAACAGGCACGTGCTTCTCGTGCGCCGCATCCTCGGTGTTCGCCGTCAGCTCCGTGCAGCCGGCAGGGGTCGCAACGTCGTCGCCAAGGGCGGCAACGAGCTTGCCATTGGAATCCTTAAAGAATTTCGCCATGATGTTCTCCTTTGCTGATGTGCCAATATTCCTGATGCTTCTTATGCCCAAAGGCAGGCGAACCATCCACGGCATGGCAAATGAACACATAACGGGCGCGGCAAGCGGTCGGGCCAGGACGAACCGGTGACCTGGTCCGACTCGGCAACCCCATCCCGCGCGCGGTTAGCGGCCGTCGCCGCCGAGCAGCGCCAGAACATCCTCGCGGGTAAACAGCGCCGACGAGATACCATCGCCGCCGAGCACACTGTTGACCAGATTACGCTTGGACTCCTGCATCTGCATAATGCGTTCCTCGATCGTGTCCTTGGCGATGAGCTTGTACACGGTCACGGTGTGCTGCTGGCCAATGCGGTGGGCACGGTCGGTCGCCTGGTCCTGCGCCGCCACGTTCCACCACGGGTCGTAGTGGATGACCACGTCGGCAGCCGTCAAATTAAGGCCCACGCCGCCCGCCTTGAGCGAAATCAAGAACACCGGCACCTCGCCCGCCTGGAACTGCGCAACCATCTTGGCGCGACTCTCTTTAGAAGATGCGCCCGTGAGCTTAAGGAAGGCGATGTCCTCCTTGGCCAGGCGCTTGCCGATGATATCGAGCATGCCCGTAAACTGGCTGAACAGCAAGATGCGATGACCGCCGTCGAGCGCGCCATGGACGAGCTCCATACACGTATCGAGCTTGGCGCTTCCCGCCTTGTAGTCCGCATAGTGCAGATGCGGATCGCAACAGATCTGGCGCAGCTTGGTGAGCTCGGCAAGCACCTTGAGCTTGTCTTTCTTAAACTCCCCGGCCTCGCGGTGCTGCACTTGCTGGGCGATGCGGTCCTGGTTGGCCAGGTAGAGTTTGCACTGCTCGCCGGTAAGCTGCGCCATCACCGTATCCTCGATCTTCTCGGGCAGATCGGCCACCACATCTTCCTTGACGCGACGCAGCACAAACGGCGACACGAGCGCCTGCAGACGAGCGGCGCTGTCACCCTCGGTATGTTCGACGGGACCCTCAAAGCGCTTGGCAAATGAGTCGCGCGTGCCCAGAAGGCCCGGCATCAAAAAGTCGAAGATGCTCCAGAGCTCGGACAGACGGTTTTCGATGGGCGTGCCCGTCAAGGCAAAGCGCACGCCGGCCGGCAGGCGCTTGGCAGCGCGGGCCACCTGGGTGAGCGGGTTTTTAATGTACTGGGCCTCGTCGAGCACCACGCGGGCAAAGTTCTGCTCGACGTATTCGTCGATGTCGCGGCGCATGAGGTCATACGACGTCACCACCACGTTGTGCTCGGCGGCACCGGCAATTTGCACGCGACGCTGGGCCTTGGCGCCCACGATGGCGCACACATCAATCGAGGGGGCAAAGCGCTCCAACTCGGCAGCCCAGTTGTACACGAGCGACGCGGGACATACCACAAGCGTGGGCTTGGTATCCCCCGCCTCCACGCGCGCCAGAATGTGCGCAATCATCTGCAGTGTTTTGCCCAGGCCCATATCGTCGGCCAAGATGCCGCCAAGACCCAGGTGCTCAAGTGAGCCGAGCCACTGGTAGCCGTCGACCTGATAGCCGCGCAGCGTGGCCTTGAGCGAGGCGGGTACCGTAAAGTCCATCTTGCCGAGCGTGTCCAGACGCTCGATGGTGCGGCGGAACGCCGCGTCGCGATCGGCCTCGAGCGTCGGCGTGCGCGCGAGCATGCTATCGACAAAAAGGGTGCTCGACGCGGGAAGCGACACGCCGTCGAGCAGGTCGACGGCATCGACGCCCAGGTCCTCGGCAAGGCCAAACGCAGCGCGGGCACCTTCATCCAGGCGAACGATGTCACCCGATGTGAGATGTGCAAACGTCTGGTGACGCTTGTAGGAGTCGAGGTAGATGGCAAGGTCTGCCGCCGAAAGGCCGCTTGCGCCCAGTTCGACGTCGAGCAGGTTACTCTTGACGGTGGCGCGCACCGAAAGCTTGGGCGCGGGGCGTACCGAGATCTGGCGCAGGCGATCGCTGAGCATGACCTCGCCCAGCTCGGACAGAGCAGACAGGCCCTCGGTCAGCAAGTGGAACAGGCTCTCGTCATCACGTTCCTCAAACGCCAGGCCGCCCTCGTGGAAATCGAAGTACAGGGCAGCCGTGTCCATAACGCGAAACTCCGCCACCGTATCGCGGGACGGAACGCCGGGGCGTTGCTCTTCGAAAGGACTGCCCGGAGCACCAAGACTAAAGAGATCTGCCGACCAATCACCGTAGGATACCGTAATCTTGCAGGTCACAAGGCCATCGTCGACGCCAATCGCCATGGCAAAACTCGGCTCGGGTGCCACGGCGTCGAGCGCGGCGGGAGCGGTCAGGTCGGTATAGTCGCGCAAGATAGGCAGCGCCATGCGGCAGAACTCGCCCACCTGGTCGGCGGCGATATGGACCGGCGTGCGGCAGGGCAACAAGTGCGAAAGGAACGGCGCCGCATGTTGGGCAAACGCCGTGTCGGTACGGCGCGCGCGGCGCGTATCAACCAGATAGGCTGCGTCGCCCGCGACAAAGCAGTACATATCGGCCGGCAGGCGCAAGTCGTAGCTGCCTCCCGCCGCCGGTGCAATCTTGGCGGCAAGAAGCGGCGGGCGCTTAGCCGGGACTTCGCCCTCCCCCTGCGGCGACGGCTCGACTGCCACCTCGTAGGAGCGATGCGTCGTCGTCCCCCGCGACCATGCGGGCTCAAAGGACATGGTCCTGCCGCGCAGCAGGTCCAGCACGGACACGACGGAATACTCGGATACCGGCAACTGACGCTCGGCGACAAAGCCGCTGCGGGCAAAGTCATACGATGCCGAGCGCGAGCTCGTAATATCGCCTAGGTAGGCGACCGTCATTGCGATAAAGTCGAGCAGCTTTGTCGACACGTCATCGAAAGCCTCGGGCACATGGGCAAACGTAAGCTTCTTGCCATAGGAGAACGTACCGCCGCGCACATAGGCATCGGCCATGCCGTCGATATCCTTAACCACGTAGGACACCGAACCGCAGCGAATGCGAAACTCGAGCGCCCAGTTAAAGCGATCGGCAAACAGCGGATTGTAGTACGGCACCAGCGAGGGCTCCAGCACCGCTTTGGGCGCATCGGGGTCAATGGTGCCGGCGAGCTTGCGACGCATGGCCACGAGCTCGTCCATGCGCGCGTCCGAAAGATCGGAAAGCGCCGCCACAAGGCTCGGGCTCGTGGGGACGGGTGCCGGGAAGGGAAAGTTGGGGTTGACCGCAGATGCGGTGGGCGCGGGGCGTGTGGACCTGTCTCTTATACACATCTGACGCTGCCGACGA
>UQXA01000046.1 GCA_900544865.1 uncultured Collinsella sp. | reverse complement strand
CGTTGGGGCCAGGCCCGATTTTGCCTCTTGACAATGTCCTGCTCATATTAAAAGGCACCGAGTATTCCGCTGTGCTTTTCTTCCTTTTCGTTATCGCTATGGAACAGAGACATGCTGATTCCTTTCGTTAATCCCAAACCACGCGCTCCGCGTGTCTAATGAATTGCGAAATGCCGAGCCGACAGGCGCATCGAAAGCCCGTGCGTCTCAATCTATCCCCCAACTTAGCTCGGTTAATTATAGCCCTCAAGTCATCGCATTTAGTCACCCGCCGGCGAGCGGTAATAATGTCGCACCTTTGGTCAACTGACGAAGAACCGGGAGGGTTCGAACCCCAGATACCCTTTTGGGGCATACCCGCTTAGCGGGCGAGTGTCTTCGGACTCTCGGTCAGCTCTTCGTAACGGCCGTTTTAGCTGTAACTAAACTCGTCGGATGGAACAAGGGGAAAGGTATAGGAGCCGCGCACGCCGTAATGCCAAAATGCCTCGGCTAAAGTTACTCGCTCTCGTGATAGGCCATAATCGACCGGCACGGATACCCTTCAGAGCCGCATTCCGCAGACGCTACGACCTTTCCGTCTTTATAAAACTCGACGTACCAAACGTACGTTGCCGCCCCCTCCCAATAGCTTGGCCTATCAGCGACCTTGTACGTAATAGAGGCGTCATCTGGCACAATCAACTCGCGCTTGGCGTTTGCAATGAACGCATCCATGTCGGCGATCACACCATCGTCGCCCGCAGCGGCCTCCCCATCGTCGCCGCTATCGGATGCCGCTTCAGATGGTGCTTGAGATGCGCCAGTTCGATCGTCTGCAGTGCCAGAGCCGTCCTTCAAAGAGCTCTCCGAAGGCTCCGCTCCTTTGAATGCCTTCCACATATCGCTGCTTGCAGACGGCTTTTCAATGTCGGCCTCCGGATGCTCCCCGGCAATCTCGTCAAGAATTTTACACGCTTCTTCACGCCCCTGGACCATCGTCTCCTGTGGTTTGCCACCATCCTCGACAGTCCTCACCAAGTAGGCGCCATTCTGTCTATCGAATTCCTTATTTTGAATTTGCACCGCGTCTACGACCTCAGGACCCTTTGCAGTAAGCGAAATATAGAAATCTGCCTGGTTACAATCCTGTCTACAAGTAAATTTAACGATGCCGTCCTTGCAGACAGTAATGACTTGGCTCTCACCCTGAGCAATAAAACCGTCATACCGATTCGTCATATTGCTGGAGCCTTCTACCATCTCTGACGAAGGCATAACCGAAACGGCCTTTCCATCAACAAAGCAGTAGGCACCTACAATCGCCGAAATATCGTTCTGCGCATCGACAGACCCAATAAGCAGCTCGTCAATTCCGTCACCGTTCAAATCATCGAAAGCATAGTAGTAGTTTAAAAAGCCGGGAGCATTCTGGCTGTCATAAACGAATATCTGCCCCAGCCCAGAATCATCGCCGCGCCCCAGAGCCCAGTCGTCGTAGTTGGCAGTACCAGCTCCCTTCTGCTCGCAATAGCTCACAAAGTCCTCGTAACGCGCAACCACGCCCTCGTAGGCCTCGTGCGCTTTCTTGTTAGCTGCCGCGACCTTCTTTTTAGACGACTTATTCTCGACTGCAGCCGGCTGTTCCTGCTGCTGCAGCTGAGGCAGCACAAAGGCCTCGTAAGCTTTGACCAGTGCGTAGGCGACACCAGCGGTAAAGATGATTGCTGCAAGAATGGTGACAAACGTAGGCACGGCAAAACGGCCGATCTGCCGACGCTGCATCATAAAGGCCGCAAAGGACATATGCTCAGAGGGCGCCGGAGAAGCGCTCTCTGCGCGAGATGCAGCAGGATCGCTCGTCGCTTTTCTATCAGCAGGCGCCTTTGGTGTACCTGAAGGAAGCGGCTGCTGAGCATTCGCCGGCGCATCATCCACATCCAACGGTTTTCCGCATGCGGAACAGTATCGCGCCCCGTCTTTGATCTTTGCCCCGCAGCTTGCGCAGTACATATATCCCCCCTAGAACTTCAGCATATCGAAACGATAGCCCACAGCCTGCAAACAGAAAAGGCCCAGGACAATTTGCTCGACTGTAAACCTTTTCTTTCACCTTTCAAATTCGCCTGACCCCACGCGGAAGGCATGCGACGGGCTACTTGCTAGGCGCGAGCCATGTGCAGCTTGATTACCTTGAAGATGATGTTGGCAACCGAGACGATAGGCCAAAGTGCCACCATCGTCATCGGGGCTAATTCGGGAACAACCGGAACCGCTCCGTGAATCACGCTGCCCAACCAGTAAAAAAGCATCAGAACAACGACAGGAAGGCCCACGAGAACCACAAGTTCGATTAACATAATCGTGATACCGATAATGCCGCCACCATAGACAAAGGGAAGCCTTACACCGCTGCGGTACAGCGAGATAATCGCCTTCCAGGGACCAATCAGAAGCAGCGCCAGCAGAATCATATAGTCGAGCCCCAGCGAGCCCCCTCCCAGCACGTAATTGAAAAAGAGCACATAGAGCAACGAAATCACCGACGCTCGCGTAAGGGACCCGATGGACTCGCGAAGTGAATCTTGCAGGCAAGCAGCGGCCTCTGCATCCTCCGCCGCTTGAAACTGAGTCTCGACAGACTGGCTCTTAATCGGCCGGGCCTCAACGTAAATCGCATCTCCCGCCGTGCTGGCCGCAGCCGCGACCGTAGGCGTTCCGCACACGCCACAGAACTTGGCGCCGTCGTTAATCTCTGCTCCACACTGTTTGCAATGCATGATCGGGTCCTTTCTCGTTACCCCTTTTCTTGATGATCACAAGATACGATTTGTCGTTTATCCGATATAGAGATTTTGACCGGGTAATTTTCCTAAACGTGCTACGCTATTAAACCTGCAGCTAGAGACAGGGGTAACAATGTTTGAGTTCTCCCAAACACGCACCGTTGAAGGTTCGATTCCGTTTAAGAAAGTCAACCTCATAGAGAACGAACCCAATAGGCCCGTTGGCGAGGCCCAGCTTGTCTTTGAACTCTACATGCCCACCGAGCTGGCCGGCAGCAAAAGCAACGAAGGGCCCGCACACAGCGAGCGCCATGCCGATCTGATCAGGCTGGCATCATGCATCGAACCCACCGCCGTTAAAGAGCAGCCCTTCCGCGCAAGCCTCTTTAACGTACTTGACTACGCCGAACAGACCGGGCCGCTTTTTGGCAAGCACGCAATAGAATCCGTACGCGATTGGGCCAATGCCGCGATGGCAGCACTTATTGCCATGCGCATCCAGGAATACCTCAACGGGAGCTGCACCATCGCAAAGGTCTCCGCATTGGAAAGAATCGAGAAATCAGTGGTAACCTGCGCGGCAAACGGGTCATCCTTCAAGATCTACACCACTATCCTGAGGGCGGGCGGAGATTATACCAACTCATTCAAAAGCCTGCCCATCGTGCGCAAAATCGAATCCGATGCGGGATATTTCTACGCCTTTATGTTTATGATCGACGAGGAAGAATCCCTCGTTGCACTCAACGTGCTCTCTTTTGAACACGAGCTCACCGCCAATGACTTCAGTGTTTTGCAGGCGATGTTCTACATGGACGAAGACTCCAGCTTGGAGATTTCAGCACGACTCAAGGTCAACAATAGCGAGGAGAGCTTCTATGTAATCGACCCTCAAGCAGATATCACGGAGCGCCGCGAAGAACTTGACGACGATGACCGCGATGCGCTCACCGCTTTGGTGCAGGCGCTCGTGATCTCGCATCTCTCGGGCGCGCACGTGGATGTGTTCCAGGGCAACGAGTCCACAGGGTTCCTTTCCTTTGACAGCTATCTCTCGTGGCTCTGGTTTGATTTTTCGCGCAAGCTGAGCACCGTCAAAATTGGCTATTGCGAGCAGTGTGGACGCGCCTACTCACTTGCCGGACATCGAGGCGTCAAACGGCACTACTGCAGCGATCGATGCAAGACCGATGCCAAAAACGAGCGCACGCGCAAGGAGACGGCAAAGATACGCGAGTTGTTTGGAACGGGCGCCAGCGTACGCGACATCGCCAACGAGATAGAACGTCCCGCGGCCTACGTACGCTCGCAGCTCAATAAATGGACCAAGCTCAAGCACGATCTGGATGAAGACATTGAGTCAAACGGCTTTGACAGCTCCGAGCTACTCAAACGTTGCACCATTGAGAAGCTCGACCTCAACAACCTCCTCAACGCCAAGCGCAAAAAGCAGATTCAGGACTTCGCCAAGCTCAAGCGACTCGTTAAGTAGAAGCCCTGTCATTTCTTCTCCGTCCGACTGGAAAATTGCTCACATACGTGTTAGTACTATATATGTTAGTAACACGCATATGAGCGAGGCATGCCATGTTTGTCGGACGCCAGAGTGAGCTTGAGTCCCTAGAAACCGCTTATCAAAAGGGTTCCTTCCAGTTTGCCGTAGTCTACGGAAGGCGCCGCGTGGGCAAAACAAGCCTGCTTCGCGCTTTTACGCAGGATAAGCCCAGTGTGATCTTCTTTACCGGGCAGCAAACCGTTGCAAGCGAGAACCTTGCGCTGCTCAGCCGCGAGATGCTTGGTAATAGTGCCGCAGGAGCAGCATTCCCTTCCATCCAGGTTGCACTCGAGTCCGTCTTTGAACGCGCCAAAGCGGAGCAAGTCATTCTGGTCATTGACGAGTATCCTTACCTCGCCGAGAGCGACCCGGGCGTGTCGTCGTGTCTGCAAACGCTTATCGACCGACACAAAGACAAGAGCAACCTGTTCTTGGTGCTCTGCGGATCGTCCATGAGTTTTATGGAACACCAGGTGCTAGGACACCAAAGTCCTCTCTATGGGCGCCGCACCATGCAGTTGCGCATCGACCCCTTTGTCGTTTTCGATGTAGCGCAAATGCTTCCCGATGCACCCATCGAGAGAATTATCGAGCTGTATTCCGTTGTCGGCGGCATGCCGCTCTATTTATCGCAGCTTGATAGCACGCGCTCCACGCAATGGAACCTTGAGCACGCTCTGTTGCGCCAAGATGCGTTTCTGTACGCCGAGCCCCAGAACTATCTGTTGCAGGAAGTCCGAAGCCCGGCTATCTACAATGGCGTCATAGCCGCCATCGCTAACGGCTGTGTACGTCCCAAGGAAATCGCCGATGTCACCCGACTCGCAACGCCACAAGTCGCGCGATTACTCGACGCATTGATTGATCTGCGAATCGTTGAACGCGTCACGCCCGTTGCCAAAGCAACAAAACGTCAGGTGGTCTATCGAATCTGCGATAACCTGTTCAGGTTTTGGTATCGATTTGTTCCGCAGTACACGGGAACAATTGAAGAGGGGCTCGGAGCCGCTGTTGCCGCGCGTATCGTCAAGCGCGATTTGTCTACCTTCGTGGGCCCCACATTTGAAGAGGTATGCCGCCAGTGGTTGATACGACAGGTCGTTGAGGGCGAGCTGGATGTACTGCCCAAGGCAATCGGCTCTTGGTGGGGTACTAACCCGGCAACGCGTCACCAAGAAGAGATTGACATTGTATTAGAGGATGCCGATGGCGAGTTCGTCGTTGGCGAGTGCAAATGGAGAAACGAGCCCGTAGATACCGACGTTCTTGAAACGCTCGAGCGGCGCAGTGCGCTACTGGGCCGGCCGATCAAACAGTATTACTTGTTTAGCAAGGGTGGATTTAGCGAAGCGTGTCAAAATAGAGCGGCTCAAGCAAGCAGCGCGAGGCTTGTTGGACTCGAGCAACTACTATAAGAAAGGGGCTTGGAAACAGTTTTCCAAGCCCCTTTCAGTTTTTATTCGATTCCCACCTTTTTGAGCGTATCTTTGGTGACTTCCGCAACTTGATTGGGATCGACGTGGGATTCCCCCGAAATAGTGCCGTAACCTGAGGTTGAAAAATCAAGGAAATAATATGTCCGGTAATTGTGCCCATAGCCAAATTGCTGATATAGGGCATTATAGTCCGTCTCGGAAATTTCCTTGCCCTCCGACGCACAATAGTATTCGTAGCCATTGCCCTCGCTCGGCGCAACTCCCCAGGACTCGTAGTTGCTTACAAGCGAAAAAGCATCGCTTTTCTTGCCATATACCGAAGTATTGTCCCCGGCCAAAACCTGCCTTCCAGCAAGCAATGCCGTAATAGCATTGCTCATCTCATATGTTCTTTGGCTTACGAGGATGCTGTCGTCATCCGCTTTAATCAGCGGAAGAAACATCGTTCCTCCGTTGCTGTTATCAAGCCAATTTTGACTGTAAAGCCTCTTGATGCCACCATCAGCTGACGACCAAACCTCTACGGTGTAGGACTTCTGAAGTCCCTCCATATCTCCATTCCAGGCACTCTTTAGTTCGGCATCGCTCATACCGTTCACAACGGTCAAGAGCTCAGGCTGGCCATCCTGATCAAAATCAACGAGGTCGACAAGACAAAGCCCTCGCATCGCATAGACAGAATCAGTCACCTCAGCAATTTGCGGCTCTCCATAGCACGCGAGGTATTCCTGGCACTTTTGCTTGTAAGCGGCATGCGTAGCGGTATTGTCCGCAGCGGTGCCTCCATCCTTCTTGTCGCCTTCGCCTGTCTTTGTATCGGCCTCGTTGGCCTTAGGCACCTCGAGGGAAACCTCTTTTACGGCATCAGCGGATTTAGAGTTATCGACGACTTTGACGGGAATACTCCACTCGACTTTTGACTTGGAGTCCTTAACGGTGAGGGTATATTTTCCCGGTTTAACATCGGGAAACTGGCTTACCGTGAAGCCCTCGTCACCCTTAACCTCAGCGTTGGTGCTGTAGCCGTTGTCGCCGTTCAGGGTCACCGAGTACTTCTTGAGTTTCTCGCCCTTTGCGTCGGTCGGGGTGATCTTGGATTCTTGGACCACCACGATGGCCTTGTCCTGGCCGTAATGGGCAACGTCGCCGCCGGACTTGCTAAAGAACAGCAGGTAGCTAAAGATGGCAATGACTGCCAGGCCAACGACGACACCAACGATATAGAGCGCCTTGGGCTCCTTTTTCTGTGCGGATGCATTCGCCGCAGGAGCAGGGGCTGGCGCCGCGACGGGCTTGGCGACCGGATTGCTCAGTTTTGGTCGGTCGGCACGCACGGCTGGAATCGAAGGCGTTGCACCGGACGACACGTCGTCTTTAGGCTGGTCGTCTTCTTCGTCCGCTACGGGCTCGCTCTCCACGGGCGACTTTTCCTCCCCCGCCTCGGCACCGGCGAAAGGCTCCTTCTCCGTTTCGTCGCTAGCGAAAATCTCTTCCGCAGCCTCATTGATAACGGAAGGTTCTTCTGCCACTTCGTTGCTGACAGAGTTCAGCACCGCCTTTGCATCTTCGAGTGCATAGCCGCACTCGGTGCAGTATCGCAAATCGCCATCAAGCTCAAATCCACAGTTGGGACAGAACATGTTAGTCCTCCTTATCGACTTTCACCGTTGTACCGTCCTTGACCTCATCGGGGGTTACTTCGGACCCCACTTGAGACCCATCATCCCAAGACGCAACCAAAATCTCGCAATTGCCGTCCGCAAAAGAACCGAGCTCATAGTCTTCGGTGCGATACACCAGTCCCTTGGATGTCACATACAAGCATGTTGAGCCCTTGATTGAATAGTCTGAAGAATTGCTCCGCATGAGCATAGAATTGTAATCAGACGGATACTCTCTGCCCATTTCCGTAAGATACGGCCAAACTGCCGAACTCATAGAACTGGCAAGATCCTCGGTATCAATGCCAAACATGTCCTGAGGGCTGACAGTATCACCCGTATGCAAATCAAAAATAACACCAGTCACATACGTGTCGCCATGCGGACCCCATCCCGTCGAATAGCGCTCGTCACGGATACAAAAATAGTTCTCATCCATGTACGTAACCGTCACGTTTCTCGATATGCAGGGAAATTCGCCGTCGGGGTACAGCTCAGCATCTGATTGCTCATTATCTGATGCTCGATTCGTTCGCTCCGCATCAATTTGAAGGGGCTCGAGAATCGCCTTGTTAATTTTGTCTGCGACGTCGTCTTTGGCGGAGCTCTTAAGTTGCGGATAGGACCATTCCATGTCAGTCCGCTCGCCCTGATTGAGCATAGGGTCGACCGGAGCAGACACCGTCAATGACTTTGCCTCCAACGTATAGACAACTTTTTCGGCCGCCCTCTCGTCCTTCTTGGGTCTTTCGGTCGCTTGCTCCTGTTGCACGGATTGCTGCTGGAGATTGGGCTCGATGACGTTCTTGTAGAGCATGAAAGCAGCGTAAGCGATGCCTGCCGCGGCGAAAAATGCGGCGATCATGATAGCAAACTGCGGCACCAGGCGGTTACCGACCTGACAGCGTTGCATAAAGAGGTTGTACATCTGGGAGTGACCGCTACCCGCGGTCTTCGAGACCGGCTCGGGACTCGGTTCTGCCGTGGACTCGACATTCGCGGATCCTATCGCAGAGTCCGTTTCGGTATTTGCAGACTCCAACATGACTTCAGCGGACGAGGACTCTCGCGCCAGCGGCTCGGCGCCGGACCCTTCCTTGGCCGCAGTTTTACCCGAGAGTCCTTCCAAGGGCAGCCCGCATTCGGTACAGTACCGCGCATCGTCACTGATCTTGCTACCGCATTTGGGGCAAAACATGGGCTTTCTTCTCCGATTCCCTTTAGTCTCACTGAGTCGTAAGTTACTCACGTGCTGTACGCAACGTAGTTTAACCATTTCTTAAGCAAGCCAATGGACCGCTTGAACAGACGCATACCCACTCAAGTGACCCTATACCGGCTAGTTATCCTGGCTCATGGCATGAGTGTCAGTGTAAGAATTTTCGCTGAACAGGTCCGCCCCCTCGAAGTCCGAGCCGATGCTCAACTTGAAGCCATTTTTTGCCGAGATGGAGAAATCGCCGCTGATATCCATATCATGCTCGCGGCCAACCGCCCTCATTTTCCGAAGTCCCACCCGTCACGTTATCAGGAGCCCGAAGTCAAAGAGATAGTAAAAGCCGATTGGGGCACATGTGATTCCATATGCCCCAATCGGCTTTATAGTCGTTTACGCCTCAGAGAAACCTAGGTGACCCGTTTACACGCGCTAGCGCGCCGGGTCAACTGCCACCTTGCCGCTCTCCAGCACGTGGATGCGACCGTCGGCGAGCATTTGCACGACCTCGGGATACAGCACATGCTCGATCGCGTGGATGTGCTCCTCGAGCGTGTTGACGTCCCAGCCCTCCTCGACAGCCAGCGCACGCTGGGCGATGATGGGGCCGTTGTCGTAGATCTCGTTGGCAAAATGCACGGTCACACCGGTCACCTTGACGCCGCGCGCAAAGGCATCGTCGATCGCATGCGCGCCGGTAAAGCTCGGCAGCAGCGCCGGATGCAAGTTGACCACGCGGTTGGGAAACGCCGCCAGCAGCGGCGTATGCACCATGCGCATGTAGCCGGCCATGACCACATATTCGCAGCCGCGCTCAAGCAGCTCATGCGCGATGATCTCGTCAGCAGCGATGGGGTCGGCGTAGACATCCTTGGACAGCGTGAGTGTCTGGATGCCCGCACGCTCGGCACGCTGCAAGCCCTTGGCCGAAGGACGGCTCGACACCACAAGTTCAATCGAAGCGTTGAGCTTGCCGGCGGCGATCAGGTCGATCAGCGCCTGCAGGTTGGTACCCGAACCGCTGATAAGCACGCCGATCTTGAGCGGCTCAGCCGTATCGGTACCGGTCGGACGGGTATAGGGCACAAAGCCCAGGCCCTCGGCATCAGCCATCTGCTCGTTAGCGCTCATCGGAGTACACGACCTTACCGGAGCCCTCGACGCACTCGCCCACACGGAACGGCTTCTCGCCTAGCGCGACCAGTGCCTCGGTCACGGCAGCCTCGTCCTCGGGAGCGACGATCAGGCACAGGCCGACGCCCATGTTGAAGGTCTTGCATGCCTCGTTGGGCGCGAGCTCGGCCTGGCGCGACACGTAGGTGATGACGGGCGGAACATCCCAGCCCATCTCGGCGCCGTTGCGGGTGACCACGGCGTCGACGTCGTCGGCCAGCGCGCGGTTGAGGTTCTCGGTAATGCCGCCGCCGGTGATATGGGCAATCGCGTGCACCGGAGCGCCACCGCGCAGCAGCTCAAGAATCGGCTTCACATAAATGCGCGTGGGAGCCAGCAGAGCGTCGGCCAGCGAAGCACCGCCGAGCTCCTCGAGCGGACGACTCAGTTCCTCGGCCTTAGCAGCAGCCTCGGGCGTGCCCGGCTTGATGCCGTCGACACCGATAACCTTGCGCACGAGTGAGTATCCGTTGGAGTGCACACCGGTGGAGGGCAGGCCCAGGATCACATCGCCGGGGCGAACGTTCGCGGGGTCGAGCATCTTGGGACGGTCGACGACGCCCACGGTAAAGCCAGCGAGGTCGTAATCGGCAGGGGCCATGACACCCGGGTGCTCGGCCATCTCGCCGCCCACGAGCGCGCAGCCCGCGAGCTTGCAGCCGTCGGCCACGCCCTTGATGATCTTTGCCATGTGCTCGGCCTCAATGTGACCGATGGCAACGTAATCCAGGAAGAACAGCGGCTCGGCGCCCGAAGCCAAAATGTCATTGACGCACATGGCGACCAGGTCCTGGCCCACCGTCTCGTGACGGTCCATGATCTGGGCGAGCACGAGCTTGGTGCCCACGCCGTCGGTGCCGCTGATCAGGATCGGGTCTTCCATATCCTTGAGCGCGGCGGCCGAGAACAGGCCACCAAAGCCACCGATACCGCCGATGACCTCGGGACGGTTGGTGTCCTTAACCATTTGCTTAATAGCGTCGACGGCGCGGCCACCCTCGGCGGTATCGACGCCGGCGTCCTCGTACGTCACATGCTTGCTGTCGCTCATCTGAGCCTTCCTCTCCCACTACCGTGGCGCCGCACGGGCGCCAAACGGTGCTCATAGTTGCGTTCATTTCGGCGCACGCCATAACAGCACGCGCCGTCATATCAACAAAACAGCAGGTAAAACCTACCAAAATAAACCTGTCCCTACATGGCAGGTTTTAGGCCTCACCGTGCTCCTCTTCCCAGCTGCGGTCGTCGTATTTCTCGACCACGGCGTCATCGTCAAAGTGCAGCGGCTTGTCCAGGTTGCGGGGCTTAAAGCCCTCCATGAACTTGTCGCGGCCAAAGCTCTCGGGAATCGCCACGGGGTAGCGTCCAGTAAAGCACGCATCGCAGTAGCCGCCCTTGGGCATGACCTTCAGCAGACCCTCGACCGAAAGGAAGGCCAGCGAATCGGCTCCGATATACTCGCAAATCTCGTCGACCGTCTTGTTGGCGCTGATAAGCTGCGACTGTACGTCGGTATCGATACCGTAGAAGCACGGCCAGATGACCTCGGGCGAGTTGATGCGAATATGAATCTCCTTGGCGCCGGCGTTGCGCAGCATCTTGACGAGCTGCACCATGGTGGTGCCGCGCACGATGGAGTCATCGATGACGACCAGGCGCTTGCCCTCGATGTTGTCACGCAGCGGGTTGAGCTTCGTGCGCACGCCCATGGCACGCAGCTCCTGCGTGGGCTCGATAAACGTACGACCCACGTAGCGGTTCTTGATGAGGCCCTCGCCAAAGGGAATGCCGCTCTCGTGCGAATAGCCCTCCGCGGGCGGCAGGCCGGAGTCGGGCACGCCGATGACTAGGTCGGCCTCGACGGGCTCCTCATGTGCCAGCTGACGACCCATGTCATAACGGCAGGCGTAGACGCTCTTGCCGTTCATGATGGAATCGGGGCGGGCGAAGTAGACCTGCTCAAAGATACAGTTGGCAGGCTCTTCGGCGGCAGGCACGCCCTGCTCGGACACAAGGCCCTCGGCGCTGATGCGCAAAATCTCACCGGGACGGACGTCGCGGACGTACTCGGCGCCCACAATGTCGAGCGCGCAAGTCTCGGAGGCGACGACCCAGCCGCCGGCGCGCGTGACATGGGTGGTGGCGTCGACCGTCGCGGCGCCGTCCTGCGACGGCAGCTGCGAAACGGATGCGGCGTCGGCCTGGTCCAGGCCCTCGTCCACCAGCTTGCCCAACACCAGCGGGCGAATGCCATGCGGGTCGCGGAAAGCGTAGAGCGCCTGCTCATTGATGAGCGTCATGGCGTAGCCGCCGCGCACGAGCTCCATGGTCTTGCGAATGCCCTCGCGCAGATGGCCTGTACGCTGAGTAAAGTAGCCGATGAGTTTGGTCGCGACCTCGGAATCCGAGTTGGAGAGGAACGGCACGCCCAGCTCGATCAGCTGGCGGCGCAGCTCGTCGGTGTTGACGAGGGTGCCGTTGTGCGCGAGCGCGATAATGACGCTATTGATGGTAGAGAGGTGCGGCTGAGAGGCTTCCCAGCTCTTGGCGCCGGCGGTGCCGTAGCGCACATGACCCACGGCCAGCTGACCGGAGAGCGTCGACAAGTCGGCATTGGAGAACACGCGGTCGAGCAGGCCCAGATCCTTGCGGACCATAACCGTACCGCCGTCACCAACAGCGATTCCCGCCGATTCTTGGCCACGGTGCTGCAGTGCACGCAGGCCAAAGTACGTCAGTCGAGCCACGTCGCGATCGGGCGCCCAGACACCAAAAACGCCGCATTCCTCATGCAGCTGGTCAGAGTCCGGATCATACGTCGACATGGCGTTCACCTGTCCCGCGGCACGCTCGGCCGCGCGGATGGTTTCTTGAGACATGGCATCCCCTCAGAGCCTCGTATTTTGGCGTTACCCGCCTTATTATACGCACGGCGCGACGCGCTCCCCCGCGCATGAGCAGCGCTTTTTAAAAGCCCACCGAGCTAATAATCCGTTTTGCGGCCTAACATTTTATTGGTCTGTCCAGTGCAAGCGCCCACGCCCCCAGATGGCCGCCGCGTCCACCGTTGAGGGTTGCATTGTTGCAATTGGGACGTTCGTCCTGTCTTTTGGCAGGTCGGCGGCGTATCCTTGTAATCTAGGACAAAGCGAGAAAGGTTCTGTATGGATCGAAACGGACTCGACCCCAGCGTCCCCAGCGCCACGGAGGTCAAGAAGATTCCCCTCATCATTAAGGTGTACGCCGTCCTGTGCATCCTGTCCGGCGTGGGCACACTCCCGTCGGTCGCCGCCTTTATGTGGCAGGTCATCACCGCGCTCATTAACGGCAACGCCGCCGCCAAGCTCGGCGACAATATGCTGGTCTCGGTTGGACTCATTGTCGCCGGCATCATGCTCTCTGCGGCAAGTGCCGTCATCCTGATCATCTTTGGCCTGGACCTTATCAAAAACCAGCGCCGCAACGCCGCCCGCCTGTCCTACATCCTTATTGCATTCACCGTCGTCGAGCTTTTGGTCGACGTGATGCTCCAGGGTATCGGGCTCTTCTTGCTTCGTCCCGCTATTCAGCTCGGTATCCTCATCGCGCTTTCGGCAACCGTCGACCCTACGCTTCGCCAGGAGCGCGAACTGCAGCGCCGCCTACAGGAGATGCTCGACCGCGACGCCACCGCCGAGGGCATGCTCGGCCGCGATGAAACCGGCGAGGGCTACATCAAACTCAACTACTTCAACCTGTTCTGGGTATTCCTCGTCTGCTGCGTGCTCGGCCTGATCGCCGAGGACATCTGGCACATGACGGTCGACGACCCAGGCGTCTACCAGGACCGCGCCGGCATGCTGTTTGGTCCCTTCAGCCCCATCTATGGCTTTGGCGCCGTACTCATGACCATGGTGCTCAACCGCTTCTATAAAAAGAACCCCATCATCATTTTCCTGGTAAGTGCTGTGCTCGGCGCGAGCTTTGAGGTGTTCGTGGGCTGGTTTATGCAGACCTCATTTGGCGTGGTCTCGTGGAGCTACTCGCACATGAAGCTGTTCGGCATGCCCGACCCACTCGCCGTCCTTACGGGCGGACGCACCTGCACGGGCTTTGCCTGCCTGTGGGGCCTGGGTGGCCTTATCTGGATCAAGCTGCTGCTGCCGAGGTTGCTCAAGCTCATCAACATGATTCCGTGGAAGAGTCGCTACTCGGCTACCGTCATCTTTACCGTCATTATGCTGGTCGACGGCGTCATGACGCTACAGTCGCTCGACTACTGGTACCAGCGCGTCAACGGCACGGAGCCGGATATTCCCGTCGCGCAGTTCTACGGCAAGTATTTCGATAACGATTACATGGAGAACCGCTTCCAGAGCATGACCATGAGCCCCAAGGATGCGACGCGCGCGTAGCGCCCACCGCGCCCAAAACGTAAAATGCCCGCCGGTATCACATGAACTGCGCCCCAAATCTTGGACGCCCTAAATAGCGACTAGGCCGCAAGGGCCT
>UQXA01000045.1 GCA_900544865.1 uncultured Collinsella sp. | reverse complement strand
AGCGGTCGGCGGGGCCATTGTGGCTCTTGACAGCGGATTGGGTCATATGAGCGAATACTTGTCGGTGACGCCGCTGTTGAGCGCCTCGATAGCAGCGTTTACGTCTTTTATGACGAGCTTCACGCCGTTGGGACGAGCTAGCCTCAAAGCGGCTTTTCTCATGTCGTCTTTTGCCACGGCGTCGCTGGCACACAGGATGCAATCGACATCCAGCGCATGTGTCCAAGACATGGCGACCTGGCCGTGAATCAATCGGTAATCGACCCTCGTAAGCTTAATCATCGTAATCATCTCCGCGCGTAATAAAGGTAATGACAGGGTTGAATTATTCGTTGAAGCTTGAGCTAGAACTCTTCTTCTTCGACATCGGCAAGCATATCCGCCGCCTCGCAAAGCTGAATAAACGAACGCGATCCCTCGACCGCGGCTTTGGCCTTGTCCGCATCCAGGGAGTCCAGCTGTGTGACCATTTCCACCAGCAGCGGCAAGTTCATTCCGGCGATCAACGTAAACGATCCGGCGGTCTGCCTCTGAATGAATTCGTTGTTAACAGAGCCGCCAAAGATGTCAGTCACGACAAACCAGGAGTCGGCAGGGTCCCTCGTCTCCATCCATGCATCAATCAACGCCGCGACGTCCCTTGAATCATCATCGATATAGGCGCACAGGCACTCGATTCGGTCGTTAGTGCCCATCAAAATCTCCAGAGAGCTTTTCATGCCTTGGGCGAGATAACCATGACTCGCTAGCAATATCTTATTCATAGTTCTCCAATATCAATAAGACGTACTATATTGTCATAACAAAGTATATTAGCAATCTACCCCTGCGCGGTGTGTCTATTTTCCAAATCCGCGAACGGTAACAATTGGTCGGTAAATAGACCGATCTATCTCTAATTTACAAATAGAACTTCAGTCGCTCGGTGCAGTACACCTGACGGGAGATGAAGAGCGGCTCGCCGCTTGGAGCATAACGTCTATCGACAAACAGAAGCAGCGAAGAGTCAAGCTCCACGTTAAGATATGCCGCCTCGAGCTCGCTCGCATAGCAGACCTCGAGCGTACGCGTGTTGGGACCCATCTTGATCCCCTGGCGATCGAGTACCGCCATCAGCGAATCATCGAGGGATTCAT
The DNA here is from genome assembly GCA_900544865.1 of uncultured Collinsella sp. Taxonomy (GTDB): domain Bacteria; phylum Actinomycetota; class Coriobacteriia; order Coriobacteriales; family Coriobacteriaceae; genus Collinsella. Next base: position 13,784 of record UQXA01000045.1, on the reverse strand, counting down.
GCTCCAAAAAAGAAAGCGCAGCGGAATAGCTATTGGTTTCCAGCATCGTGGGCTTGCCATCCACAAGGCGCAGACGACGACTACGCAATACCTTTTGGGTATCGTCTACGCCCAGGAACTTCGCGTCTCGCAGGCTTGGGAAGTCCCAGCCCATTTCGAGAACCCTGGTAGACGCCTGTTTGCCCGCAAGCTGGCACGAATGGGTAAAGCTCTCACGGTCGTCCGCGGCATACATCTGCGTGTCCGACGAAACGAACGTGCCCTTGCCGCGGGCCCTCTCAACAAGCCCAGCATCTTCCATTTCTTTAATTGCAGAGCGAACCGTTATTCGGCTCACGCCAAATTGCTCGATAAGCTCCGCCTCGGTCGGAAGCTTATCTCCCGGGCGGTACGTGCCGTTGGCAATCGAATCAGAAAGCGCACGGACAATCTGTTTGTATAGGGGGATAACGCTATTTGCTTCAACCATATCAACCATACCTTTGCAAGGAATCAGCAGTTTATAGATAAATGACTTATATTGTATTAGAACTTTTAGCACTCCACGCCATTTCCTATAATGTTTCAGCGAACGGGGGGGTTATTTTGCGTAAGCGGGGTAGAGTCCATCTATTTCCGCATACAACTTCAATCTGATGGCGGTACATGCATCCGATAAGCCGATTGATTTTTATCTTCTGTCTGTCTCTCAGTCATCCCTCGTCGTAGAGATAAATGTGAGGTGAGAGTTACGTGGTTGACGCACGGGGCCTTTGTCCAATCCGCCAGCATCGTCTCCAGTTCGCTGCAGAGCCACGCTCCATATGGGTATACTCTCGAGGATTCGACTCGATTCGCCCCCGCTGGGGCGTCAAAGGAGACTGTATATGCCCACCACCTCAACCGACCCGCGCGCCGCTGCTGCCGCACTGCTGGTGCCCGGTACCATCTGCCACGGTTTTGCCGTCGAGCGCCGCGAGACCGTGCCCGAGCTCGACTCGGACGCCTACGTGCTGCGCCACACCGCATCGGGCGCTCGCCTGCTGTTCCTGGCGTGCGACGACGAAAACAAGGCTTTTGCCATTGGCTTTAAGACGCCGCCGGCCGATTCCACCGGCGTGTTCCATATTCTTGAGCACTCGGTGCTGTGCGGATCGGCCAAATTCCCCGTCAAGGAGCCATTCGTCGACCTTATCAAGAGCTCCATGCAGACGTTCCTCAACGCCATGACCTACCCCGACAAGACCATCTATCCCGTTGCCACCACCAACGAGCAGGACCTGTACAACCTGATGGACGTGTACCTGGACGCGGTGTTCAACCCGGCCATCTACACCAAGCCCACCATTTTTGAGCAGGAGGGCTGGCACTACGAGCTGGACCTGCCGGAGGGCGCCGAGGGCGAAGGCAGCGCCGCCAGCCTGCGCGAGGGCACGCTGCGCTATAACGGCGTAGTGTTCAACGAGATGAAGGGCGCGCTGTCCGACCCCATGAGCGTGCTGGACGACGCCGTCAACGCCGCGCTCTATCCCGACACCGCCTATGCGCACGAGAGCGGCGGCGACCCGCACGCGATTCCCGCGCTCACCTACGAGCAGTTCCTGGACACGCACGCGCGCCACTACAATCCTTCCAACTCTTACATCACGCTCTACGGCGACCTGGACGTGGACCGCGCACTGGCCTTTTTGGACGAGCGTTATCTGTCGCAGCCGAGTGCCGCGAGCCGCCGCATGGACGCTGCCGTCGCCGCCGGCGAGGACCCGTCCACGATGGCGCCCAATCCGCTGGGCGTGCAGGCACCCGTGACCTGCGAGTACAAGCGCGTCGAGATGGCCACTACACCCGAGAACGCCCTGGTGGGCCTGGGCCTGGTGCTGGGCAGCGCGCTCGACCGTAAGCGCACGATCGCGGCGGACATCCTGTTCGAGGCGCTGCTGGGCTCCAACGAAGCGCCGGTTAAGAAGGCCATTCTGGCTGCCGGTCTGGGCGGCAACGTGGTGAGCTACACCGCGGCCGAGAGCCTGCAGCCCTACGAGCTCATCATGCTGCAGAACGCGCAGCCCGACGTAGCGCGCGAGCTGCGCCGCGTGTTCCAGAACGCCTGCCGCGACCTGTGTGAGCACGGCGTTCCGCGCGAGCGCCTGGAGGCCATCATCAGCAGCAACGAGTACGACCTGCGCCAGCGCGACTATGGCATCGCCGACGGCGTGGCCATTGCGTGCGACGCGCTGAGCACGTGGCTCTACGATGACGACGCCGCGACGCTGGCGCTCAAGTACGGCCCGGTGTACGAGGAGCTGCGTGGCGAGCTGGACGGCAGCTACTTTGAGGACCTGCTGCGCGAGCTCGTGCTGGAGAACGACCACATGGCGTTGGTCGAGCTGGTTCCAGTGGACGCTGCCGAGGGTGCGGAGGGCGCCGAAGCTGCCGAGCTGGCAGCCAAGCGCGACGCCATGACCGATGCCGAGCTGGCCGATATGGTCGAGCGCACGGCCGTGCTGCGTGCCGCGCAGGAGGCCGAGGACACACCCGAGGACAAGGCTACGCTGCCGCGCCTGCGTGTATCCGACATTGGCGAGGCGCGCCCCGAGCCGCCGCTGGTCGTGGACACGACTGCGCCCATCCCCTGCCTGCGTCACGGCATCCCCGCCAACCGCCTGGCCTACGCCATGCAGTACTTCGACCTGAGCTGCGTCGCATTTGAGGACCTGCCCTACGTGACGCTGCTCTGCCGCCTGCTCAAGCAGCTGCCCACGCGTGAGCATTCGGCCGAGGAACTCGACAACCTGCTCGCCGGCAAGCTGGGCTTTTTAAGTTTTACGACCGAGGTCATGACGCAGCCCGACGTGGACGGCGTGCGCCCCTACCTGCTGGTGAGCGCCGGCGCCCTGTCCGAAAAGATCGACGCGCTGGCGAGCCTGCCGCGCGTGGTGTGGTCGAGCACGCTGTTGCTCGATGCTGACGCCGGCCGCGTTCGCGACGTGCTTACGCAGATTCGCATTGGGCTTGAGCAGGGCTTTATCAACAACGGCCACTCGGCGGCGCTGGGTCGCGCGATGAGCTACAGCTCGCCTTCGGCCGTGGTGCGCGAGCAGCTTTCGGGCGTGGACTTCTACCTGTTCCTGCGCGATCTGCTCGAGCACTTTGACGAGCGACTGGACGGCCTGCGCGCCAAGCTTGCCGAGCTGGCAGACCACATCTTTGTGGCCGATGGCTGCATGGCGAGCTTTACCGGCAGCGACGAGGACTTTGACGCGTACTGGGATGCCGCGGGCGACCTGGGGCTTGACGCGGGTGACGGCGCCGATGCCGGCCGCAACGCGCTCGTGGTGCCGGAGCCGCGCGACCGTCACGAGGCTTTCGTCATCCCCAGCGACATCTGCTTTGCTGCGCGCGCGTGCGACCCGCGCCGTCTGGGCATTGACGTGACGGGCGCCTGGGCGGTTGCCGCCAACGCGCTCTCCTACGACTACCTGTGGAACGAGATCCGCGTGAAGGGCGGTGCGTACGGCTGCGGATTCCGCGCGGCCGGCGAGCGCCAGACTGCGTTCTACACCTACCGCGACCCGGCGGTCGACCCCTCGATTGAGCGCATGGAACGCGCGGGCGCATGGCTCGGCAGCTTTGAGCCCGACGAGGCCGCCTTTGAGGGCTTTATTGTGAGCTGCGTGAGCGGCATGGACGCGCCCGTGAAGCCGTACGCGCTCACCAAGCGCCGCAACACGACCTACTTGGCCGGGCTCGATCCGCACGCACGCGAGGAACGCCGCGCCCAGATGCTCGCCGCCACGCCCGGTGAGCTTCGCTCGCTCGGCGCCGACGTGACGCGCATCGCAGCCGCGTCGCCCACCTGCGTCTTTGGCGGCCGCGACGTCATCGCCAAGAGCAGCGCCAGCTTTAACGTCGTCGAACTGATGGGCTAACGCACAGCAAAGGTAGATTTTTGGGACATGCCTAAAAATCTACCTTTTCTTTTCCGCCGCTTGGGTGGGGCAGCTCAGCCCGTCCCGCCGGCTTCGTCTCAATCTGTAACATCTAGGCGGCAATATCGGCTCCAGATGTTACAGATCGAGACGTTTCCGAATGGCGCCGGCTCTTTGTCTCGATCTATAACAGCAAGGCCCATTTTTGCCAAGTTACTGTTACAGATCGAGACAAACCGGCGCAGACACCCGCCCTTCAGCAAAAACCACCGCAAAGGGGACAGGTGCCTTTGTGTTGGTTCGAACACTTGTTCTATACGTACACATGTTCTATAGTAGTGGTGCTTGCATCGGACTTAAACTGCAACTAGGATATAGTTGCAGAATGTGAGGCGGGATGACGCGGACCGATAAACTCATCGCCCAACTGCTTAGCTGCCCTTCGACGTATCGGTATACCGATTTTTTAAAAGTTATGGCTTCATATGGCTTTGAAATGGACAACAAAGGCAAGACATCCGGATCGCGCGTTCGCTTCTACAGGCCATCAGATGGCAGGATGTTCGTAATGCATGCGCCACATCCATCTGACGAATTGACAGCGGGGACCATTTGAAACATCGTTCGATTTCTGCAAGATGTCGGAGGTAGTCATGAGTAACGTTTTGGCATACAAGGGTTATTTCGCCCCAGTCGAGTTCGATGCCGAACAGCATGTGCTAACAGGTATGGTCACCGGCATTAGGGACGCAATCGTATTTGAAGGCTCCACGGCTGAAGAAGTGGAGCAATGCTTCCACGACGCCGTCGACGATTACCTTGAGTTTTGCGCCGAGAAGGGCAAGGAACCCGAGCGGGCTTTTAAGGGCTCGTTCAACGTAAGAACGGGCTCTGAGCTCCACAAGCAAGCAGCGCTGGCAGCGGCAGAGAAGGGTGAGTCACTCAATAAGTTTGTGACTGAAGCAATCGCTGCGGCGTTATAGCATTAACGCATAGGCCCAAACAACCACAAAGGGCGCAGTTCACAGGCATATTTGCGGTGGCTTTACTGCCCATATCGCGTTTGCCCAGATAAAAGCTGCCAAAATAAACCTGTCCCTTTTTGGTAGGTTTGGGAGAGAAGGTTGGGATGGATAAGGCTGAGTTGCGGCGGGCGGTGATTGCCCGGCGCAATGCTCTTGATTTGGATGTGCGGGCGGCGAAGTCTGCTGTTGTATGCGCGCGGCTTGCTGAGCTGATGGAGTCCAGCGGCACTGCGGGCCAACGCACCGTTGCCGTCTATGCCGCCATGGGTTCCGAGGTCGACCCCGCCGCGTTTGCCGCTGCGGCCGCCAAACGCGGCTGGCGCGTGGCATATCCGTGCATGCTCTCGACAAGCGACGCCGCTGCATGCGGCCAGCGCATGTGCATGCGGGCAGTCTCTGCCGGCGATGTATCCGCGGCTCTGTTTATCGCCCACCCTACGCGGGCCTTCGCAGCCACGGACGTCGACAGCGTCCGCTTCCCCATCGTGCCCGCCAAGGCTCTCGACATGATTATCGTGCCGCTCGTGGCTTTCGACCGCACCGGCGCGCGCCTGGGCTACGGCGGCGGCTGTTACGACCGCTACCTGCCCACGCTTTCGGCAACATGCCAGGTCGTCGGCATCGCCTTTGACGAGCAACGCGTCGACCACGTTCCCACCGATGCGCACGACCTGCCGCTGTCCCACATCGTCAGCGCCTAGCCGCCGCTGTATCGCACCCGCAAGACGAGCGTGGAAAATCTCCCACTTTGAGCCCCCTTACGAGCTAAAAACGGGAGATTATCCGCGCTCATTCAACAAGCGTCCGAAAATCCACGCTCGTCCGTCCGATTTTCCACGCTTGTGCAGCCAAACGCTCTGCAACTGCCTCAGCACGCACGCGGCACGCCGGCGACCTTGAGCTTGCGATCGAACTTTGTCGGATCCCTTAGATCATCCCAGCACAAGCGCACGATCTTGCAGTTATCAAGCAGCGAAAGCCTCGACTCGCGCTGGCGCTCATCGAACTGCGTCTTCGCGAGCTTGCCCTCCTCCGCCGCCTTCTCGCTTTTAACAAATCCGTCGAACTCCCCGATAATCAGCCGGTCGCCCACGCGCCACAAGTAGTCGACGCGATACGGTCGTCCCGGCTCAACCGGGTCGAACAGCTCAACTTGCAACTCCGGCGTCTGCCAGCCGCGCTCGATCATCAGGGCACGCGCCTTGGACTCGCCGCCGCTTTCCGACAGCCCATCGGCACATCGTGCAACCCTGCGCGCCGTCACAACACCGCGACGATTCAGGCCAAGCTTGTCGACAGTCTCAACGAGATGCTCCTTCGACAAAAGTTGCTCATGGAGCGCCGAATCCGCGATGATCAGTCCCTCGACAAACGATGCATCGACCAAGCAATCCGTAATCGTTTGATCGATATCGGTTACGGCGATATCCATCTGGGTGGCCCGTGTTTGACGAGCATAGCGATGACGAATGACCTGAGAGCCCGGCGTCGTCGATTGGGCCGGCATCGCGGCGATATGGATGTGCGTCAAATTGGCATGCGAAACCGAAAGGCCATAGATAACAGCCGCCGTATAGGAGCAAAATGTCCAGTCGGGGTGCTTTTGCGCAAGCGCCCGCACCCGATGCAGATAACGCTGCCGAAACTTGAGCTCGGACCAGTATTCCGGACGCGCATACAGCCCCGGCATGACCGCTTCGAGACTTCCCGCCTCCGCCCGCCGCTGAATCTGCTTTGCCTCCGCCGCCGTGCGCGCGTACACGCAGCTCATCTGCTGTTCGCATGCTTTAATGTGACTTGCAAGCCTTTGATTCGCCGTCATGTTTCCCATGTCGCCTCCCAAATCTTGGAACGGCGCAAACGTACCAGACGGTTTCATGCGAAGTCTGACCAAATACCGTCCAGGCGCTGACCAAATGTTTGACGGTTTTGGACGTTTTAGGCTGATGTCTTATATCTGCAGGTAGGGCGGTTGTCGAGAGGTCCCTGTCTCCACATTTTGAGGCCTTGGTCCATCGGATTATCAGAAAGAAAAACCCGTCGAGATTCAAGACTACGCCAAATGCGACTTTGCCTCTGCACACACCGTCGCTTAGCCGAGCCATCGGCATCTACATGCCTAAAAAATGAGCGTGGATAATCTCCCGTTTTGAGCCTAGTTTCAAGCCAAAAGTGGGAGATTATCCACGCTCGATTTGTAAATGTCCGAAAATCCACGCTCGTCCGTCCGGATATCCACGCTCGTCACGCCGCCGGCACAGCAACAGCCGTAGCCTAGTGCTCCTCGCCGGCGCGGGCAAGGTCGTAGGGCGTGGTCTGGTAGACGTAGTAGTTGAGCCAGTTGGTGTAGAACAGCTGAGCCTGACTGCGCCAGACGTTGCGCGGCTCGGCGGTGGGGTCGTCGTTCGGGAAGTAATGCGCCGGCACCTGAGGGTTAAGCCCGCGCTTCACGTCGCGCTCGTACTCCAAACGCAGCGTGTCGGTATCGTACTCGGGATGGCCAAAGACAAAGAAGCGGCGGCTGTCGGTCGACTTGACGATGTACAGGCCCACCTCGTCGGACACGGCCACGACCTCAAGCTGCGGCTCGGCCTCCACGTCCTCGCGGCGCACGTCGGTGTTGCGCGAATGTACGGCATAGAAGCGGTCGTCAAAGCCGCGGACCAGCGGGCTTTGCGGCTTCACCAGATAATGCTCGAACACGCCGCTCGCCTTTGCCGGCAGGTCGTACTTCTGGATGCCGTAATGATGGTACAGGCCGGCCTGCGCGCCCCAACAAATGTGCAGCGTAGAGTGCACGTGCGTGGTGGACCAATCCATGATCTGGCAGAGCTCGGGCCAGTAGTCGACCTCCTCGAACGGCATCTGTTCCACCGGCGCGCCCGTGATGATCAGGCCGTCGTAGTGGATGTCGCGGATGTCGTCGAACGTGCGGTAGAACGTCTCCAGGTGGCCGGCGCTCACGTGCGTGGCCTCGTGCGTCTTGGTGCGCAGCAGGTCCACTTCCACCTGCAGCGGCGTGTTGGAGAGTTTGCGCATGATCTGCGTCTCGGTGGCAATCTTGGTGGGCATGAGGTTGAGGATGAGCACGCGCAGCGGACGGATGTCCTGGTGCAGCGCGCGGTACTCGGTCATGACAAAGATGTTCTCGCTCTCGAGCTGCGCGGCGGCAGGGAGGGCGTCGGGGATGCGAATGGGCATGAATGCTCCTTACGAGTCAGTTGCAGTTATGGTACAACGACCGGCCCCATCCGCGCGAGTACATCGCCCGGCGATGCCGTCAGCGGCCCAAATCACTCCAAAAGTAGAGATTAAGGCATGCCCAAAAATCTATGGCGCTTTAGCCTAGCAAAGTGGCAGCAGGACGCTACAATGGTTCGACGCGAAAAACTCGGCCGAAAGGATACATATATGTACCAGACGCGTAAGATCGGTGTGGTCGGCCAGGGCCACGTAGGAGCACATGTTGCCAACAGTCTGCTCATGCAGGGCATTGCCGATGAGCTGTACCTGTGCGATATCAACGAGGCCAAGGTGACGTCCGAGGTCCAGGACCTGCGCGACTCCCTTTCGTTTGTCCCGTACAACACCAAGATCGTCAACTGCTACGACCACTACGAGGAACTTGCCTGCTGCGACGTCATCGTCAACGCCGCCGGTAAGGTCGCGCTGGCCGCTGGCAACCGCGACGGCGAGCTGTTCTTTACCACCGACGCCGCCCGCTCCTTTGCCAAGCGCATCGTCGACGCCGGCTTCGACGGCATCTTCGTGAGCATCTCCAACCCCTGCGACGTCGTGTGCACCGAGCTGTGGCACCTGACCGGCTACGATCCCAAGAAGATCATCGGCTCGGGCTGCGGCCTGGATTCCGCCCGCCTGCGCACCGAGATCTCCAAGAAGGTCGGCGTGAGCCCCAAGTCCATCGACGCCTACATGATCGGCGAGCACGGCTTTAGCCAGCTGGCCGCCTTTAAGGCCGCGACCATCGCCGGCAAGAGCCTCAACGAGCTTCAAGCCGAAAACCCCGACAAGTACGCCTTCGACCACATGGAGGTCGAGGAGCTCGCGCGCAAGGGCGGCTATGTGACCTACCAGGGCAAGCAGTGCACCGAGTACGCCGTCGCCAACTCCGCCGCGCGCGTCTGCGCTGCCGTGCTGCACAACGAGCACGCCGTGCTTTCGGCCTCCACGCTTATGACCGACCAGTATGGCGAGGAGGGCATCTTTACCTCCCTGCCGTGCGTGATCGGCGCCGAGGGCGTCGAGGAGGTCTACACGCTCGACCTGTCCGAGTACGAGCTCGAGGGCTTCCACAAGAGCTGCCAGCACATCCGCGACAACATCGCCCAGCTCGACTGGTGGGACGCCGAGGCCTACGACGCAAAGTAGGCCGCTGGCTGCCGCAACCTTGCGAATCTAAGCGCGATACTAAGCGGGCCGCGCCGGAAATCCCCGGCGCGGCCCGCTTTTTTGACTCACGCAGTGCCCTTGCGAATCGAAGGTGAATACTTTTCCGCGAAGTGAACGAGTAAAAACGAGCCCCCGAAGCATCGATACTTTTCGGACGCCGTTTCCTGCGGTTTCGTCAAGTTTTCCCTGCAGTTTTGGCGTCAAAAAATGTGGATGCTTCGGGAGTCCAAAATAGGTCGTTCACTTCGCGGAAAAGTATTCACCTTCGTTTTCGCGCAGACACGAATCCGGCTGCCACAACGCAAAACGGGGCCCGCGCGCAGCGCAGACCCCGTCGTGAGAGGTTATTCCCGGTATATTAGTACTGCTCGATGCCCATGTAGCGACGAACCTCGGGGCTGTGGTCGAAGACCTTGCCGCGTGCGGCGCGCAGCTCGCAACTCATGTTGTAGAAGAAAATCGGCTCCAGGTACGAACGCACGCTGGCAGGCACGTCGCCCACACCGTACTCAAGCGCGTCGAGCACCATAATCGTATCGGTGTGCGTGTTGAGGAACGCAAGGGCGCGCTCCTCCATGGGGCGGCACTCGCCCGCGCCAAGCTGCACAAAGTAGAACACGCCGGGCTCGGTGGCCTCGAAGGGGCCGTGGAAGTACTCACCGGAGTGGATGTAGCAGCAGTGCTGCCACTGCATCTCCATGAGCGAACAGATGGCCATGGCGTAGGTCTGGCTAAAGTTGGGGCCGGAGCCCAGGATATAGAAGAACTTGTGCTGCTGGCAGAGCTCGGCAAAGCGGGCGCCCAGCTCGGCGTTGACCTTCTCGCGGGCGGCGGGCAGCAGCGCATCCATCTGCTTGAGGCCCTCGTACATGTCGGCGAGTGCCTCGTAGCCTTCCTGCTGGTCGAGCAGCTCGGCGGCGATCAGAGCGCCGATACCCTGAGGCACCTCGGCCTGCGGCACGCCTTCGCCCCACGGATAGACCCAGGTGATCCACTTGCCGTTGTCGATCTTGGAGCCCTCGCAGTCGGTCATGGCGACGACCTCGGCACCGGCGGCCAGCGCCATCTCGCAGCCGTCGACGACCTCCTGCGTGTTGCCGCTGTGGCTGCAGGCGATGACGAGCGACTTCTCGCCAAGACTCTTGGGAGCCATCAGGCAAAACTCGCGTGCCGTGTAGACCGTCGAGGTAAACGTGGTGGCCTCGCGCTTGAGCAGCTCGTTGGCCGGCATCAGGTCGATCATCGAACCGCCACAGGCGATCCAAAAGACGTTCTCAATCTTGCCCTTGCGCTCGATGATTTCCTGAACCAGATCATGTGCGTTCATCCTGATGTTCCTCCTTGTGGGGCGGCTTTGAGCGACGGCAGCTCGTACCTGCTGTCGTTCTATGTTGTCCTATTTATAACACGCACGGCAACGCCCGTGAAGTCATTTCACCAAAGTTGTTCTATGTTGTTCTATCTGTGGACGTTAGATGTCGAAGACGTAGCGCGAGCCCACGATCTTTTGGCGGCCGAGCAGTAGAGGGCGCCCGCCGGCGTCGGTAAAGTACGCCTCCATATAGAAGAGCGGCTCGCCGACCGGCACCTCCAGCAGTGGGGCCGCTTGAGCATCGGCAAGCGCAATCTCCACGGTGCAGGGGTCGGACTTGAGCGGCGCACGGCCCGAATGCTCGGCAACGAGCGCAAAGATCGAGTTATCGGTGAGGTCCTTGTCGGCAAGCGTCTGCAGGTAGGGATGGTCGGCGAGTACAAAGGCGTTGTTCTCAAGCATGACAGGGATGCCGTCGGCTGTGCGCACGCGTTCGACCACGATAAGCTCGCAGCCGGGCTCCACGCCAAAGAACGCCGCATCCTCGTGCGTCGCCGCGACCACCGTGCGCGATACCAGACGCGCACCCGGCACCATGTCGTTGGCAGCGCAACCCTCAGTAAAGCTCTGGACGTCACCCTTCTGACGAATCTTGCGCTTGAGCTTGGGAGCGCACACAAAGGTGCCCCTCCCCTGCTGGCGGTTGAGATACCCCGCGCGCGACAGCTCCTCGATGGCGCGGCGCACGGTGATGCGTCCCACGCCGTAGGACTTCGCGAGTTCCATCTCGGCAGGGATGCGCGAACCGGCAGGGTACACACCGTGCGCGATCTCGCCCTTTAGGTCGTCCATGACCTGCTGGTACAGCGGTACGGCGGACACGTCAGCGCGGCCGGTTTTATCGTCGAATGCCATCGTTACGCTCCATCCCGTGCATGCTCGGACTCAAACTCTTCAATCGCCGCCATAAACTGCTCGCCAAAGGCGTCGGCCTTTTTCTCGCCAATGCCGTTGACCTGAATGAGCTCGTCGCGCGTCCGCGGACGCAGGCGGCACAGGCCGCGCAGGGCCTTGTCGGAAAAGACCATATACGGCGCCATCTCCAGCTCCGCAGAGATCTCCTTGCGGAGGGCGCGCAGGCGCTCGAACAGCTCGGCATCGTCACCCACGCGTGGGCGCTGATCCAGCTCGGCCTCCTCGCGCAGCAGATCCACCGCACGGCGGGCGCGGGCCGAGGCCTTGCGCTTGGACGCGCGACGCTTAACGGTAAAGGCAAACGCTTCGTCCTCGACCTCACCGGCGCGCGGGCCCAGGCCCACGACCGGGTACTGCCCCTGCGAGGTGGCCAGATAGCCGCGGCCGCACAGCTGGCCGATGATGTCCTTGATGCACCCGACCGATTCGCTCGACAGCTCACCGTAGCCGCGGTCCTCGTCCAGATGCATCTGGCGAATGCGCTCGGTGTTGCCGCCGTGAAGCACATCGGCGATCAGCGACTTGCCAAAGCGCATGGGACGCGTGGCCACATAGCGCACAGCGGCGCGGGCCATATCGGTGACGTCCTCGACCTCGAACTGCGTAAGGCAGTTGCTGCAGTTGCCGCAGCCCTCGGCATCGTCTGCGGTGCCGCCCGCAGCAGCCGCAACCGCATGCTCGGCCGCGGCTTCGTCGCCAAAGTAGCGCAGCATGTATTCGCGCAGGCAGCCGGTGGTATTGCAGTAGCCCTCCATCTGGCTGAGCAGGCGATAACGGTTCTGGAGCGCCCACGCGCGCTGCTCATCGTCGAGCGCCTCATCGGCGGCATCGCCGCGATCGATCAGAAAGCGGCGCATACGGAAATCGTTGCCGTTCCACAGCAAATGGCAGCTTGCCGGATCGCCATCGCGGCCGGCGCGGCCCGCTTCCTGGTAGTATGCCTCGATGCTCTCGGGCACGTTGTTATGGATCACGTAGCGCACGTTAGGCTTGTCGATGCCCATGCCAAAGGCGTTGGTGGCAACCATCACCTGAATGTCGTCGTCGATAAAGGCACGCTGGCTCTGGCGACGGGCGTCGTTGCCCATGCCGGCATGGTAACGGCCCACGCGAATGTCGCTGGGGCCCAGTACCTCGGCAAGCTCCGCGGCCAGAGCGTCGACCGTCTTGCGGGTCGAGCAATACACGATGCCGCTCTCGCCCGAATGCGCGATCACGTAGTCGCGCACCCAGGCGGCCTTGGCCTTGTCGCCCATCTCCTCGCAACCAAAGTAGAGGTTCTTGCGATCAAAACCCGTCACCACGGTCGCCGGGTTTTGCAGGCCGAGCATTTGCTGGATATCGGCGCGCACGCGCTCGGTCGCCGTGGCGGTAAACGCCGCCACGATCGGGCGCCGCGGCAGCGAATCGATAAACTCGCGAATCTGCAGGTAGGCGGGACGGAAATCCTGGCCCCATTGGCTTACGCAGTGGGCCTCGTCAATGGCCACGAGTGGAACGCCAATGCCACCTTCGGCCGCAGCTTCCTGCGCAAAGGCCAGAAAGCGCGGCTCGAGCAGGCGCTCGGGCGCCACATACATAAGCTGGTAGCGGCCCTCGCGCGCCCGCTTGAGCACGGTATTTTGCTGGGCCGGGGTAAGGCTGGAGTTGAGATAACTGGGACGCGCACCCGCCGCGAGCAGCGCGCGGGTCTGGTCCTCCATAAGCGACAGCAACGGGCTCACCACAAAGGTGATACCAGGCAGCATGAGCGCGGGCACCTGGTAGCAAATGGACTTGCCAGCGCCTGTGGGCATAACGCCGAGCGCATCGCGGCCGGCAAGAATCGCATCCACCATGCGGTCCTGCCCCGGGCGAAACGAGGTGTAGCCAAAATAGGCGCCGAGCGTGTCGAGCGCCATCTGCTGCATGCTATCGGTCATGGTTTCCTAACGTCAGAATCATCTGCCGCCGATTATACGCCGCCACGCGGACAGCAGCACACGGCCGCCGCCCAGACTAGTCGTTTAAGAACGCCCCCAACGGCTAAGGAGTGTCCCCAGGTGCCGGCAGAAAAGGAACGTCCCCAAGTGCCGGCCCGGCAACGCCGATGTTTTGGCGCGGACAGACACTATGACCCAATCCGAGGGCACTAAAAAGATAGGAGCCCCCGCTCGT
>UQXA01000044.1 GCA_900544865.1 uncultured Collinsella sp. | reverse complement strand
GCCTTGAAACGAGGCGGCATTGACCTTCTGGTCATGCCGCCGAAGTTGAAAGGCAGATTGCCGCTCTGGCGGGTTTGCAGCGTCAACCTGTTACGCGGTTTGGTAAAACCGCGTAACTACAGCGCCTCCGCGCAGCGTTTACAGATATGCGCGTGGCCGTTGTACTCGCCGACGGTGGTGCGGTAGTTCCAGCAACGGTCACAGCACTCGCCCTCGGCTGCCTCGATGGCAACGGAGAGTTCCTCGCCCTGGGTCAGCTCAACATTGGAAACGATGTAGAACTCGGCCAGGTCGACGGCCTTATCACCGGTCAGCAGCGCGTACATCTCGGCAGGAACGACCGCCTTGACGCGGACCTGCTGGCTCTTGGTGAAGGTACCGGCGGAGCGGGCATCCTCAAGGGCCTTGGTCACGGCGCTACGGAGCTCGAGTGAAGCCTCGAGCACGCCCTCAAACTCATTGGCCTCGTCGAACGTGATGGGCGACTTGTACCAATCGAGCAGCGCGGCGTACTTCTGGTGATCGACGCAGCCGGCGGGCGCATAGGCCATGGCCTCGTCGACGGTGTAGGACAGAATCGGCTGCAGATCGCGCATGAGCATCGAGAAGAGCTCGGCCAGCACGGTCTGGGCGCTGCGGCGCTCGAGCGAGCCGGGCTTCTCACAGTACAGACGGTCCTTCAGGGCGTCGAGATACACGTTGGAGAGCTCGGTAACCACGAAGTCGTAGAGCGCACGGTAGGCGCGCGGGAACTCGTAGCTGGCGTAGGCATCGTCGACCTCGGCCTGAACCTGGGTCAGACGGGCAACCATGAGCTTGTCGAGCGGCAGCAGGTCGGCAAAGGCGACGCCGTCGGTCTCGGGCTCAAACTGACCCTCGAGCTCGGAGAGCAGGAAGCGCAGCGTGTTGCGGAAACGACGGTAGGCATCGGACGTACGAGCAAGAATCTCGTGGTCGATGGACACGTCGGAGCTGGTATCGACAGATGCAACCCACAGACGGATGATGTCGGCGCCCATCTCGTCGCAGACCTTATTGGGGTCGATGACGTTGCCGAGCGACTTGGACATCTTTCGACCCTGGCCGTCGAGGGTGAAGCCCTGCGAGACGACCGCCTTGTACGGAGCGTGGCCATTGGCACCCACCGAGGTGAGCAACGAGCTCTGGAACCAACCGCGGTGCTGGTCGGAGCCCTCGAGATACACGTCCGCCGGATACTCCAGCTCGGGACGGTACTCGCAGACGGCCTTCCAGGAGACGCCGGAATCCCACCACACGTCGAGGATGTCCTTATCGGCCTTGAGGTGATGGCCGCCGCACTTGGGGCAGACGCAGGCCTCGCCCAGGTAGCTCTCGGGAGCGTCGGTGAACCAGGCGTCGGAGCCCTTCTCGTGGAAGAGCTTGATGACGGCGTCGAGCGTGGCGTCGTTCATAACCTTCTCGCCGCAGTCGGCGCAAGTGTAGCTCGGGATAGGCACGCCCCAGTTGCGCTGACGGCTGATGCACCAGTCGGGACGCTGCTCGACCATGGCGCCGATGCGGTTGGCGGCGTGAGCCGGATACCACTTGACGTTCTCGCGAACCTCCTTGCCAGCCTGCTCACGCAAGCCGGTCTTGTCCATCGAGACAAACCACTGGTCGGTAGCACGGAAGAGCACCGGGTGCTTGCAGCGCCAGCAGTGCGGATAGCTGTGCGTAATCTTCTTCTCGAGGACCAGGGTACCGCGCTCGCGCAGGAACTCGATGATGTGCGGGTTGGCCTCATCGGTATCCATACCGCTGAAGGGGCCACCGGTGCCAAACTCCTCGCCGGTGTAGAACTTGCCGTCGTCATCGACCGGCATGCAGATGTCGGTGATGCCCTCCTTGAGGCACGCGAAGTAGTCATCGACGCCGTGACCGGGCGAGTTGTGGACGATACCGGTACCGTCATCGACACCGACGTAATCGGCCAGCAGCGCCACGCCCTCAACGCCGTCAAAGATCGGCTGCTTGTAGTGGATGTGGTGGAAGGTCTCGGCGGGAACCACGTAGGGCTTTCCGTCGACCATAACCGGGGTGTACTCCCAGCCAAACTCCTCGCAGCACTTGGGAGCCAGGTCCTCAAGCATGACCTCGGCACGGCCATCGTGCTCAACGGCGACATAGGCGACGCCGGGCTTAAGGGAAACGGCCTGGTCGGAGGGGATGGTCCACGGCGTGGTCGTCCAGATGATAAAGTCGACCGGGCCATCGAAGTTCTCGAGGCCGGCGGGCTTGGAGGTCATCTCAAAGCGCACGAAGATGGACGGGCTCGTCTCGTCGGAGTACTCGATCTCGGCCTCGGCCAGCGCGGTGTGGCAGTGCTTGCACCAGTGAACCGGCTTGTGGCCGCGATAGATCATGCCCTTATCGAACATGGCCTTAAAGACCTCGATATCGGCAGCATCATGCTGGTGATAGAGCGTCAGATAGGGGTTGTCCCAGTCGCCGAGCACGCCCAGACGACGGAAGCCGGCCTTCTGGAGCTCGATGTTCTCGACAGCGAACTCGTTGCAGAGCTCACGAATCTTGGCCGTGGGGGTCTGGTTGAACTTCTCGGTGCCGAGCTTCTCCTCGACCTTGTGCTCGATCGGCTGGCCGTGGCAGTCCCAACCGGGGACATAAGGAACCTCATAACCCTGCATCATCCAGTAGCGGTTGATCATGTCCTTGGAGATCTTGTTCATGGCGTGGCCGATGTGGATCGGGCCGTTGGCGTACGGAGGACCGTCGTGCAGCACGAACTTCTTATGACCCTCGTTCTTCTTCAGAACCTGCTCGTAGACCTTGTTGTCCTGCCAGTCCTTGAGTCGCTTGGGCTCGGACTTGGAAAGACCGGCACGCATGGGAAAACCGGTCTTGGGCAGATTCATCGTCTGCTTGTACTCGTTTGCCACGGTACCCCTTTCATGTCGTGGGCGCGCACGCCCTCTGGGCACCAAAAAAGCGCCCGTCCCTACAAGCTGGGACGAAGCGCCACAAAACGAGCTGTACGCCCGCAAAAGCTCTTCGCTTAACCACCCAGCTTAGATGCCCTCGCCCGCGTAATCGCGCGCTCGCATCCGTTACTCGGCTGGCCTGTATCGACGACCATCTCGGCGATGTCTACTAAGACGAACCTGCACGGCACATCCGTTGGGACCGCAGCTCCGGGGTGATTTTCATCGGTCGCATGCACGGGTTCTCAGCACTCCCCGCTCTCTGTAGCATGCGGACGGCCGACTACTCGTCCCCATCAACGCTTTGCGGAGTATGCTAGCACGTTCCGCGCCGGCAAAAAACCCTCAACACTGGTTTTATACGTTCGAAATTTCTCGCTATTACAGCCCTTCTCTAGGAGCAAAATACCTGAAAGCACTCTATCGAACGAAAGAAGGCACCTATGCGCACGATTGGAATGAGCGACTACACCGTTGGCGAGGATTGCTTTACCGAGCTACCCGCCGCACTGGCGGAGTACGGCGCGAAGAAGGTCGCCATCATCGGCGGCAAGCGAGCCCTGGCTGCGGCGCTGCCGGGCATCGAGGCGGCGCTTGAAGGTACCAATGTCGAGATTCTGGAGACGCGCGTCTACGGCACCAACAGCACGCGTGCCAATATCGCCAAGGTCGTGAACTCCCCTGCCTGCCAGGAAGCTGACGTGCTTATCGCATGCGGCGGCGGCAAGGCGCTCGACACCGTGAAGACCGCAGCTATCGAGCTCAAGAAGATCGTCTTCACCGTCCCGACGATCTGTTCTAACTGCTCCGCCGCGACCGCCATTGCCGTCGTGTACAACGACGACGGCTCGCTCGAGGGCTATTCGTACCCCAACCGACCGGCGCACATCTTCATCAACCCCAAGATCATCGCCGAAGCTCCGGCGGAGTACTTCTGGGCCGGCGTGGGCGATGCCCTGTCCAAGCAGCCCGAGGTCGAGTACGCCACGAGCGCCGGCAACTTGGAGCACACGGCAGGCCTTGGCCTGGCACTCGCCCACACCTGCTCCGAGCCGCTGTTTACCTACGGCGTTCAGGGTCTTGAGGACGTGCGCCAGAACCTGTCAAGCGAGGCCGTCAAACAAATCGCGCTCGACATCGTGGTCAACACGGGCTACGTCTCCAACCTGACCAACCAAAACGATTACTACTACAACTCGAGCGTGGCGCATGCGTTCTACAATGCCACGTGCAGCATTCCGCGCGAGGGCTCCTACCTACACGGCGAGGTCGTGAGCCTGGGCGTACTGGTGCTGTTTGCCTATACGGGCGATACCGAGAACCTTGAGCACTACGCCGCCTTTAACAAGCAGATGGGGCTGCCCGTGACGCTTGAACAGGTCGGCCTTACCGAGGCGGACATCCCGGCGCTGTGTGAGTATGCCCACGCCACCAACGAGTGGAAGCAGGGTAA
This sequence comes from uncultured Collinsella sp., assembly GCA_900544865.1. Classification (GTDB taxonomy): domain Bacteria; phylum Actinomycetota; class Coriobacteriia; order Coriobacteriales; family Coriobacteriaceae; genus Collinsella. The sequence goes on along the minus strand of UQXA01000044.1, from coordinate 10,618 downwards.
CCCGGAGCCCTTCACCGACGAGAAGTTCGCCGCCGCCATCAAGGCCGCCAACGCCTACGGCCACACGCTCTAGCTCTAACCCATAACCACCACAAAGGGGACAGGCACCTTTGTGGTGGTTTATATTGCTCCACCATTCAGTTCGTACTCGAACCCGATTCTTTACGAGAAATGGTTCGGGTACGTTTTTTTGTTTATAGGAACTTCTGCGGAAGGACTACTCGGAACGGTAAACAGGAACGAACAGAGGCAGGGTATCATCGTGGTGATGGTATCCTGCCTTTTGTTTGCGGGATCAAGGTCGCTTTGTGCGAACTTGATCGCCACCTGTATGGCGCGTTGATGGCAATTGCTGCGTACGTGCGCACCGGGAGCCTGTACACCTCTGGCAAGGCGTAACACACTAGTCTTTGTTCCAAAGTCCGCGTGCTAAGGGGGCAGGCCCATTAGAATTCCTGTGGAGTGTGTACGCACGTACGCAGGAAAACGTCAAAATTTCGCTATATCAGGGCGTTCTTTCATTGGAGAGTATACACGGCTTAGTTCAACAAATAAGTATTTAAAGCGGAGGTATGTATTATGAATATAGGATTTTGGTCGTGTATAATTTTGGTAATACCATTTCTGTTTATAGGTGTGTTATTTGCGATTTTTAAGGAAAAAGCAACAAAATTTGTTTCGGGATTTAATTCGTTTTCTAAAGAAGAACAGGCATTGTATGATAAAGCTTATATCTCTCGTGATATAAGAAATCAGTGCTTTATGTGGGCTATTATAATGTTGGCAGGAGCATTATTATCCTGCTTTTTAACCCCATATATAGCTATACCAACCTATATTATTTGGTTAGTTCTGTTTTTTAGAGAAGTCCACTTTGATAATCATAAAGCGTTTGAAAAATATTTATTAAAGTAAATTCCAGTTTGCTGTACTCGTTCCTAGCAGGGTTTGGGGCGGGCACGCCCCAACAAGAAGCTGTCCCAAAGGGGCAAGAATGGGGACTACGGACGATTTCTTGGACCGTTACGCGGCCCTTCCCAGCGCGGAGCGGAACTCGGCCGGCGTGCGGCCACCGAGCGCATCGCTGCGCCTCTCCGTATTGTATCGACCGATCCAGCCCACCAGCTCCTCGATGAAGCGGGCGGGGGTCCAGTCCGACCAGTCCCTGCCGTGCCAGAACTCCTTCTTGAGCAAGCCGAAGAAGCCCTCTATCGCCGCGTTGTCCGGGCTGCAGCCCTTGGCGGACTGGATTGGCTACACTGATGTGGACAGTTCCGGGAGGGGCGCAAGAGACGGGAAGGCCGTGTGCGCGTTCCTGCGCGATGGCCGCGGGGAGGGGCTGCCTGGGTACGGTGCCTGTCAACTCGGTCTTCGTCTTTGATGACCGGGTCGTACTCAATATCAACTTCACGGATGATGCCAAAACGGTCACCCGTGAGGAAGTGTTGGGTTCGAGTGCTGCGGTCAATGTTCCAACATGCTGGGGTCGAACTCGCTTGCCGGGATCACACGGTAGCCGTGGCGCAAGAGCATGTCGACGAAGACGCCGTTGCCCGCGGTGAGCGTACCGCTAAAGGTGCCGTCGTAGACGCGGCCCGCGCCGCACGAGGGACTACGGTCCTGCAGGATGCACGCGGCGATCTCTTCCGACCCGCCCGCCTGCTCGCACATGTCGAGCGCACGTTGAGCGCCCAGGCGAAACTCGCGATCGACCGAGGTACCCTCGCAGGTACGGACCTCGCCGTTCACAATCTCGGACGGCCTGCGCGGCGTGGGCAGGCCGCCAAAGACCTCAGGGCACACCAAGAGGACCTCAGTCCCTGTACGCTCGCAGGCCTCGACCAACTCGCGATGATAGTTGTCAAGCCCGTTATACTTGCAGCTCTCGCCCATCAAGCAGGCGCTCACCACGATCTTCATTTCCATCCCTCTCAAGCAAAACGCCCCATTTGAGAAAGCTGCTCAAATGGGGCGTCGACGTTTACTGGCTCGACCGCGGCTTTACTGTTGCTTGGGCATCAACGGATTCTCGCGCGTGAGGAGGTTCATGAACTCCTCGCCCGTGATCGTCTCCTTCTTGTACAGATAACGAGCCAGCTCGTGGAGCTTGAACTTGTTCTCCTTCAGGATCTGCAGGGCGCGATCGTGCGCATCCTCAATCAGCTTAGCGACAATCGCGTCCACACGCTCGGCCGTACCGGGGGCGCAGGTGAGCGACGTGTCCTGATTGAGATACGCGTTCTGCACGGTACCGAGCGCCATCATGCCAAACTCGTCGGACATACCAAAGCGCGTCACCATGTTGCGGGCGAGCTTGGTGGCCTGTTCGATATCGTTGGCGGCACCGGTCGTCATCTCGCCAAAGATGAGTTCCTCGGCCGCACGGCCGCCGCAGTAGACGGCAAGCTTGTCCAGGACCTCCTGGCGTGTCGTCAGGAAGCGCTCGTCCTCCTCGACCTGCATGGTATAGCCCAGAGCACCGCTCGTGCGCGGCACGATGGTGATCTTGGTAACCGGCGCGGAACCCTTTTGGCGGGCAGCGACGATGGCATGACCGATCTCGTGGTAGGAAACGACCTGCTTCTCATGGTCGGAAAGCACCGTGGACTTACGCTGTTGGCCGGCAATGACGACCTCCACCGACTCCTCGAAGTCATCCTGGGTTGCACGCTTGCGACCCTCGCGAACGGCGCGCAGGGCGCCCTCGTTGATGATATTGGCCAGGTCGGCGCCCGAGGCACCGGGCGTGGCGCGGGCAATCGCGGTCAGATCGATCGGCGGCTCGGTCTTCACACTCTTGGCGTGAAGCTCGAGGATGTTCTTACGACCGGTCAGATCGGGCAACTCGACGGGAATGCGGCGGTCAAAACGACCGGGGCGCAGCAGCGCCGGATCGAGACTGTCGGGGCGGTTGGTTGCGGCAAGGACAACGATACCCTTGTGGTTATCGAAGCCATCCATCTCGGTCAGCAACTGATTGAGCGTCTGCTCGCGCTCGTCGTTGCCGCTAAAGCCGCCGCCATCGCGCTTCTTACCGATGGTATCGATCTCATCGATAAAGACGATACACGGGGCCTTTTCCTTGGCCTGCTTAAACAGGTCACGAACCTTTGCAGCGCCGCGACCAACAAACATCTCAACGAACTCAGAGCCCGAAATGCTAAAGAACGGAACACCGGCCTCGCCGGCAACAGCCTTGGCAAGCAGGGTCTTACCGGTACCCGGAGGGCCAACAAGGAGAGCACCGCGCGGCAGCTTGGCGCCGATCTCCTCGTAGCGCTGCGGCTTCTCCAGAAAGTCGACGACCTCCTTGAGAGACTCCTTGGCCTCTTCCTGGCCGGCGACGTCCTTAAAGGTCACGCCCACGTCCTTGGAGGCGATCACGCGCGCGCCGGACTTACCCAGTCCGCCGCCGCCAAAACCGCCGCCGCCAAAGTTCATCGACGGGCCGTCATCGCCCATAGCCTTCTTCATGCGACGGTTGAGCCACCAGCCGATGAGGAAGAAAATCGCCATGGGAAGGATGAGCGTAAGCAGGTAGTAGGTCATCAAACCCGAGTTTTTATCGGGAACGACCGACTCCAGCGAAGCGCCAGACTCAAGCACGCGATCGGTAAAGCCCGCATCGTTCGGCACACCGGTCGTCTTATAGGCGATGTTCTCGTCCTCGCCCTTCTTGGTGTAATAAATCGAGTAATCGTCCGTGTTGTACTCGACCTTGTCGACACTCTTCTTATCGAGCGCTTTGACAAACGTCGAGTAATCGGTCTTCGTAATCTGCTGCGTGTGACCGATGTTGGGGAACAGAACGGTCGAGAGCACGAGGTAGACGACGAAGGCGATGAGCACGTAGAGGATCATATTCCGTCTACGTTTGTTGTCATCCATCTCCATCTGCTTGAACTCCATCTACTGGGGTTGATAATGCTATCTAGAATACCCAACCGGGACGGCGATAAACCGACGCCGGGCACGAAAGGACAGAGATGGCATCACTGGAAGTCGGCAAGGTTCAGATCTACACGGGCGACGGCAAGGGCAAGACGACGGCTGCGCTGGGGCTAGCTTTGCGCGCCACAGGTTATGGGCTCAACGTGCTTATGCTGCAATTTGCGAAGAAGCTGCACTGCGCCGAACACGATGCCGCGCCGCGCCTGGGGCTGCGTATTGTGCAGGCCGATCGCGACACGCCCGAGGCTTGCGCCGCACAGATCATGGAGCTCGCACGCGAACAGATCTCGCAGGTCGACGTGCTCATTCTGGACGAACTCGGCGAAGCGATGCGCCGCGGCTTTGTGACGCGCGAGGATGTCGAAGCGCTGATTACGATAAAGCCCTCCGCGACGGAGCTCGTGCTAACCGGCCGCGGGCTGCTGCCACTGGCCGATCTTGCCGACCTGGTCACCGAAATGCGCCCCGTCAAACACTACTTCGACGAAGGACTCCTAGCCCGCCAAGGCATCGAATACTAGCCATTGGGGACGTCCCCAATGGCTAGGCGGTGGCGCGGCCTAGCCAGTTGCCGCTGTGGTGGTAGATGGTGAACATCGTGGCCGTGATGAGCCAGGTTACAGGGTAAACCAGCAGCAGGTGTTCAAGCGACGGATCGAACGGCATAATCGCAAACACCCAGATCACCCTGAGCACTACGGTGCCAAAAATCGTAAGCAGCATGGGCTGCAAGCTCACGCCGGCGCCACGGATGGAGCCGGACGCGTTTTCGATAATCGAGAAGATCGCGTAGAACGGCGCGATGAAATGAAGAATCGTCGTGGTGTACGCCGAAATCGAAGCATCGTCGACAAACAGACGCGACAGCGGACCCGAGAACACCAGCAGCACGGCAGACAGGCCACCAATGAGCATAAACGACAGCACGAGCGACGTATGGTAGCCCTTGCGCATGCGCTCGTAGTTGCGCGCGCCAAAGTTCTGTGCCGAGAACGTGGTGATCGACACGCCGAGCGCCTCGGTAACCATCCAGACAATGCCATCTAAGCGGCCCGAAAGACCCCACGCCGTGGTGACATCGGCACCAAACGAGTTGACCGACACCTGAATCAAAACATTGGAAATCGAATAGGCAGCAGACTGAAAGCCAAGCGGCAGACCACACGAGATCATACTCTTGCAAATACCGCGATCGATGCCGAGCTTAGACAGCGAAAGACGCCATGCACCCGGAGCGCGCATCATGCGAAACACGATCATAGTTGCATTGGAGCAAATGGTCAGCGCCACTGCGATGCCGCAGCCCAACGCCTCCATATGCAACACAGCGACAAAGATGATATCCAGCACCACGTTAACCAGGCAGCCAGAGGCAATGATCACAGCGGGGCCGCGTGTGTCGCCCACGGCACGCAGCAGTGCGGTTCCCATATTAAGCAGCAGTGCCGCAACCATCGCGGCAAAATAACAGCGAGCATAGGCCACGCCCTCGGCCAATAGTTCATGCGGCGTGTTCATAAGCACCAGCATGGGCTCAACGAACACTATGCCAAGAATCGAGAAAACGATGCCGCACACCAGCGCGAGCGTCATAGCCGTATGGATCGAACGGCTCAGACGCTCGTCATCGTGCTGGCCAAAAAACTGACCCGTGATAACGGCACAACCAGCGCCAACGCCAACGCAAAAGCCAATGCAGAGCTCGGTGAGGACCATTGTGGCTTGAATGCCGCCCAGCGCGAGCTTGCCGCCAAACTGACCGACGATATAGGTACCGATAAGCGTGTAGGCCTGCTGAAAAAACGAACTAAAAAAGATGGGAACGCACAGCGACAGCAGCTGTTGCCAAATGACACCCTGCGTTACATCGATAGCCGTAGATTTCTTAGCCACACGCCCTCCCCGCCAGCGTACGTCAAACAACAAAACGGCAATTTAAGACCAAAGCCAATACCAGCTTAGCACCGACTGGCGGCGACCGAAACACCCCGAATTAGAGCGCGGTGCGGAATAACTGCCTAGTGATACAAACCCGGCTGGTAGTGATACTCATTGCTCACGTGCGGGCACAGCTGCCAAAAGGCGACGGCACTCGCCGCGGCCACGTTGAGCGAATCGACCCCGTGCGCCATCGGAATGCGCACGGCGCGGTCACAGCCGGCAATAGTTTTAACGCCCAAGCCGGCACCTTCGGTGCCCATAAAAATCGCCAAGCGATCAATCTTCTGCAGCACAGGATCATCAAGTGAAACAGAGTCGTCCGTCAACGCCATAGCGGCACACGAAAAGCCGGCATCATGAAGCGCGGCCAGGCCATCATGCGGCCACACGCGCGCCTCACTGCCAATGCGCGTCCACGGTACCTGAAACACGGTGCCCATGCTCACGCGGGCCGAGCGACGGTACAGCGGGTCGCAGCACGTCGGGCTGACCAAAATACCGTCAACGTTCAATGCGGCAGCCGAGCGGAAAATCGCGCCAACATTGGTGTGATCGACAATACCCTCGAGCACGCACACGCGCACCGGACGATCCCCCGCCGCCTCAACGACACCGCCCAAGAACTCATCGACCGGAATCTGACGCGGGCGACGAAACGCCGCGAGCGCACCACGCGTCACATTAAAACCCGTCAGCTGCTCTATGAGCTCCATGGAGGCAACGAACACAGGAACCGGACCCGCGCCCTCGCGCACAACCAGGCGCTCGAACAGCGGCATCATCTGGTCGAGCCAGCGTTCGCCCAAAAGAAAGCTCACCGGCTGGTATCCGGCGCGCACCGCGCGCTCGATAACCTTGGCACTCTCGGCGATAAAGATGCCCTTTTGCGGCTCCAACACGCAGCGCAACTCGCGCTCGGTCAGTCGCACGTAGGCATCGAGGTACTCGTCCTCGAGCGAATCAATTCGCAGTACCTCAACGGCATCAGTCATAGCAGCCAGCCCGCACCCTTCTTTACAGCACATCTATACCAAACGAGGCGACGCTAAGCGCCGCCCCATGCATTCAATCAACCCAATGATACCGTTCGCGCCAGGCGATTTACGCCTCGATGCGACGATACGTCACGAACTCATAATCGACACCCTCGTCGCCCTCGCCCGAGGCAATCGTGGCAACACCGCCACGTCGTGCAATCTCCCACGCGGGATCAGCATCCAGATCGGGAAAGTACGTATCCACGTCATGCACGCAATGGTTATGCGTAACCTCGGCCTCCACGCAGTACGGCAAAAACTGCCAATACACCTCGCCGCCGCCGATCACCCACGCAACGGGTTCATCGGCTACCGCGGCGAGCGCTTCGTCAACGCTATGCACCACGTCGACACCCTCGGCAGAAAGGCTCTCGTCGCGGGTGAGCACGATATTGCGGCGATTCTTGAGCGGTCGTCCGCCGGGAAAACTCAGAAGTGTCTTGCGTCCCATAATGACCGGGCAACCTTTGGTGCACGCTACAAAATGGCGCATATCGGAGCGATTGGACACGACCATGTCACCCTCGCAGCCAATGCCCCAGTCATCGCACACAGCGACAATGGCAGAAAGCTTACACGTCATGCGCGTCACCTACACCGCAATGGGGATGTTCTTGACCTGCGGGCCGTGCTCATAGCCCTCAACAATCAGATCATCGGTCGTAAACGCGTAGAAATCATGCACATCGGGGTTGAGCGTTACCTTGGGAGCCGCAAACTGCGGACGCTCGATAAGCTCGCGGACGATATCGACATGACGGTCGTAAATGTGGGCATCGGCAATCACATGCAGCAGCTCGCCAGCGATCATATCGACCGACTGCGCCACCATCATGAGCAGAATGGCGTACTGACACACATTCCAGTTGTTCGCGGCCAAAATATCCTGGCTGCGCTGGTTGAGAATCATGTTGAGCGTCGGCTTGTCGTCCTGCGGGCGCTGCGTGACGTTATAGGTCACGCCGTAGGCGCACGGATACAGGTGCATCTCGGACAGATCGCTAAACACGTACGTATTGGTCATAATGCGGCGACTATACGGCGTGTGCTTAAGGTCGTACAGCACACGGTCCATCTGGTCGAAGTCGCCCTCGGCGTAATGGCTCTTCTGACCAATCTGATAGCCGTAGGCTTTACCGATGGAACCGGTCTCATCGGCCCACTCGTCCCAAATATGGCTGTTGAGGTCATGGACGTTATTAGATTTCTTTTGATAGATCCACAGAATCTCGTCCATGGCAGACTTAAGCGCCGTACGACGCAGGGTGAGCGCGGGGAACTCCTCGCGCAGATCATAGCGCGCCGTGACGCCAAAGTTTTTAATGGTATAGGCAGGGGTGCCGTCCTCCCACACCGGACGGACCTTTTGGCCCTCGGTGGTGGTGCCATGGTCCAAGATATCGCGGCACATGGTTACAAACTGCTGATCAGCTTTGCTCATTGACCCTCCTGTCAGTCGCCTATAAGCGAGATTTATTGTAGCCCAGGCGCACGTGGCCCCACAGCCCAAACATAAGCCCTCACTTTCTGACATATGCCAGAAATTCATTGCGAAAATCCGCATGTTCGTTATTCTATTATTGACATATGTCAGAATTGGAGAGTGTATGGCAGGAAGACGCGAAAAAATGCGCCGCGTTGGGATCATCCCTGAATATCGCGGCTTTACCCCTGACGGCCTTGCCAGCGGAGACGCCATCGTCATGACGGTCGACGAGCTCGAGGTGCTGCGCCTGTGCGACTTGGAAGGCCTTAACCAAGAGGCAGTCGCCCAGTGCATGGGAATTGCCCGCGCCACGGTGGCGTCAATCTGCAGCCGCTCGCATCGCAAGGTGGCAAACGCGCTGGTCAATGGACGGGCGATCGTCATCGAAGGCGGCAATATCGCATACTCCTCCATCACCACGACAACGGCCGCATGGCCAGCAAAGGAGGTCGACACCATGAGGGTGGCAACGACGTACGACAACGGCAACATCTTTATGCACTTTGGCCGCAGCGAGCAGTTCAAGATCTACGACATTCAGGACGGCAAGGTGCTCAACAAGCAGGTCGTGGGCACCGGCGGCACCGGTCACGGCGCCCTGGCGGGTCTGCTTGCCAACGGCGGCGTGGACACGCTCATCTGCGGCGGCATCGGCGGTGGCGCTATCAACGCGCTTGCTCAAGCCGGCATCACGGTATACGCAGGTGCCCAGGGCAGCTGCGACGCTTGCGTCGAGGCCCTCATTGCCGGCACGCTCGCGCAGACCGGCGAGGCCACCTGCGACTGCCATGGCCACGACCACGAGCACATCCATGAGCACGGCGGATCCTGCGGTTGCCACGGCCATCACGAGAACGAGGGTCACGAGGGCTGCAGCTGCCACTAACAGCAGGCAATCGATGCCATCACGCGTCTGCTCACACAACATATAACGCACCAACGACGAAGGCCGCCTGGAATACCATCCAAGCGGCCTTCGCCATACACGACTCTACCAGTCGTTACTTCTTATTACGCATTTGCGCTTCCATCTGGCGCAGCAGGTCCATATCGGACTTGGGGCCGCCCGTTCCCAGGCCGCCCATGCCGCCCAGGCCCATGGCATCCAGACCGGGAATATTGGGCATGCGCATCTTTTTGCCCTTCTTACCCTTTTTGCCCTTTTTGCCGCCGGCCTGTGCCTGATTGGCCATCGTGCGCATGCGGCCCATCATCTTGTTCATCTCGCCCCACTGCTTCATAAGGCTGTTGACCTCGGTGGGGGTCACGCCGGCGCCCTTGGCAATGCGGGCACGGCGCTGGCCGTTGATGATGGAGGGACGCAGGCGCTCCTCCTTGGTCATCGACATGATGATGGCCTCGTTCTTATCGAAGATACCTTCGTCCAGGTTGCCACCCATCTGGTTGAGCGCACGCTGGCCACCGGGGAGCATGCCCAGAATGCCCTTCATGCCGCCCATCTTCTTGACGGCCTTCATCTGGTCGAGCATGTCGTTCATGGTGAAGCCCTCGCGCAGCATGCGCTCGGCAGCCTCGAGCTGCTCAGCGTCGGCCGCCTCCTGGGCCTTCTCGATAATGCCGACAACATCGCCCATGCCCAAGATTCGCTTGGCCATACGATCAGGATAGAACGGCTCCAGCGAATCGGGTTTCTCGCCCATGCTCACGAACTTGATGGGCTTACCGGTCACCTGGCGCACGGAAAGTGCGCCGCCGCCACGGGCGTCGCCGTCGAGCTTGGAGATGATCACGCCGTCAAAGTCGGTGCGCTCGGCGAAGGTCGAGACGACGTTGACGATATCCTGGCCGGTCATGGCATCGACGACCATCAGTACCTGATCGGGCTTGACGGCCTTCTTGATGTCCACGGCCTCCTGCATCATCTGCTCGTCGATCTGCAAACGACCGGCGGTATCGACGATGACCACGTCACGCAGGTGGTCGACGGCCTCCTGAATGGCGCCCTTGGCGATGTCGACCGGGTGCGCACCGTCGCCTCGGAAGACCGGGACACCGATCTCTCCGCCGAGCGTGGCAAGCTGGTCGGCAGCGGCGGGACGGTAGACGTCGCACGCGGCGAGCAGCGGCGAGCGGCCCTGCTTCTTGAGCAGGTAGGCCAGCTTTACGGCCGCCGTGGTCTTACCGGAACCCTGCAGGCCCACGAGCATGATGACATTGGGAACTGTCTCTTATACACATCTGA
>UQXA01000043.1 GCA_900544865.1 uncultured Collinsella sp. | reverse complement strand
CATGCAGCAGGGGCTCTCAATGTTTTTATGTCCTGCTCATATCGTCTCTGCCGGCGGTTGGGGACACTCCTTGGTAATTGGTGCTTCGGAGCGCTTGGACATACAGTTTTTCGATTCCGTATGTATATATGCGCGCTAATGGGTTATAAAATCTAAGTCTGAACATAGCAGGTCTGCGATGCGGCTCGGGCGACCGGGCCGTTTTTGCGGGCGGGGGTAGCGCGAAAGGACTGCACATGCGTCAATTTAAGACCGAGAGCAAAAAACTGCTCGACCTCATGATCAACTCCATCTACACCAATAAGGAAATCTTCCTGCGCGAGCTTATCTCTAACGCGAGCGACGCCGTCGACAAGCTCAACTTTAAGAGTCTGCAGGATCCGAGCGTCAAGATCGACCAGGGCGACCTGGCCATTCGCGTCTCCTTTGATAAGGACGCCCGCACCATTACCATCTCGGATAACGGCATTGGCATGACCGTCGAGGAGCTCGAGCGCAATTTGGGCACCATCGCCCATTCCGGCTCCGAGGAGTTTAAGACCGAGAACGCCGAGCAGCAGGGTTCGGATGTCGACATCATCGGCCAGTTTGGCGTGGGCTTCTACTCGGCTTTTATGGTCGCCAGCCATGTGAAGGTCGTCAGCCGCGCCTATGGCGAGGATGTCGCCCATGTGTGGGAATCCGACGGTCTTGAGGGCTACACCATCGAGGACGGCGAGCGCGCCGAGCATGGTACCGATGTCATCCTGACACTGCGCGAGAACGAGAAGCTCGATGCCGACGGCGAAGCCGAGACCTACGATCGCTTCCTGACCGAGTGGGGCCTCAAGAGCCTGATTCAGCAGTACAGCAACTATGTGCGCTACCCGATCCAGATGATGGTGTCCAAGAGCCGCCAGAAGCCCAAGCCCGAGGATGCTGGCGACGATTACAAGCCCGAGTACGAGGACTACCAGGAGCTCGAAACCGTCAATTCCATGACACCGATCTGGAAGAAGCGCAGCTCCGATGTCGAGCAGAAGGACTACGACGAGTTCTACAAGTCCACGTTCCACGACTTTGACGATCCTGCGCGCACCATCAGCTTCCATGCCGAGGGCACGCTCGAGTACGACGCCCTGCTGTTTGTGCCGGGTCGCGCCCCGTTCGATCTGTACAGCAAGGACTACGAGAAGGGTCTGGCGCTCTACAGCTCCAACGTGCTGATTATGGAGAAGTGCAACGACCTGCTGCCCGACTACTACAACTTCGTGCGCGGTGTCGTGGACTCTGCCGACGTGACGCTCAATATTTCGCGTGAGACGCTGCAGCAGAACCGTCAGCTCAAGGCCATTGCCAAGCGTGTCGAGAAGAAGATCACCGCCGATCTCGAGGATATGCGTGACAACGACCGTGAGGCCTACGAGAAGTTCTTTGAGAACTTTGGCCGCGGTCTTAAGTACGGTATCTACTCGAGCTATGGCATGAAGGCCGATGAGCTTGCCGACCTGCTGCTGTTCTGGTCTGCCAAGGAACAGAGGATGATTACCCTGGCCGAGTATGCCAAGGGCATGCCCGAGGATCAGAAGGCCATCTACTACGCCGCCGGCGACTCGCGTGAGCGCTTGGCTAAGATGCCCGTGGTGAAGGGCGTGCTCGACCGCGGCTATGACGTGCTGCTGCTGACGCAGGATGTGGATGAGTTCACGTTCCAGGCTATGCGTGAATACGTTGCCGCCGATATGCCCAAGATCTACGAGGACGATGCTGCCCGCGAGGCTGCCGAGAAGGCTGTGGCCGACGGTGCCGAGCCCGAGGTCGAGGATCGTCATCTGGAGCTCAAGAACGTTGCGACCGGTGATCTTGACCTGGCGACCGAGGACGAGAAGAAGGAGGCCGAGGACGCCACCAAGGAGAACGAGGACCTCTTTAGCGCTATGAAGGAGGCACTCGGTGACAAGGTCGAGAAAGTTGCCGTCTCCGCGCGCCTGACCGATGCCCCCGCTTGCATCACCACCGAGGGCCCACTTTCGCTCGAGATGGAGAAGGTGCTCCAGAAGGGACCCGAGGGCGCGCCCGACGGCATGCCCAAGAGCCAGCGCGTGCTCGAGCTCAACGCCAAGCACCCGGTCTTTGACAAGCTTGTCGCTGCCCAGAAGGCAGGCGACGCCGACAAGATCAAGCAGTACTCCGGTTTGCTCTATGACCAGGCCCTGCTGGTCGAGGGCATCCTCCCCGAGGATCCCGTAGCCTTCGCGGCGGCTGTTTGCAACTTGATGTAGTTCGGGGATACGGCACCGTAACTAGATTAGAACGAGAGTGGATAATCTCCCACTTTTGGCTCGAATGCGGGCTTGAAGTGAGAGATTTTCCACTCTCGTTTCCTTTTGAATGATCCCTCCGTCCCCAAGGGATCATTTATTTGTGCGGGTTGTGGTTTTGTGACCTGCTGAAATTTAAGATACTGTACAACTGTACGTTAACTCATCTTCGTAGTATATTGCTACCCGCAAAACTCAACACCATTGTGCTTTGAGACGTTAAAGCGCCTACTACAATGGTTGTCGATAGTACGATTCGATTTAACGACAGGATGGATGGTCCAAGCGTGAGTCTCGGCAGCAAACTATCCAATGCAAAGGTGTCCTTTGCGATATTTAAGCGCGACATTAAGCGACTGCTTGTGAACCCCGTCGCCCTGGTGGTTACCCTAGGCGTGTGCGTTATTCCCTCGCTGTATGCCTGGTATAACATCGTGGCAAACTGGGATCCGTATGGAAACACCCAAGGCATCAAGATTGCTATCGCCAACAACGATCGAGGCACCCAAAACGACTTGGTGGGTGAGCTCAACGCTGGCGACAAAGTGGTCGACCAGCTCAAGGAGAATCATCAGTTGGGCTGGACGTTCGTCGACTCGACGGCCGATGCCAAGGAGGGCGTCGAGAGCGGCGAGTACTATGCCGCTATCGTGATTCCCAAGAACTTCTCGGATAACCTGGTTTCGATGCTCGACGGCAACTACCATCAGCCCAAGCTCACGTACTACGTCAATGAGAAGAAGAGCGCCATTGCGCCCAAGGTTACCGATACCGGTGCAAACACCATCGAGGAGCAGATCAACTCGGAATTTGTCTCTACGGTAGGCAAGACTGTTGCCGGTATCGCCAAGGATGCCGGTGTCGATTTAAAGGACAAGGCAACCCAGACTCAGGACTCGCTGGCAAGTTCGGTGTCCGAGGCGTCCGACACCTTGGGCGAGGTGCGCGATTCGATTGGCGATATGAATGCCGCCATCGATAAGACGAGTGGCGCTATCGCCTCGGCTGATGCGGCGCTTGCCGGCTTGCAAGGCCAGGCACCGTCGCTGACGCAGGCGATCTCCCAGGGCAACGACCTGCTGAGCGAAGCTCGCACCACGGCGGGCAACTCCATCACCTCGCTCTCCAAGGCGCTCTCGGAAGGCAGCCTTGCGCTCACCAAGACGTCGGCCTCTGCGAACGCTGCCATCGGCAAGCTGACGGGCGCGGTCACATCTACGACCACCCGTATCGACAACTCGCTCGAGTCTCTTCAAGCGACGATCGACCACAATAAGGCCGTTATCGGGCACTTGGAGATTCTCGCCAATGACACGTCGACAGGTTCCGAGGAAATTGACGCGCGCATTGTATCGACCATCGATTTGCTTCGAGAGCAGAATGAAAAGCTTCAGAGCATCAAGGACGGTCTGTCCGCGCAGTCGAGCGCCATGGCGAATGACGCAGCGGCTGTTTCGGGTGCCAGTGACGCTATCAATAACGCAATTCATACCGGTGCGACCAACCTTGGCCAAGCCCAGACGGACTTGGGCCAAAACGCGCTGCCGAAGGCCTCGAGCGCGCTCGACTCTTTTGCTGCCGTTTCGGGCGACCTGACCGGTATCGTCTCGGGTATGACACCTACACTTGCAAATGCGCGCGGCACGTTGGCGCAGCTTAGCGCTACGCTCGGCCAGGCCAAGACCACGCTGTCCCAGACCGATTCCTCGCTTGCCAAGGTCCAGGACAAGCTTGCAACCGCCGCCAATGACATCGCGGCGCTGCAGACCTCCGAGTCCATGGGCGAGCTGGCCGATCTGATGGGCGTCGATGTCAATGACGTGGCAGATTTCATGGCGTCTCCGGTTGAGTTGACGTCCAAGTCAATCTATCCGGTCAAGAGCTTTGGCTCGGGCATCGCTCCCTTCTACACCAATCTGGCGCTTTGGGTGGGCGGCTATGTGCTCATCGCCATTTACAAGCTCGAGGTCGACCGTGAAGGTGTTGGCAGCTTTACGGCGCGCCAAGGCTACTTTGGCCGCTGGTTGCTCATGGTGATCCTGGGCGCGTTGCAGGCCATCATCGTTACGGTAGGCGATCTGGTGATTGGCGTGCAGTGCGTCAGCCCGCTGCTGTTCGTGCTGGGCGGCATCGCCATTTCGTTCACCTACGTCAATATCATCTATGCGCTGTCCACCACGTTTAAGCATATCGGCAAGGCTATCGGCGTCATTCTCGTCATCGTGCAGATCCCGGGTTCGTCGGGCATGTACCCCATCGAGATGATGCCCGGCTTCTTCCAGTGGCTGCACCCGCTGCTGCCCTTTACCTACGGCATCAATCTGCTGCGCGAGACGGTCGGCGGCATGTATTCGTTCAACTACCTGTTTAACCTGTGCATTCTGGGCGTGTTCTTGATCGTGGCGCTCTTTATCGGCCTGCAGCTGCGTCCGCTGCTGCTCAACCTTAACCTGCTCTTTGATAAACAGCTCTCCACGACCGGTATGATGATTTGCGAGTCCAACGACCTGCCGCGCCAGCGCTACTCGCTGCGCACGGCCATGCGCGTCATGCTCGATTCCGATTCGTACCGTCGCGAACTGCTCGATCATGCGGTCGCCTTTGAACATCGCTACCCGTACTACATCAAGGGCGGTTTTGCCGCCGTGGTGGGCGTTCAGGTCCTGCTCTTTGTCCTGTCGACGGTTCTCGATATCGACAATAACGGCAAGATCATCCTGCTTGTCATTTGGATCATCTCGGTTATTGCCATCTGCGGCTGGCTTATCAATATCGAATATATCCGAGCGAGCCTCAATACCCAGATGCGCATCTCGGCGCTTTCGGATGAGGACCTGCGTCGCGAGATGCGCGAACACACGGCCGCCATTCCTGCCGCCCGCCACATGTTTGGCCTCAACGCCAGCGAGCGTGGTGCCAAGGGCGGCGATCAGTCCACGGGCCGCTTGCCGCATATCGGCTCGCACCATAAATCTCAGGGCAGCGACAGCACAGCCACAAATGATGGAGATACCACCGCGCTTGGCAAGCACTCCAAAGGAGGTGAGGCATAAATGAAGAACATCCTGCATCTGTTTAAGCGCGATGTCCAAAACGTGTCTCGCTCCGTGATCGGCTTGGTTGTCGTGATGGGCCTCATTATCGTACCGTGTCTGTACGCGTGGTTTAACATCGCCGGCAGCTGGGATCCGTACGGCAACACCGGCAATCTTAAGATCGCCGTGGTCAACACCGATGAGGGTTACGAGAGCGATTTGATCCCCGTCGAGGTTAACGTGGGCGAAAACGTGACCGCCACCCTACGCGGCAACGAGAGCTTCGATTGGGTTGTGCTCAACAATCGCGAAAAGGCTATCGAGGGCGTTAAGTCGGGCGCGTACTATGCTGCCGTCGTTATCCCCAAAACGTTTAGCGCTGACATGATGACGCTTTTCTCGACCGACGTGAAGCATGCCGATATCGAGTTCTACGAGAATCAGAAGGCCAACGCCATTGCGCAGATCGTGACCGAGAAGGGTTCGAGCGCCGTCCAGAGCCAGGTTAACAAAACTTTTACCGAGACCATTACGACGATCGGTCTTAAGACGGTGTCCAGCCTGCTCGATTACATGAGCACCGACCAGGTGGGTAACTTTATCGCCAACCTGTCCTCGACGCTCGGCGATTCGATTGAGGACCTGCGAGACGTTCGGGCAAATGCTTCGTCGCTGGCGGGCATTTTGAGCTCCACGTCCGATTCGCTGACGTCGGCGAGCGGCATGCTCAAGCAGACGGGCACGGTCGATGAGTCAACGAAGCAGCTGATGGAGCATGTCAAGAGCGGTATTAGCGATTCCAAGGAAGCGCTGAAGGACGCCAACGACGCCATCAATGCCGCGATTGACGGAAGCGCGGGCTCGTTTGACAACGTGTCCGCCGAGCTTGCGAAGGCATTTGATGCCGCGAATCAACATGTCTACCTTACAGTGTCCCAGCTCAACGATGCCGCGGCGGCGCTCAACACGCGTGCCGACGATATCGACGCCACGGCCGACC
Source organism: uncultured Collinsella sp. (assembly GCA_900544865.1). GTDB lineage: Bacteria > Actinomycetota > Coriobacteriia > Coriobacteriales > Coriobacteriaceae > Collinsella. Next base: position 8,979 of record UQXA01000043.1, on the reverse strand, counting down.
AGCTCCGCAGCTTTGCCGATCAGGTGACTGACGAAAAACTCCAGGACAGCCTCAAGTCTGTGGCAACATCGCTGAGCAGGATTGCTGTGGAGTATCGCAACAACGCCAAGGACTTGACGGCCACCGCGAAGTCTCTCTCTGACAGCATGGCAGAGGTTAATAAGTCGCGTGCCGAGGTCGATCAGGCAATCGCGGATGCCAAGGCTGGTATCTCGGGCGCCAAGACTGACTACGACTCTACGTTTTCGGCCAAGGCAAAGGAGCTCAAGAAGACCATCTCGGGCGTTTTGGATTCGCTGAACGGTATTTCGAACGATCTGGATAGTGCTGTTGCTGGCCTGACCGACGCATCCGGTTCGCTGGCAAAGGGCCTCTCCAAAGCTGCAAAGCTGGTCAACAAGGCTTCTGATCAGCTGGGCGAGGCGTCGGACAAGATCAGTGCGTTTAAGGACGAGCTCGACGGCGCCTTGATGTCGGATGACCTCGCTACGATCAAGACGATGATCGGCAATGATCCCGAGGGTCTGGCCGTGTCGCTTTCCGGCCCCGTCGCGCTCGATCGCAAGCCGGTCTATCCGATCCGCAACTACGGTTCGGCCATGGCACCGTTCTACACGATTCTGTCGCTCTGGGTGGGCTCGATTGTGCTGGCGGCCATGATGAAGGTCTCGGTTGACGATGAGCTTATCAACGAGCTCATCCCCGTGCGCCTGCACGAGATCTACCTGGGCCGCTACCTGTTCTTTGGCGGTCTGGCCCTGCTGCAGGCAACGCTCGTGTGTGCGGGCGACATCCTGTTCTTTGGCATCCAGTGCGACGACCCGCTGCAGTTTGTGCTGGCGGGCTGGGTCGCGAGTCTCGTGTTCTCCAATATCGTCTACACGCTTACGGTTTCGTTTGGCGATATCGGCAAGGCGCTCGCCGTCGTGCTGCTGGTCATGCAGGTCGGCGGTTCGGGCGGCACGTTCCCCATCGAGATGACCGGCCCCGTGTTCCAGGCGATCTATCCGTTCCTGCCGTTCACCCACGGCATCAACGCCATGCATGCCGCCATGGCCGGTGCGTACCACATGGAGTACTGGATTGAGCTAGGCATTCTGGCGAGCTATCTGATTCCGTCGCTGGCACTGGGCGTCGTCTTCCGCCGCCCGGTCATCAAAGCCAACGACTGGATCATCGAAAAACTGGAGTCAACCAAATTGATTTAGTTCAGCAACGTAAACGCCGTCGGAACATCGAGATCTTCCAACCCGATGCTTTAGCGTAGTGAATTGCACGGGCTGCTTGGTTGTTGCTACAGTAGCGGGGCGTGCCGGGGGTCCGGTGCGCCCTGCTTTTATTTGACCATGAGGCGGCACGCAGCCATGCGCGTGCGGACACCACGCCCAGATTGAGCGCGAGGATGCCCTATGGCCCAGCATGCCACTGACAATATCGAAATGATGCCCGATAGCCCTGTTGCTCGCGAGGACCTGGGCGCGGGCGGCACCTCCCGCGGCGCCGGCGCTCGCTCGCCGCTGTTCTGGAAAGTCCTGCTGCTTTCGGTGGCAGTCGTCTGGGGCTACTCCTTTACGACCATGAAGGACGCGCTCGACACCATTCCGGTGTTCGAACTGCTCTACGTGCGCTTTCTGCCTGCGGCGTTGGTCATGTTTTTCATCTTCCACAAGCGCATCATCGCGCACCTCAACGCTCGCAACCTGATCGTTGGCCTGAGTATGGGCGTGCTCATGTGGGCGGCCTATGCGTTGCAGACGGTCGGTCTGGCACATACTACGGCGGGCAAGAATGCTTTTTTGACGGGCACGTATTGCATCCTTGTGCCGTTCGCGAGCTATTTCCTGAGCGGCGAAAAGCTTACCCGTTACAACTTGGGCGCCGCGTTGCTGTGCCTGGCGGGCATTGGCCTGGTGGCGCTCGATAGCGTCGAGTTCAATGTCGGCGATGTCATCACACTGGGCGGCGCGGTCTTCTTTGCCATCCAGATGGCGGTGACCGCCAAGTACGGCCGCAAGATGGACATCAACGTCATCACGTTTTGGATGTTTGTGGGCAACGGCGTGCTGAGCCTGATCTCGTCGCTGTTATTCGAGACCCAAGCGCCGCTGTCCGTGTGGACGCCGAGCTTTATCGGTGTGATGGCGTTTCTATCGGTGGGCTGTACGTGTGTGGCTCTGCTCATCCAAAACGTCGGCCTGGCGCATGTCTCGGCCTCGACGGGCTCACTGCTCCTTTCGATGGAGTCGCCTTCGGGTGTGCTGTTCTCGGTGCTGCTGATGGGGGAGGCGCTCACCTCGCGCCTGCTCGCCGGCTTCGCGCTCATCTTTCTTTCGATTATCTTGAGCGAGACGCATTTCGATTTTTTGCGTCGAAAGCCGCGTCCGCAATTGTAAACAATTTGTTGCGCCGCCTCCCGGGGCGGCATTTTTTATGTGTCGCCCTTAAAGTAGTACCTTGCACTTTACGCTATCAAAGTGCTTGCTGCAAAAACGTTACTGGAGGGCATCTATGGCACCAGCACTGTCCGATCTTCAACCGCAATCAGCGCCCAAGGCCACCGCGGCGGCGCAGACCGCTATCGGTGACGGTCTTGTTGCAGAAGCTCAGGCTTTTGCAGATGAGCTCGCTGCGTGGCGACACGATTTACATCAGATGCCCGAGCTGGGTAATAGCCTCCCGCAGACCTCTACGTATATCCAAGCGCGCCTGACCGAGATGGACATCCCATTTGCTACGCTCGTCGATGGTTCCTGCGTTGTGGGCCTTGTCGGCGCCGGTGCCGCCGCGGCCCAAGGCAATGGCATCTGCACGAATGAGCAGGCCGGTACGGTCATCATGCTTCGTGGCGACATGGACGCCCTGCCCGTTGCCGAGGAATCCGGCGAGCCCTTTGCATCCACCAACGGCTGCATGCACGCTTGCGGTCACGATATGCACGCGACGGCGCTGCTTGGTGCGGCGCGCCTGCTCAAGGCCCGCGAGGCCGAGCTTGTGGAGGCCAACGCCACGGTGAAATTGCTGTTCCAGCCGGGCGAGGAGACCTTTGAGGGGGCACGCGCAGCCATCGCCGACGGCCTGCTGCAGAACCCGCGCCCTCAGGCGGCCTTTGCCATGCATGTCAACAGCCAGTCGCCGCTTGGCCTGGTGCTCTATGGGAGCCCGGCGCTTTCGGGCGTGTACGGTTTTCGCGTCACGCTTCAGGGCAAGGGCGGCCATGGCTCGAGCCCCGAGATCTGCATCGACCCCATCACGGCCGGCGTCCATGTGCATCTGGCGCTTCAGGAGCTCATCTCCCGCGAGGTGCCGGCGGCCAAGGAGGTCGCGCTTACCGTTGGCAAGTTCGCCGGCGGTCAGGCCGCAAATGTCATCCCCGACACTTGTGTGCTCGAGGGAACGCTGCGTGGCTTCGACGTCAAGCTCATGGAGCACCTCAAGACCCGCATCGCGGAGGTCGTCAAAGGCGTTGCCACGACCTATCGTACGCCGGCGACTATCGAGACGCTCTCGGATGTTCCGCCGCTGGTACTCGATGACAATATGACCCAGGCTTCACTTGGCTATGTGGGTGCGACACTGCCCAAGGCCACCTTCCTGCCGCTGTTCCACGCCATGGCGAGTGAGGACTTCGCGTTGATCTCGAGTGAGATCCCGAGTGCGTACTTTACCGTGGGCGCTGCCGTGACTGATACGGACGAGCATTTTGCTCAGCATCATCCCAAGGCACGTTTTAGCGATGCCGAGCTGCCACTTGGTGCCGCGGCTTATGCGGCAGTCGCTTTGGGCTACATCGCCGACCACCGGTAGCACCCAATCTTGCTACTCGTTTGTTTAAAAAGGAGCAGTATGTCCCAGCAGCGTAAGTTCTTCCCCGGCTGGCTCGTGGTGGCTTCCGGCTTTGTCATCATGGCCACGTGCTACACGATTTTCGTTAACTGCATGAGCCTGTTTCAGCCGCTCGTCGTCAGCGACCTGGGCATCACGCTTGCGCAGTACAACATCTCCAACGCCATCTCCACCGTGGTGAGCGTTATCGGCTCACTTGTGATCGGTCATGTTGCCGATAAAGTAAGCGGTCGCGTTTTGGGCTCCCTCACTGTAATCGCCACCTCTGCCGTTCTTGCCGGCATGAGCTTTGTCGGTGAGCTGTGGCAGGTCTACGTGCTCTTTTCTGTTCGCTCCGTTCTGTCCGTGGCTGCCCTGGAAGCCGAATGGATGCTCGTACCATCATTCGGTTTCCAAGGCGGTCACGGGCCTACGAAATGATCCGTTTTCCTCCGTCCCCAACAGATCACGTGATCCGAAGGGGACGGAGGAAAACGGGTCACAAACAGCGGCGGCGCATCTGGCCGAACGAGTCCCCATACCCTCGTTCGGTCAGACGCGCCGCCGCGTTGCTGCTTTGTGCCGTATAATGTCCACTATCTATGACGCGATACAAAAGAAAGGTGTTTGCCCATGCAGGCACAGAAGGCGGAGGGAACCCGCGACCTTATCGGCGCCGAGATGCGCGCCTGGCAAAAGATGCAGCAGATTGCGGCCAGCGTATTCGAGCCGTTTGGCTTTAAGCCCATCGAGACGCCCGCGATCGAGCAGGTGGACGTGTTTGTCCACGGCATCGGCCAGTCGACCGACGTCGTGCGCAAGGAGATGTTCCGCGTGTTTAGCGGCGCCAACCTGGAGCGCGTCTTTACCGAAGGCACCGATACCAAGCTCAAGCCTAAGCAGCGTCTGGCCCTTCGTCCCGAGGGCACGGCCGGTGTGGTGCGCGCCGTCGTGGAGAACAACCTGGTGCCCCAGGGCTCCACGCCGTTTAAGGCTTACTACGCCGAGGCCATGTTCCGAGGCGAGCGTCCCCAGAAGGGCCGCCTGCGCCAGTTTCACCAGGTGGGCATCGAGTGGCTCGGCGCTCCCGATCCGGCTGCCGACGCCGAGTGCATCATCATGCTCATGGAGTTCTACAAGCGCCTGGGCTTCGATCTTTCCAAGCTCCGTCTGCTCATTAACTCGATGGGCGATGCCCAATGCCGTCCGGCCTATCGCGAGCAGGTCAAGCAGTTTATCCTCGATCACGCCGACGAGATGTGCGACGAGTGCCGCGAGCGCGCCGAGCTTAATCCGCTGCGCGCCTTCGACTGCAAGAACGACCACTGCCGCGAAATCATGGCCGACGCACCGCTGATGGGCGACAACTTGTGCGATGAGTGCCGCGAGCACTACGAGCAGGTCAAGCGCTATTTGGATGCGGCGGGTATCGAGTATGTCGAGGATCCCACCCTGGTGCGTGGCCTGGACTACTACACCCGTACCGTCTTTGAGGTCGAGGCTCCCGGCGCCGGCGTCGGCTCCATCGGCGGCGGTGGTCGCTACGACGGCCTGGTCGAGCTCGAGGGTGGTAAGCCCACGGCAGGCGTCGGCTTTGCCGTCGGTTTTGAGCGCGCCCTGCTGGCCCTGCAGGCCTTTGGCAGCGATTTGGGTGCCGATGAGGCCCCGTGCGTCTATGTCGCCAATGCCGGCAAGGAACTGCGCCAGAACGTCTTTGCCATTACGCAGGAGCTTCGCGCCGCAGGTATCGTGACCGAGGCCGACTATCAGGGCCGTTCGCTCAAGGCTCAGTTTAAGCAGGCCGACAAGGTGGGCGCCAAGCTCATTTTGGTCTTGGGCGGCGACGAGCTTGCCGCCGGCAAGGTCAAGGTGCGCAACATGCAGAGCCATGACGAGGTTCTCGTCGATCTGGCCAATGTGGTCGAGGCGGTTCGCGAGCGCCTGTAGCGCATCTTTTTGAGCTGCGGACCCGCTAACATGTCCCGCTCGCGGCGAGCGATTGTTACGGGGGTGTTTCGCTTTTATGCGGAATGCCCCCGTTTGCGTATGCCGCCCACCGAGAAATACGACCATTTAGGGCAAAACCCTTGCAATGCAGAAAATACTTTTGTGTGGTAAAGCGCAATCAGCGCCGAAAGTTTTTGCCGAGTGCCTATAATGAATATCGCATGTTACGTGCATAGAAGGAGGAATGGGAGGAAACGTGGCTGAGAACCTAAGCAACCAGTCTGTACCCGAAGCCGCGGCGCGCGTCGCTGCCGTGGTCAACCGCCTCGTTAACCGAATCGGCTCGAATGCCGAGTCCAGGGAGCGTCTCGCCGAGATCGAGATCCCCGAGGAGCTGCGCGATAATCTGGCGCTGTTCCTGCGCCTGGAGCGTCGTGTGCTTAGCGAGTATGATCCCGAGATCGCGGACCTGTTCGACAAGATCCTGTCGGCCGAGATTGTGGTCAATGCCGGCAACCCCGGTACCCGCGCTGCAGACGAGGCCGTCGACGAGCAGGGCGTGCCCACCGCCGACGAGCCCACCGCCGTGGCATTTCGTGAGGTCGTCGATCTGATCGACAGCCTGCCGCTCGATAAGCAGCAGGTCATTGTCCGCGCCTTTACGAGTTTCTTCCATCTGGCAAACCTGTCGGAGGAGAACTACCGTGTGGCGCAGCTGCGCGAGCGCGAGGCCGGTGCGTCGACCGATACCGAGGTCGATCCCGCCAACGAGCTCACCGTCGCCTATCACCAGCTGGTGAATGAGCTGGGCGTCGAGGGCGCCAACGAGCTGCTCGGCAAGCTTGAGTTCCACCCCGTCTTTACCGCGCATCCCACCGAGGCCCGTCGTAAGGCCGTCGAGGGCAAGATTCGCCGTATCTCTAACCTGCTGGAGGAGCGTCCGCGTCTGGGCGGCTCCGACCTGGTGGAGAACGAGCGCCATATGCTGCAGGAGATCGACGCCCTGGTGCGTACGAGCCCCATCGCGCTCAAGAAGCCCACGCCGGTCGAGGAAGCCGATACCATCATCGACATCTTCGATAACACGCTGTTCGACGTCATCCCCGTCATCTATCGTCGCTTTGACGACTGGGTGCTGGGCGACAAGGCCGGTACCGTGCCGCCGCTGTGCCCGGCGTTCTTCCATCCCGGCAGCTGGATCGGTTCCGACCGCGACGGTAACCCCAACGTCACCGCCAAGGTGAGCCGTGAGGTCGCCGCCAAGTACTTCACCCACATGGTGCTCAAGCTCGAGGACAAGTGCCGCCACATTGGCCGCAACCTCACGCTCGAGGCCACCTACAGCAAGCCGTCTGCCGAGCTCATCAACCTGTGGAACCATCAGGTCGAGATGAGCACCCAGTACACCGCACGTGCCGAGCTGATCTCCGAGCACGAGCCGCATCGCGCCGTCATGCTCGTCATGGCCGACCGTCTGAACGCCACCGTGCGTCGCATCACCGACACCATGTACCACAGCGCCGATGAGTTCCTGGATGACCTGCGTGTCGTTCAGCGCTCCCTGGCCGCCTGCGGTGCCGTCCGTGCTGCCTACGGCCCGGTCCAGACCATTATCTGGCAGGTCGAGTCCTTCGGCTTCCATATGGTCGAGATGGAGTTCCGTCAGCACTCCGTGGTGCACGCCCGCGCCCTCAAGGATATCCACGAGAACGGTATCCACGGCGACCTGCAGCCCATGACGCGCGAGGTCATCGATACCTTCCGCGCTATCGGCTCCATCCAAAAGCGCTACGGCAAGAAGATGGCGCACCGCTACATCATCTCGTTCACCAAGAGCGCCCAGCATGTGGCCGACGTCTTTGAGCTTGCCCACCTGTCCTTTGCACACGAGGAGGATGTCCCCGAGCTCGACGTGATCCCGCTGTTCGAGCAGCTCGAGGACCTCGAGGGCTGCGTCGACGTGCTCGACCAGATGCTTACGCTGCCTGTGGTGCAAAAGCGCCTTGCTCAGACCAACCGCCGCATGGAGGTCATGCTGGGCTATTCCGACTCCTCCAAGGATGCCGGTCCTACCACGGCCATGCTTGCGCTGCACTCCGCGCAGGAGCGCATCGCCAAGTGGGCAGAGAAGAACGATATCGACCTGGTGCTCATGCACGGTCGCGGCGGTGCCGTGGGCCGTGGCGGCGGCCCGGCCAACAAGGCCGTGCTGGCGCAGCCCAAGGGTTCGGTCAACTGCTTCTTTAAGCTCACCGAGCAGGGCGAGGTCATCTTTGCCCGTTACGGCAACCGCACGCTGGCTCAGCGCCATGTTGAGTCCGTTGCCGCCGCAACGCTTTTGCAGTCGGCCCCGAGTGTCGAGAAGACTAACACCGAGACCACGCAGAAGTTCTGGGATATGGCCGAGAAGCTTAACGCCGCAAGCCACGAGCGCTATCTGGACCTGCTGAACACCGAGGACTTTACACCGTGGTTCTCGACCGTGACGCCGCTGACCGAGGTCGGTCTGCTGCCGATTGGCTCGCGTCCCGCCAAGCGCGGCTTGGGCGCCAAGTCGCTCGACGACCTGCGTACCATTCCGTGGATCTTCAGCTGGAGTCAGGCGCGCATTAACCTGGCCGCTTGGTACGGCCTGGGCACCGCCTGCGAGCAGCTGGGCGACCTTGACCAGCTCAAGGCTGCCTACCAGGAGTGGCCGTTCTTCCGCACCTTTATCGACAACATCGAGATGTCGATCGCCAAGACCGACCAGCGCATCGCCAAGATGTATCTGCACCTGGGCGATCGCCAGGATCTGTCCGAGAAGGTCTTTACCGAGATGCAGCTCACGCGTAAGTGGGTTCTTGCCATCGTCGGTGACGAGTGGCCGCTGCAGCGCCGTCGCGTGCTCGGCTGCGCCGTTCGCGTGCGTAACCCCTACGTTGACGCCCTGTCCATCGCCCAGGTCCGCGCCCTTCGCGAGGTGCGTATGAACCAGGACGAGATGGCCGAGGAGAAGAAGGCCGAGTACATGAGCCTGATTCTTTCGACTGTGACCGGCGTCTCGGCAGGATTGCAGAACACGGGGTAATCGATAGCCCTGTAGTCGTCCGGGCCCGCCATCAGTTTACTTTTAGGCACGTCCTCGGACATGCAAGAAGCCCTCGCTGCGCACTTCTGAACTGCCTCCCATTTCTTGGACATGAGAAATGGGAGGCTTTCTTTATGCGC
>UQXA01000042.1 GCA_900544865.1 uncultured Collinsella sp. | reverse complement strand
GTAGCGGGTGGTTTAAAGCTGGCCGCTGCGCGGCCAGCGGACTAAAGTCTTGAAACAAAAGGGCGCGTCCATACGGACACGCCCCTGTGCACAACAATGCAAAGAACGACTTAGAAGCTACCGCGCTTCAGGAAGTCGGGAAGCTCGAACTGATCGTTGCCGAAGTTAGGAAGCTCGGTGCCACCGACGTTGCGGGTCGGAGCGGCCTGAGCCGGGCTCGTGGCAGGAGCGGTGCGCTGCGGCTCAGCGGAGGCAGCGGCCTTGCTCTGAGACTGCTGAGCAGCAAAGAGCTCGTCCTGACGGTTGACGTTGGAGTCGGAGAAGCCCGTAGCGATGACGGTGATACGCACCTGATCGCCCAGGGACTCGTCAACAACGGTACCGAAGATGATGTTGGCCTCGGGGTCGACGGCGTTGGCGACAACGTCGGCGGCGTCGCTGATCTCCTGGATACCCAGGTCCTTGGAACCGGCGATGGAGAGCAGCACGCGCGTGGCACCATCGATGGAGCTCTCGAGCAGCGGGCTGGAGATGGCCTGCTGGGCAGCGTCGACGGCACGGGTGTCCCCAGAAGAGGTACCGATACCCATCATGGCGGTACCGGCCTGCTTCATGATGGTCTTAACATCGGCGAAGTCCAGGTTGATGATACCGGGGACGGTGATGAGGTCGGTGATACCCTGGGTGCCCTGGGAAAGGACGCCATCGGCAATCGCGAAGGCCTCGAGCATGGTGGTCTTCTTCTCGGCGATGTCGAGCAGCTTATCGTTAGGGATGACGATCATGGTGTCGACGCAATCGGAGAGGGTCTTGATGCCCTCCTCGGCGCTCTTCTTGCGCTTGCGGCCCTCGAAGGTGAAGGGCTTGGTCACGACGGCGACGGTCAGCGCACCGACCTCGTTCATCGCGATATCGGCAACGATGGGAGCAGCGCCGGTACCGGTGCCACCGCCCTCGCCGCAGGTGATGAACACCATGTCGGCGCCAGCGAGCGCCTCGGCAATGTCGTCGCGGGACTCATCGGCAGCCTTGCGGCCAACCTCGGGGTTGGCGCCGGCGCCCAGGCCGCGGGTAAGGTCGGTGCCGATGTGCACCTTGATATCGGCATCAGAGATCGCGAGTGCCTGAGCATCGGTGTTGATGGCAACAAACTCGACGCCGCGGATGCCCTCTTCGATCATTCGATTGACCGCGTTGGTACCGCCGCCGCCGACGCCGACCACCTTAATGACGGCAAGGTAGTTGTTGATCTCTGTCTCGTGCATGTCGGTCCTCCGAACAAAGGTTATAGCCATAGCATGGGTCGACCCCTGCGCACATTAACCTTCAGGTTGAAAGTAAATGCAAAGGTAAACCGTATTATGTTTGCACATTATGAACGTATCAGTCAAATAATTGACCGTGAAAACCAAACAAACCAGATAAACGGCGTGGTATGGCCCCTCAACAAAGCATCAACCAGCGCTACGAGGTCGGAGCGTTCCTAAATGTATAGTTACCCGGAGAGCGCACATTGATATACGTTACGCCCTCTACCTGCGAAAGCAGCTTGGTGACTACGCGCTCCTTCTTGACGATATCGTCCGAATCGCCCAGCGACACCTCAATGCCGTTATTGAGGTTTGCCGAGATGGCTTCGACCGAAGGCGTGGAAATATCCTTGACTTGTCCCAAGAACTCGCTCGAAAAACCACGCACATAATCCAAGCCAGCCTTAACGGCCTTGGAGCTCACTGCCTGGCCGGAAACCGGAGCGACATCCGCCGAGACATCAGTCAACAACACCGCGCCATAGTGCTTAGCGAGCACCAGCGCGGCATCGATTCCGGTCAAGGTATTTGAGCCCTGCCCTGTCGTGATGACGTTGCCTTGGTCGTCCACTTCGACCGACGTCGACAGTGGGGCGATCCAGGTGTCATCATCCCCGATGGCCCAGGCAAGGTCATCGGAACTGATATAGGCAATTGCGATGACCTTGCGCTCCATCGGCGTAATGATGAGCGTATGCGGGAACTGACGCTGGACATCCACGCCCGAGACCCACGGATTCTGCTTGAGGTCCTCGGTAATCTGGTCGGGATCGACGTTAAAAAGCGACGTTCCCTCGGGCAAATCGATCAGCTGGATAGCATCGTGCTTCGTCACATGCTCGCTGCCTTGAATCTGAATATCAGTGGCGGTAAACAATCCAGAGTTGATCACCACGATGGCAACGACGACGAGCACGGCCAAGGCGGCCAGAACGCCGCCCACGATTTTGCCTTTGCCTGCAACGACAGAAGCGGCGTCTGATGTTTTATTTACCATCGCCCCAAGTGAAGACAACGGGTTGACGCTTTTTTTACCCGAAGGCTTCTTGGCGGTAGCCGGCACCGATGTCAGCGAGCGCGGTTTCGATGCGCCCAGCGTGCGACCTGGACGCGGCGCTTTAGTTCCCGTCGAGGGCTTAGGAGTTGCCATGGGACGGGCAGGTTTGGCGCCCATAACAGGCTTTGACGTCACCGAGGGACGCGAGGACTTTTTTGCGGCCGGACGATTACCGAGCTGCGAGCCGACAACCGGACGACTGGTCTGTCGAGCATGCCCGACAGACTTAGAGTGCGCGACGGTATTGCGTTGAGGTTTGGCAGGCGCGCCGGAACGCCCTCCGGCGCGGCGGAAGGTGGGTTTCGATGCTCTAGAAGCCGAGGAATTTAACTTCCGGTCTGAGCTCGATGCCATACGCCTCCCTCACCTTTCCGTGCACATGTCTGATAACCGCGGCAACGTCATCGGCCGAGGCAGTTCCGTTATTAACGATAAAATTAGCGTGAACGGGCGAAACTTCCGCGCCGCCAATCGAAAAACCCTTTAATCCACAATCCTCGATAAGCTTGCCCACACTCGCATCGGGCGGGTTACGAAAGACCGACCCACAGGATGCGCGACCCATGGGCTGCGTACGCTTGCGCCTCGTCAGGTACCGTTCCATGCGCTCGCGAATGTCGGCCTTGGGCGCCGGTTTAAGCTTGAGCACGCACTCGAGGATGATCTCATTGCGGGGAAGGCTACATTCGCGGTAGCCCCAAGTGATCTCGGACCCCGCATAATGCTTGATACCGGATGCCGGGTCAAACGTTACGACATCCTCAACCAGCGAGCCAATCCACTCGGTCCGTGTGCCGGCATTCATAGATATCGCACCGCCAACCGAGCCAGGGATGCCAACGGCAAACTCAAGGCCCGAGAGGCTACGCGACAGGGCATCGTTGACCAGGCGCGCAAACATCACGCCCGCACCGACCGTCAGCGTACAACCGTCATCGGCAACAACCGTGCGCTGAAACTCACGTCCGAGCGAAATGACGGCGCCGCGATAACCGCCATCGGCAACCAGCAGATTGGAGCCCTTGCCGATGATGACCCACGGCACCTGCTCGCGATCGAGCACCGCCACGGCGCGGCGAAGGGCATGATAGCTATGGCACGTCACAAAGAGGTCGGCCTTGCCGCCGATACGGTAGCTCGTATGACGCGCAAGGCGCTCGTCCTCGATCACATCCGTGTCGATCATGCCCGAGAGCGCCATGACGGCGTTAAACAGACCCATTAGACTTAAGCGTCTTTCTTGGCAGTCAGATACTCGATGAACTCGGGACCGACGGTCGTAACGTCACCAGCACCCATGGTGAGCAGCAGGTCGCCCTCGCCCACCATCTGCTCGAGCTCCTGGTTGAGCTCAAGACGGCTGGAGCAATACACGACCTCCTTGTCAGGATGCTTGGCGCGCACGGTATCGGCGAGCATCTTAGAGGTGACACCCGGAATGGGCATCTCGCCAGCCGAGAACACATCAATCAGCAGCAGCTTATCGGCATTGGCAAATGCATCGGCAAAGTCGTCGCACAGGGCCTGCAGACGCGAATAGCGGTGCGGCTGGAACACGACGTCGACATGCTTGTAGCCCAGCGACGAAGCGGCAGCAAGCGTCGCCTTGATCTCGGTGGGGTGATGGCCGTAATCATCGACCACGGTGATGCCATCGATATCGCCCACGTGGGTAAAGCGACGGCGGACGCCCTCAAAGCTCGAGAGCGCCTTGGCGGCGGCGTCGATGTCAAGGCCCAGGACATGGGCGACGGTGAGCACCGCCGTGGCGTTGAGCATGTTGTGGCGACCGGGATTGCTCTTGATCTCCACAGCGTGCTCAGTGCCGTCCTCAAAGCGAACGATAAAGTCGCTCTGGATGCCCTTGACATCCGGGTGCATGCAGACGATGTCGTTGCTCTCGGCAAAGCCGTAGGAAAGCACGTGACGACCCGTCGACTTGGCGAGCTCGACCAGATGCGGGTCCTCACCGCAGACGATGACGGTGCCGTCCTCGCCCACCAGGCTCATGAATTTGGCGAAAGTTGCCTCGATCTCCTCGATACCCGAGTAGTGATCGAGGTGGTCGGCCTCGACGTTGGTCACAATGACCACGTTGGGGTTCAGGAACAGGAAGGAGCTGTCGGACTCGTCGGCCTCGGCGACAAAGTAGTCGCCCGAGCCGTTCTTGCCGTTCGTGTCATAGCCCTCGACGATGCCACCGATCAAGAAGCTCGGATCCAGACCCATGCGGTCGAGCATGGTGGCGCACATCGAAGACGTGGTGGTCTTGCCATGCGTGCCGGCAACAGCGACGGTGGTGTAACCGTGGCCCAAAGCAGAGAGCATCTTGCCACGGGGCCACACGGGAATACCAAGCTCGCGAGCGCGCACGAGTTCAGGGTTGGACTCCGGAATAGCGGTGGAGACAACAACCACGTCGGGCTTGACCTCGTCGATCGTGGCGGCCTCATGGCCCACATGCACCTTCACACCAGCGCGGGTAAGCTGGCGGATATAACGTGACGTCTTAAGGTCGGAGCCGGTAACGGCATAACCGCGCTCGTGCAGAACGAGGGCGATGCCGCTCATGCCGGCGCCGCCGATACCGATAAAGTGGGCGCTCTTAAACTCGGGCGCGGAGGTTGCAGTCTGGGAATCAGCCATGTGCTCGTGTACTCCTTGCGTAAACACTGCCTGTAACCCGTTAACTGTACCGCACCTACCGCATCAGCGCGAGGGCGACCGACGATATCCCGTCTAACTAACGCAAACCCTCTACCGCATCCGCCAGAAGAGCGGCGGCCCTATCCTGGGCCAGACCACGCGCCGCCTGACGCATGGCGTCGCGCGCCGCCGCGTCATCGACCAGGTGCAGCAGTTCATCGGCAAAGGCAGAACCGTCGATATCGGCATCGGCGCAGAGCACGCCGGCCCCAGCGTCGACCAGATAACGGGCATTGGTGGTTTGGTGGTCGGCCGTCGCATGCGGGTACGGCACGAGCACCGAAGGCACGGCGAGTGCAGCGATCTCGGCCACGCTCGATGCGCCCGAACGCGAGAGCACCAAATCGGCAGCAGCCAGCATATCGCCCATGTTGTCGATGTAAGGCTGGACGCGGTAACGCTTCGCCTCCTCGGGCGTCAGCGCCAAAGCGCGCTCGGTCTCCTCAAAGCCGTCGGCACCCGTCGAATGCAACACATAGAGGTTCTTGCGCGAAAGCAGCTCGTTTTTGAGCGAAGCCACACGCTCGTTGAGGTGCTGGGCGCCAAGTGAACCGCCAAAGACGAGCAGCAGCGTAGCGTCCTCGGGAACGCCAAGTGCCTTGCGGCCGCGAGCGCGATCGCCCTCGATCACCGAGCGACGTACGGGGTTGCCGGTCATGAGCACGTGGTCAGGGTCACCTTCGCGCTCAAAGACCGAACGCGCTGCCGGCACCGAGATGCACACGCGGGCGGCGTGGGAGTTCATCATCTTGTTGGCCAGGCCCGGAACAGAGTTCTGCTCATGCAGCAGATACGGAACGCCCGCGCCCTTGCACCACCCCAGCAGCGGAACCTCGACATAGGCACCAAAACCAATGGCGGCATCGGGCTTGCCGACCTTTGAGAAATGACTGGCGAGCGCACGCTTGGCTTTGTTGACACGCCACAGCGAGGTCAGCGCCGTCCAAGGACGGGAGCGGTCGAAGCCCGTGACCGTAATGGGCACAAAATCAAACCCAGCCTCGGGGACCAGACGACCCTCGAGCTTGCGCGACTGGCCCACGAACACAACGTGGTGGCCACGGTCACGCAGCTCTTCGGCCAAGGCGAGCGCGGGGTTGATGTGCCCGGCCGTGCCGCCGGCTGCAATAGCAACGGTCATTTTATCGGTCATGGTAGTCCCTTCGTACACGCGGTCCCTGGTCGTCGGTACGCAGACGCGCCGACGGGTCCGAGTTCAAATCGATTCGATTATATCCGCCGCCCGCGTTGCGAGGGCTGGGGCGCTGAGGACGACCTTGCGGCGCCGTTCGCTGACGCGGGCGGGCTGCCGGCTCGGTCGCAGAGCCATCCAGGACGGTAAAACCGTTACGCGAAGATCGCTCGCCGCGCACGTGGGGCACGCCGGCGGTACTCTCATCCATAACGGCAAAGCTCTCGCGGCGGCGGTCATACTCATCGCGGCGGGCGCTCTCGTACGAAACGCGCAGGATCAACCCGGCAAGCATGAGCGACACAATAATCGACGAACCGCCGTAGCTAATAAACGGCAACGGTTTGCCCGTCATGGGAAACACGTTGAGGATGCCCAGCGCGTTAATCAAAAACTGCACTGCGAGAATGACCGCGGAGCCAGACGCCATAAGCGCGCCCCGGCGATCGGTCGCCTGCTCGGCAATGCGAAACGCCGAGTAGATCAGCATCGCAAACACCAAGAAGAACAGCACGGTTCCGACAAAACCGACTTCCTCGCCAATGATGGCCAGGATGTAGTCATTGTGCGCCTCGGGCAGATACGAGTACTTCATGGTTGAGTTGCCGATGCCACGGCCGAACAGACCGCCCGAGGCAAAGGCCATAATGGCAAGCGTGGCCTGATAGCCGTCACCATACTCGTCGGCCCAAGGGTTCAAGGCAACCTGAATACGCACCATACGGTACGGCTCTGCGACAAGCGCAATCACGATCACGAGAATGCCGAAGATTAGCACGCCGATGATAAATCTGGGGTCGAGACCCGCAAACAACGCCATGCACATGAGGGTCAACAGGATGATCAGGACAGTACCGAAATCGGGCTGGATAAAGATCAGAAAGAGCGAAATGCCCAGGTAGATGCCCATCTTGCGAAGGAATTCGTTGATGTTGCCACCGGGCGAAAAGAAGCGATCAAGCATGATGGCCGAATACGCAATGGCAAATGGCTTTAAAAACTCGGAAGGCTGGAACTGAATACCGGCGATGTTGAGCCAGCGCGTGGCGCCACGGCTGCCACTGCCCACCAAGAACACCAGAAGCAGTAGCCCTATCATGCCGATGAGGAAGATCCTGAGCACATCCTCCCCAAACCAGCTGTCCGGCAAAACGCGCACGATGGCAACCATAGCCAGCACGCCAACTCCGGCAAACGCGGCTTGTCGAAACAGAAAAAACGTCGCCGAGCCATTCTCGTGCAGCGCCTCGACCGAAGACGCCGAGTACACCATCAGCAGGCCAAAGCACACCAAGGTAAACAGGCAGGCCATGAATATCAAACGGGGGCGCATGATACGGGCGGGAACGCCGGCAATATAGCGTTCGCTAAACGTCAGCCCGCCGCGACCGGAACGCGGTGTGCTGCGCCGCGAGGAAGCACGGTCCGAGTCGGGCCTCCTCATACCTTGTCGGGGGCTCTCCTCTCTCACCGGCAACCCCTATTCCATTTGCGATTTCGCCGCAGCGGCAAGCTGGGCCACATAGTCCTTAAACACGCGGCCGCGCTCCTCATAGCCCGAGAACTCATCGAACGAAGAGCAGGCAGGAGAAAGTAAGATCACGTCGCCACGGCTCGACAGCGAACGGGCGACGTCCACGGCATCGCGCAGGTCATCCGCCTGGGCGATATCCACATCGCCATCGACATCGGCCTCGTCCATAGCGGCGGTGAAACGCTCGCGCGCATCGCCAAAGCAGACGACCGAGCGTACGTTATCCATAACAACGCGCGCGAAGTCCGTGAGCGGCGTGCCCTTATCGTGGCCGCCGAGCAGCAAGATCACGTCGTCATCGGGAAATGCCGTCAGCGCCTTCTCGACCGCATCGGTGTTGGTCGCCTTGGAATCGTTGACGTAGCGCACGCCGTCAATCTCGCCACACGGCTCCACGCGGTGCTCGAGCGGCTGGAACGAGGCCAGACCGCGGCAGACACCATCGACATCGGCACCGACTGCCAGGGCAGCCGTGGCAGCGCACAAGGCATTGATAACATTGTGATGGCCCGAAATCTTGAGCTCGGATGTAGCGATGAGCGGGGTCTCGACGCCCTTCAGGCGCACGACCATCTTGCCGTCGCGCACAAAGGCGGCATCCTCGCCCTCAGGCTCGTCAAAGGCAACCTTGCAGATGCGACGACCCGGCGTGTAGATGTACTCATCGAACTCGTGAATGCCGGCGTCTTCGACGTCGACAACCGCCAGATCGTCATCGACCATATTGTCAAACAGTTTGATCTTGGCAAGCGCATAGTTCTTATGGCTCTTATGCCAGCCCAAGTGGTCGGGAGTGATGTTGAGCAGCACCGCCACGCGGGGGTGGAGCTCGGTGGTCGTAGCAATCTGATAGCTCGAGAGCTCAGCCACAAACCACTCGTTGTGGGCTCGGCCGTCAATCTCGTTGACCGGCGGCTCGCCGATGTTGCCGACAGCTACGCTGGCCTCACCGGCAGCCTTAAGCAGATAATCAGTCAGCGACGTGGTAGTCGTCTTGCCGTTGGTACCCGTAATGGCAATCCAGTTATCGGGCGACAGGCGATAGGCAAACTCGGGCTCACCCATAATCTGGGCGGCATGCTCGCGCCCGGCCTTAAAGAAG
Source organism: uncultured Collinsella sp. (assembly GCA_900544865.1). GTDB lineage: Bacteria > Actinomycetota > Coriobacteriia > Coriobacteriales > Coriobacteriaceae > Collinsella. The sequence continues at coordinate 6,862 of UQXA01000042.1, read as the reverse complement.
CCAGAGAACTCCGAGATGCCCGGGCACGTCACGCATACGTCATAGGCGCCCTCGACCTGTTCGGTCCCATAGACAAACGACGCACCAGCAGCCTCGAGCGCACGCGTGGCGACATTGGGCTCAGAGGTGCCGCCGCCATACACGGTAACGGCGCTTACGCGCTCGGGATGTGCCAGCGCCCAGCGGGCGACATCGAGACCGGATTTGCCCTGACCCAAAACGAGCAGGCTAAAGACATCAGCAAGAGGCATGAAAGACCACTATCCCAACTGGAAGAACAAAGCAAGGCCAACGGCACCAAAGGCCGCAGCGATAATCCAAAAACGGATGACGACCTTGGTCTCGGCCCAGCCCTTCTTTTCGAAATGATGATGGATGGGCGCCATAAGGAAGACGCGCTTGTGCGTAAAGTGGAAGTAGACAACCTGAATCATGACCGACAGGGTCTCAACGATAAACAGGCCACCGATGATGAGGGAGACGACCTCGGTGTTGGTCATGATGGACGTGCAGGCAAACGCGGCGCCCAGGGCAAGCGAGCCGGTATCGCCCATAAAGATGCTCGCCGGATAGCAGTTGAACCACAGAAAGCCCAAGCAGGCACCGGCACATGCGGTGCAGAAGATGGACAGGTTCACGTCTCCGTGCAAAAACGCCATGGCAGCCATGGCGAGCATGGCAATCATGGAGGTGCCGCCAGCAAGACCGTCAAGGCCATCGGTCAGGTTCACGGCATTAGAAAGACCGGCGATCATCAGCCAGCAAAAGACAATGTAGAGCCACGGGAACGAAAGGCCGCAGATGGTGGTCGAAAGCACGCCAAGGTCAATCGTCAGGCCGCCGGGAAAACGAATCTCGGGGGCGACGCCGCACCAGTTAACGGCAAGTACCGTAAAGGTGACACAGATAATGGTTAGGCCGATCATCTTGGCATGAGGCGTCAGACCGAGCGAGCGCCCATGCGTAACGGAGGTCAGGTCGTCGATCAGGCCCAGCACGCCGGTCGCCAGCGTGGCGAGCAGCACGAGCACGAGCTCGGTGGTGAGCTTGCCCATCAGCAGGCAGGTCAGCGAGATCGCGACGAGGATGACAACACCACCCATGGTGGGCGTTCCCTGCTTAACCAAATGACGCTTGGGGCCGTCGGCACGAACCTGCTGGCCGATACCCTCGACCTTCAGCAGCTTGATCCACCACGGCATGAGCAGCAGCGCAATGGCAGCGGCGATGGCAAGCCCCAAAAAAGCCTGATACGTTGGATACGAGGGATTGCCGAACATGGGCTAGCACACACCTTCCACAAAGCGGTCGAGCTCAACAAAGCGGGAACCCTTGACCAGTACAACATCATGTTTTTCAAGCGCGCCGCCCATGCGGTCGAGCACCTGCTGATAATCGGAGAACACCTGGATGCGGTCCTCGTCCATGCCCATCATGCGCGCGGCGTCGGCCATAAGCTGGGCCAGCTCACCACCCACGCACGCCAGCATGTCGAGCTTCTTGGCGGCGGCATAGGCGCCCACGAGCTCATGCATGCGAGGAGCCTCATCGCCCATCTCGCCCATCTCGCCCAGGATCGCCATGCGAGACCCCGTGCACGAAAGCGAACACAGCAGGTCGAGACCGGCTGCCATGGATTCGGCACTGGCGTTATAGGAATCGTCGATGACGCGGGCGCCGCTCTTGGCGCGCTTGATCTCCTGGCGGTGACCGGTGATCGTGAGGCCCCTAAAGGCAGCATCGATCTGCTCGGGCGTCACGCCCAGGCGATAGGCAACTGCGGCGGCCTTAACGGCATTTGGGACGGACTGCACGCCGGGGATGGCAAGCATGGTATCGATCGTCTCACCCTGGCCAAAATCGAGCGTAAAGACCGGACGGCCTTCGTCATCAACACGAATGTCGCGGGCGCGGACCTCATCATCGTCCGAGACGCCGGCCAGCATCACGTCGATACCAGCAGGCTGGGCGAACGTATCGCGAATGAACGGTGTAAAGTCGTCCTCGCCGCCCAAAACCAGCAGCGGCAAGAAGTCGCCGGCGGCGCACATACCCTGGACAATCTCGGCCTTAGCGCGGGCGATGTTCTCGCGGCTGCCCAAAATGCCGATGTGAGAGGTACCAATCTTGCTCACGATGGCAAGGTTGGGATTGGCGGACTGGGACAGGCGCTCAATCTCGTGGAAATGGTTCATGCCCATCTCGAGCACCAGGACCTCGGTATCGGCCGGAGCGGAAAGCACCGTGAGCGGCATGCCGATCAGGTTATTGAAATTGCCCTTGGTGGCCCAGACACGATAGCGCTTGGCGAGCACGGCGGCGAGCACGTCCTTGGTCGTCGTCTTGCCGATGGAACCGGTAATGCCAACGACCAGGCAGCCAAGCTCCAGGCGATACGTGTGCGCCAAACGCAGCAGAAACTCCTCGGGATCATCGGTCAGCAGGATGGCGCACCCCTTGTCCTGCGCCAGCGAGACCAGCTCGGCCTCGGGCTCACGCGTCATCACGACGGCGCCGGCACCCGACTGGACGGCACGGGAAGCAAAATCATTGCCGTCGACGTTTTCACCGGGAAAGGCGACGAAAATCGTCCCTTCCTCGACCTGGCGCGAGTCGATAACGCACCCGCGGCATACCCGATCGGCTTCTCCCGTCACGGTTCGGGCCCCTGTTGCGGCCGCGAGGTTGTTGACGGCGATCTCTATCATTGCAGCTCCCCTGTAAACCTAATAATGCTATCGGCGTATTGTATCCCAGCGCCGCACATGCGTGGTGCAGGGCATGTGAACACCCTCATATGGGACAACAAACCACGCCCCAAAGATTGTAACCCCCTACTTCGTGTGCGGGATACCCAGCACGTCGAGCGCGTTGGCCATAATGGACTGGAACGGCACCGCAGCGGCATCTGAGCCGCTCGGCGTTCCGTCGAGCGTGATATAGCACAGCACCTTGGGCGATTGTGCCGGTGCAAAGCCCATAAAGGACGACATGTAGTTCTCCTTGAGGTAGCCGCCGTTCTCGTCGGCACGTTCGGCCGTACCGGTCTTACCCGCCACGTCATAGCCGTCAACCGCGCCGCCAACGCCCGTTCCCTCGGACACGACCGTCTGCATGCACGATGTCACCTGGGATGCGGCGTCCTCCGAAATCGCGCGCTCGCCTTCGCCCCAGTCCTTCTCGTCGCCTTTGCTGGACTTATAGAAGTGCGGTGTCATCATCACGCCGCCGTTGGCGATGCCGCCCACGGCACGTGCGATCTCAATCGGCGAGACGGACAGTGCCTGTCCAAAGCTCATCGAGCCCAGCGTGGCGCCGTCATACTGGTCACGCTCCTTGACGATACCCAGGCTCTCTCCCGGAAAATCGACACCCGAGCTGTGACCGATGCCCCACTTGTCCACATAGGCGGCAAAGTCGTCGGCACCGATCTTGCGCCCCACTAGGACAAAGCCCACGTTGGACGAACGGCGCATCATCTCGCGCACATCCATGGTCATGGCATAGTCGCGCTTGTCGGCATCGGTGACGGTATCGTCGCCCACCTTGATGCTCGCCGGCACCTCAAACGACGTACTCGATCGCACGACGCCCAAGTCGAAGCCGGCGCCCGCCACGAGCGTCTTAAAGACCGAGCCGGGCTCGTAGGCGTCGGTGACCAGGCGCAGATTCATATCCTCGGTCTTGGCATTCTCCAGATCGGTCTGGTCGTAGGTCGGGTACGAGCAGGCTGCCAAAATCTCGCCTGTCGTAGGATCGGTGACCAGCGCCGAGCCGTTCTTGGCCTTAGTCTTCTCAACTGCCTCTGCCAGGGCATCCTCGGCCGCACGCTGGATATTGACGTCGAGCGTCGTCACGATATCAACGCCGTCGACCGCAGCCACCTTTTTATAGGCACCGCCCGCGATATAGCTGCCGTCCCTCGCGCGCTCGCGTACGAGAGAACCGTTCGTGCCGGTCAGAAGCTTGTTGTATTGCTTTTCGAGACCCGTCAAGCCGTCGTTGTCTACATTCACTACACCCAGCACCTGCGATGCCAGATTGCCGTATGGATATACGCGCTTCATGGCCTGCTCAAAAAGCACGCCGGGCAGGTTCTTCTTCTCCAGCGCCGCAACATCGTCTTCGTCCACCTGGCGCTTGATATACACCCAGGTTCCATCGGACTCAACGAGCTTGCGGCAGGTCTTTTTATCGATTCCAGTTGCCTTGACCAGCGCCGACACCGTCTTGTCAACATCCTCGACAAGCTGCGGGTTCACGGCGATGTTGCGACATTCGACCGACGACGCCAGCACGTTACCATTGCGGTCGTAGACGGTGCCACGTTTGGCATAGAGGGTCTGCGCAAGCAGGCGGCGCGCATCGGCACGCTCGCGCAGTTTATCGGCTTCGACAATTTGATAGTCGGCAAGGCGAAAGACGCCCAAGCCCAAGCCAAGCCCGATGAAGCCCATGACGGCTTTGCGGCGAGGCAGAGGCGCGCCTGTGAGCCATTCGGTCGACGAACTCTTGCGCGACCTGGTGTTATGCACTTGAGGGCCGCCCGAGCCGCGAAGTCGCGACGCCGGGTCGTTGCCACGGGACTGCCCGGCGTTGTAAGATTGCCGACCCGTTCCTTGATAACCAGAACGTCCCCGCGACGAGGGACGTCCAGAACCGCGGCCCCCATCGGAACCGCGGCGATAGTCATTTGTCATACTCAGCTACCGTCTTGCTACTGAGCGGTCGCGGTCGCGTTGGCGCCCGCGGCTGCATCCTGCGAAAAGTCAAGTGTAACGCTCTCGCTGGGCTCCACCATGCCATAAGCGCCCGCAAGGTCGCGAATGCGCGTGTCGGCGCCATAGACCGAATGCATGACCTCCAGGTCGGAGCTCTCATCGGTCGCTTTTTCGAGCGTGTTGGTAAGCTCGGCGTTGCTGTTGAGCACCTGGGCCGTAACGCCGGCGAGCGCCACGCGGGCGACGCCGATCGTCATGAAGATAGCCGCAATGATGCAAAACGTTTTAAGAACGCTCATGAAAACCGGGCTTACCGCCTGGTTTGCCTGACGGCCCGCGCCCGTGTAGACATCAAAGCGCGGCGTGCGCTGCTCACGGGGAGCAACGGGGGCCTGCGGCGTCTCACGATAGGCGGGCATGGCGTTCATATCATAGGCGAGTGCTGCGCTTGAAGTGTTGTAGCCCATGATATGCCGCCTCCCATCCCGAGTACGTTGGTAGTGTGTTTAAGCTTCGTTTATGGTGCGAGCGGGAGGTCCAATATCGCGCGGTCGCGCCTACAGACGCTGCGCCACGCGGATTTTGGCTGATCTCGCCCGAGGGTTGCGCTCAACCTCATCAGGCTGGGCAACCAGGGGTTTGCGGGTGATGACCTTGAGTATCGGCACGTTGCCGCACACGCACACCGGAATCTCCGGCGGACACGTGCACCCCTGGCTCATCTCCTTAAAGTGGTTCTTTACGATACGGTCCTCGAGCGAGTGATACGAGATGACGCAGATACGTCCGCCCGGGTTGAGCCACCTGGTGGCGGCATCAAGCCCTCGTTCGAGCACATCGAGCTCGTGATTGACCTCGATGCGAATGGCCTGGAAACTTTTCTTGGCCGGGTGTCCGCCATGCCGACGAGCGGCAGCCGGGATACCCGCCTTGATGATCTCGACAAATTGGCCGGTGGTTTCGATCGGTTCTTGCTCGCGGCGGCGCACGATCTCGCGCGCGATCTGCGAGGCGAACTTCTCTTCGCCGTAGACGCGTAGAATCCGGGCGAGGTCGTGTTCGTTATAGGTGTTGATGACCTCAGCTGCGTTTAAGGTGTTATTACCCGGATCCATCCGCATGTCCAATGGGGCGTCCTCGTTATACGAAAAGCCCCTGCCAGGGATATCGAGTTGCGGTGACGAAACGCCCAAATCGAACAGGAAGCCATCGACCCCGGGCACCTCGGCCGAGCAAAGCAGCTCGTCCAAGTCGCCGAAGTTGCCCTTCAGCAGCTGGTGCGGAACGCCGGGAACCTCGCGGTCCAGACGGGCGCCAGCGGCCTCGAGGGCCATGTCGTCCTGATCGACGCCGAGCAAAAGGCCCGTCTCCCCCACCTGCGCGGCCATCTTTACCGAATGGCCGGCACCGCCAAGGGTGCAATCGCAGACAACGGAGCCGCTCTTTAGCCGCAGCGACTCAAGCACTTCGCCGAGCATGACAGGTTCATGCCGATATTCTTGTGTCAAGATCCCACGCTCCATCCGTTACCCGTGCCTTGCCCTTACGAGAAGAAGAGGTCCAGCAGGGCCTCATCGTCATCGTCCTCATCGGCCGCGGCGCGATCCCAAACCTCAAGGTGGTCGTAGTTGCCCACAACCGTGACCTCGCGGTCGAGGTTCGCCTGCTTGCGGAGAGACTCGGAAAGACCGATACGACCGGCGCTGTCCACGTCCATCGACGTGGTGCGCTTGTTGATCGCCCTCATGAGCTTCTGGTCGTTAATGTCACGCGGGTTAAAACCCTCGTGGCCCTCACGACCCGCGAAGAGTCCTTCGACCCACTTATCGAAGGCCTCGGCAGAGAACACGTACAGAGCATCGACATCCAGGGCTTTGAACACGCGAACGTGCTCTCCAAGCTCCTCGCGAAGGGGTGCAGGCAGGGACAGACGACCTTTTGCATCGAGATTGCGCTCGTATGCACCAGTCATTCCCATGTGCGCCCTCCCCTCGGTTACTCAGATGGCACGTACGCGGGGAACCACCCCGCCTGTCGACGTCATTAATAATATGGGGAACCGCCCCATTTTTCAACACCTTTCCCCACCCCCTGTCTCTTATACACATCTCCGAGCCCACGAGACTCCTGAGCATCTCGTA
>UQXA01000041.1 GCA_900544865.1 uncultured Collinsella sp. | reverse complement strand
ACCCACTCCAAAAGCCTCCCATTTCTCATGTCCAAGAAATGGGAGGCAGTTCAATGAGCATTACAGATGATGACGGCCCGTTTCTGATCATGGAGGCGAGGCTGTCTGGCGACGACGAGCTCAATGATGATTTTAGGAAAGGCGCCAGTTATAGATGCTCGTGTGCGACTGTTTCTGCGGCGATTGATCTTTGCAGGTCGATGACGGACGGCGATGCCGATCCTTGGTATGAAAGTTGGGAGAAGGCGGTTGAGCGTTATCCGCTCGAGAAATGCGAGGATGCGACAACGCTGTATTGGATCGAGCCGACCGATCCGCACAAGGCGCTGTGCGCCCTCCAACCCCATTGCGATCTTGAGCCATACGTGGCTGAGGCAATTGGCGCAGTTGACACGTATCTACTGGAGTGCGCGGACTATCCCTTTACGGTCGATCATTTAGATCTAAAGGACGTTGACGTCCTGCTCAGCGCTGCTTGGGGATTGGCTCGAGTCCTCGAAGAAACTTGGGGCACTTGCGACCCTGATGATGTTTTGGAAAAGATCGAGGATGCTACGTACAGTGCGTATATAACGGTTAAGGACCTGATCGCGGGCGAAGAGGCGGCCAAAGCCAGCGCAAAGTCCGATGACAATCTTTAGCCACCGCACTGAACGGCGCGACCGATCGGAAGGCTGCCGGGAAAAGCTTTAGCAAGCGCCCCGACCAGGTTCAGGAGTCTGCCGCCGATGCATCCCTGATGCGTGTCGCCCTTGCAGTGATCGATGCCAAAGAGCGCGAGGCGTTGGAGTGCGATCTTAAGAAACTGCTCGCTTCGTGCGAGTAGTCGCTGACTGCTCCTCTTTCCTTTCTTTCTTCTCTCAAGCGGCATGGACGCCGCCGCCTTGACCGCCCAGCGCGAGTTTTGTCCGCACGGGATGGTATCAAACACGTGTAACAACTAAATCGGAGGTTTGACCATGGCTATGTGGGATCTCAACTGCCAATCGAATCCGTCGTCTGCGGACGACAAGGAGCTCGCTCCCTATCTTGCACGTCAAAAGGCGATGCGCGAGTTTTTTGAGCGTGCGCTGTTTGCCCCCAAGGATCAGGGCAACAATGGCCTGTACTTTTTGGGCGCCACGACGGGCTCGGGTAAAAACTATACGGCCGAGCAGGTCACAGCCGACCTCATCGCCGGTGGCTGGGACGATTCGGGCTGTTTTAACAAGTGCCCGGGCCGTCGTTACCTGGTGTTTGTGGTGCCGGGTAAGGACAACCGCGACAACTACGTTGCGAGCGTGCGCAAATTGCTGGTTGAACAGGGCATGGATGGCGATGCCGCGCAGCGCATGGTGTTCGATCTTCCGCGTGCGGGCGATAACATCCTGCATTGGATTGAGACTACGCGCGGTAAGGGCGCCGTGGGCGTGCGCGACATTCCGTGTCCCATCGAGGCGGACGACGAGAGCTCTCATCGCATCATTAAGCGAGCGTGGGGCAACGCGATGGAGATCGCCGATGACCTTTTGGGCATCCTTGACACTCGAAATCGTCTGGGAGGTGTTGCAGACCGTTTGACCCCCGCCCTTCGCGACAAGCTATCGTCGGCGGATGCGAGCTTGCGTTGGGCTGTGAGCCACGAGCTCAAAAACATCACGCGCGGCATGGAGGTGATCCCCCAGATTTGGCCGTCTGCCCTGCTCAATGACGAGAGCATACCGCATGTGATTGCCCTGACGCCGCAAAAGCTCATCAATAGGATCGATACAGTGACCGGTGCAGGCGTTGTGCTCTTTAACGCAATGGCTGCCGAGAAGGGCCTGTTTATCTTTGATGAAATCGACCACATGAAGGCCGACATACTGTCGACGCTGACAGACGATCCCGTGATGTTTCAACCGGACGAAGTATTGCGTATCCTCGATCGTCATTTTAACGGCGGTGTGGTGGACCCCTTGCTACTGGGGAATCGAGATCAATGGATGGCGGTCTATACGCACGCTTCCACGTCGGGCGATCACAAAGGGTCAAACGCCGAGAGGAACAGGGTTTCGCGGGCGAGCGTAGAGGAAGATGCCGAAGAAATCGCCAAGGATGCCAAGAAAATTCAAAAGGCACTCGCCTCTTGTATTAAGGACATGAAACTGCGTCCGCCTTTTGCGCTGTCTGACGAGGCGAAAGAAGAGCAGCTCTCCGGTCGACATCTGTTTGGCAGCGACGATATTTCGGTGGGCGACAACTCGGCGAATCCGTTGCGCTTCAAACTCAATGAGGGCGGTACTCGCAATATGATTATCACTCGCGGAGGGAGTGGGCAGCAAACCGTCAGCAAGGCGGTGCGTCGTGCACGCGGTCTGGTCAGGATGGTGGTGGGTCATCTCGCCCGTTGCGCCACGCTTATGGACAAGCTGTACTACGGCAGCATTTCGTACAAGGACGACCTTTCGCGCAAGAACATCATCGATGCCCTGGGCATTAGGAACAACCAGACCAGCGAGAAGTATTTTTGGGATTCGTTGATGCTGGCGCTGTTCTTTAAAGATCGTAAGAATGACGAGATCGATGCCGCCGACGACTCGATGTATGCGCGTGGTGTCGATTATCTAGTGATGGAAACCACCATCGAGCACATGTTTACCACGTACCTAACCAGCCACGGCATTGAGCGCATGCCCGAGGCCTACCTTGCCTCCATTGCCGCCAAAGCGCCTTGCGTGTGCATGAGCGCAACATGGAGTGCGCCGACCGTCAAAAACTTCAACCTCGATTACCTTGACGAGGTTCATGGCGTGGTTCGCAAGGACGCTTGGATTGGCGAGCTCAACCAGGAAATCGTGCGACAGACTAAGCTGTTTAACAAACAGGCTGCGAAGGAGTACGACGTCGATATTGCCTGGGTGGATGAGTCCAAGGAAATTGCCGGCATGGTCGCGCTGGCAGGCGGCGCCTTTGGCGGCATCATTGTGTCGCCCGACGAGGTGTACGAGCGCGCGATGCGGTTCTTTGACGGGATTGGCGTGAGTGAGGGACTTGCGGTGCGCTTGCGCTTAAAGATTGCTGACAGGGTGGGCGTGAGCGACGCCAAGAGCATCGAGTTTGAGCTGAAGCGCCTGAGCAAGACGCTTGTTGCCGTGAGTACTTGGGCCCGTGGTGTGGCGCGTAACGAGCAACGGGCGGGAGCCGTTTTTACCACGCGCCACATGGGAAACCATGGCGAATTCAATAGTCTGGCGCTGGATCTTGCGCGCGAGATTGTCGCGGAGCTGGTGATTAGAAACATCAAGTGCCCCGAGATGTCGTACGAGAAATCGCTTGAGGCCGCCAAGGACATGGTGCCGTGCTTTAACGCTGCGGAATGGGATGCAGGTTGGCGTGGCGCTCAAAAACGTCTCGAGCTGGGCCAGCCGACCCTGATGTTTATCAATCTTTCGGCCGGTGGCTTTTCCAAGAATCTCAAATACAAGGTGCCGGAGAATCTGTGCGACATGGTTCATCAGGTCGATTGCGGCTTTGAAAATGCCGACCGTCGCCCCAAGATGGATCTTGATTTCTTATATATCGAGTCGCCCACAAGTCGTTTGACCTGGGGAGTGGAGATCAACTCAAATAAGTTTGTCCAGCAGGCGCTACTTGGCGTGGTGGAGCAGGAGGAACTGGTAGCGCGCGGCGAGGTTCCGTTTACTCAAAAGCGCCGGAACGTACGGATGCTTCTATCTGGCGTTAATAAGAGCCTGCCGGTGCGCGACACCCTCTCTTATCAGGTCGAAGGCGCTCGCATTGTGGCACAGGCTGTGGGTCGCCTGATGCGCACGAGTGTAAAGATGCCTTGCGTGCAGGTGCTGCTCGACCGCGAGATTGCGAACGATTGCAACTTTTCGTTCTTGCATGATTTGCCGATGGGCTACGAGCTTGAGCAGGTGGTTGGTGCCTGCGCCGCTGCCAACAACCATATGACGGACAACAAGGAACACGCTGCCGTTAAGCAGCAGAACCTTGCCGCCTTTAGGAACAACCTTGCCAAGCAAAAGCACGAAAAGCTGGCGTGGAAAGTTACCTCGCTAAACGCCGGGGACGAAGATCTCACTGCTTTTGATGGCGAGCGCGACTTTTACCTGCATCATTTTTGCCTGCCGTGGGAAGATCTCGCGCAATACCCAGAGCGCCGGAGTACCGCGCTGCGCATGTCGCATGCTGCAAATGGCTATGCCTATGCAGAAGGCGGGGCATGCAAGGTGCCGCACTTTGAATTCCCTAGCTACGATGGTGAGCCCGTCGAGCAGATTGCTGCTCGTCTGGAGGATCGTTGCCACTGCAAGGAGGGCTTAAAGGGCGCGACGGTTCGCCAGGTGAGCCAGGCGGCGGCGCGCGTACCCGAGCTGCTGTCAATTCGCGAAGTGCGTGAGCGTTGGTCGAGCGACGGGGTGCCCACAACGCTGCAGCCGGCGGCGACGGCGCACATGACGCCCTATATGTTCCAGCGGTCTACCTGGGTGAGCTGGGAGAATCTGCCGGAAGGGCAATCTTTGAGGCATATTACGACGGCCGCTATTCGCTTACGCGTGGCGATGCGGCACACGCCGAGACAGGTGGCGACTTTGAGGTGCTCGATGCTGCTGGCAACACGACCGGGGTATGGATCGATTTTAAACACTATCGCATCGGTGCCTATATCGCTTATGTTCGCGACGGTCGCGAGGCGTCGGATGCCGAGCGCTTTAGGGCGAAGGCTCAAAAGGTTGGGGCGAAACGCCTGCTAATCGTCAACGTTTTGGCTGATGAGGCAGCGCTTGAGTGCGTGCCCAAGGCACTCGATGCTGAGGGGACTGTGTTCTCCGTTCCTTATATGGCCGCCGACGGTGCAATCAATTTGGAGATGATGGAGGCGATCGGCCGTGCAATCGAAGCATAACCAGCCGTGCGGTTTGGGAGACATCGCCGTATCAGAGCTCGTGTTGCAGCTCGATGCCGCTGCTGCCGAGGAGCGCTACTCGGTCTTTTGGTGCAACGTCGGCGATGCGGGCAAGCATGCCGTGGCGAACTTTATGGCCGATGTGTGCCAGACGGGCAAGGTCGTCGCGCTCACGCAGCTTGCAGACAACCGCGTCTTTCTGATGGTCAAAGCGGGCGTGCAGACGGGCGACCTTAATGCCTCGCTTTATCAGGAGCAGATAGTTCCGATTAAAACTAATTGGAACGAGTTGGACGATTACGTTGCGCTCCGCTTGCTGTTCAACTCCTGCTCTCAGTTTGAGGGGATTGAGGACGAAGTTCCCAATGACACCGGGCACCTGTATGTCATTAGCGCCAAGGGTGCCCGCCGCGATGCTGTCGAAAGCGACGGAAGGGGACCTGCCAAGATCGAAACGGTTGAAATCGTTATCGATGAGGATTGCACCTTTGATCTTAAGATTCGGACGTTTACCAAGCGCCGTGTGCTTATTGGCAGGGCACAAGGTGACGAGAAAGAGCTCGAAAAGATTAAGAGCCAAGTGGGCTACAGGCTATCGCCCGTGGCGACGATGGTGCTTGCCCACGAACAAAAAGACGAGTACATCCTGCGCCGAGCCAAGGGCGACAAGCCGTCCAAGCGCCGTGATCTGACGTTCTCGGCCCAGGCGGACAAGGTCGCCTATACCAAGAAGGGCATTTTGTATCGAGAGCTGCAGATTCTCGAACGCCGTTACAGCGACTTCGCCCGGGTGACGCTCATGGAATACCCGCGTAAGAGTTTCTACGAGGTGCTCAAGGGTGATGAGTACGCGCGCGTGGTTGCGGAGCGCATGGCGGGGCAGCGAATCGTGGTGTCGTTTGCGCGCAATGGGCTTGCCGAAGTGGCGCGCCAGCTGGCCGATCGACTTAACGATTCCTCGTGGGGCGTTCGCGCAACGTATGGCGGAAGGGCCGTGGATTCGCGGGCGCTGAACCTTGTCGTTGTGCCCAATGAGGTTGCTGAGGACGACGGCTATGCCTTACATGCTGGCGTGGTGGAACAGCACGTGACACCGGATGTGTGCGAGCCACTGTTTAAGGTGGCGCCAAAGCAAAAGGATCGCAATGCGCAAGAGGCGATCCTGGGCGCCATGCTCAAAGAACTGCTGGTAAAGCAGGATGTTGTCGACGAGCGGGTGACGGCGTTTGATCTTGATGCTTTGGATATTGAGTCGGTGACGGTGTGTGGCTTGGTCGATGTGCCGCATAAAACAAAGGACAAGATTGAGCTGGATTCGCGTATCGCTACGTTGGCGATTGGCGCGGATGGGGGCATGCGCTATGCCTCACATTCGGCAGAGGATGGTCCCGAGGACGAGATGGAGCTCGATCTGCTGACCGCGGACGGCAAACTCGATAAGGGCGCCTATGTCTTTGACGTGCATGCGGACGGGCAGTCTATGCTTGCGCGCGTGCGGGATACGGGACTGACGACGTTTTCCAATAACTTTATGGCCCTGGTGGGTGAGCATCAGCTCACAGGCAAAGCAGGGCGTAAGAAAGAGATTTTCGAGAGCTACAACTCGCCTTATTACGGCATTGGAACGTTCGAGCGTGCGGGCAAGACTTGCTATTTTGTGGGCGTCAACAACGGCACCCAGGAGGATATGGCGACTGCGATTCACGTGCGTTCGATTGAGGTACTCGACGGCGATGATTTGTCTGAGTTGTTGGTTCAGCTGGCCAACATAGGCCTTTCGCGCTATAAGGCTCCGTCCGTGTGGCCGATTCCGGTCAAGTATCTCAACGAGTGCGCTGCGCGTGAGGGCGCGGTAGAGGATGGCGGTGGCGACAAGTGATGGTGTTGCGCAATTATCGCTCCTAGAACTTTTTGAAATTACGCTTGCATTGTAAAAGGGGAGAACATATACTGCAGCCATAGCACATCAGATGGGGTCTCAAAAAGAGACCAAGCAAACGAGTTTTCAGTTTATGTTGAGAGGTACTTGAGCATGACCAGCAGAATTTTCCCCCTTTACAACGACAATACCGACCATATCGATCTCAATACCATCTACGGTTGCAGTATTGGTTCTAAGGCCGAGAACTACATGTTCGCTCAAGATGATCTAGAGCTTAGCTCCGAAGATTATGAGTACCTGAATGATATTGAGCGCGAGCGGGAGTATGAGCTCGGCATCCGCTGATGGATGTGGGCTTGTCTCCAACTCCTCCGATTTAATTACCCCGTTATCACCTCTTTTTAGCGGGGCATATTGGATCGATTATGTGTCAAACATCAGCTCATCGTGGGAAGGAATCGGCAATGAGCAAGAACGTGAACAAGAACATCAATGGCGGCGCTGCGGGTAAGGCGAAGGCCGCCGGGCGTATGGCGACAGTTGCTGCGGCAACGATCGCCATGACGGGCGGGTCGCTGCTGTCTCCGCTGACTGCGGTGGCGCAGGGTGCGAACGGTGCCGACGCTACTGCGAAGCCGGCTGCGGTGCTGTCTCCGTTGACGAGCGCGGCTGCTGCTAGCGCTGGCGCGGGCACGGTGTCAGCGGTGCAGAAGGTCGCCAACCTGCAGGCTGCGGTCGATGCGGCTCGCGCTAAGGCCGCTGCTGCCAAGGCCGATTTGGATGCGGCCGCCGCTCCTTACGACGCCGCCGCTGCCAACCAGCAGCAGGCTCAGAGCGCCTACGATGCGGCCCGTGGCACAAGCGACGCTGCCGCTTCTGCAGCTTCGGCCGAGCTGGAGCAGCAGATGGGTGCCGCGCAGGACAAGGCCGATGCGGACGTGAAGGCGCTCGAGGACGCTCAAGCTGCACTCGATGCCGCAAAGAGGGATCTGACGGACAAGGGTGAAGCCCTGACCGCTGCCCAGAAGACCGCCGACGATGCCCAGGCTGCGCTCAAGTCCGCGCAGGCCACTGCTGCCGATGCCACGCCCGAGGCTGTTGCCGCGGCTCAGGCCGCTGCCGAGCAGGCCGCGAGCGAGCTGGAGCAGGCAAAGCAGCAGGCCGCCGACGCGCAGGTCAGGCTTTCGAATGCCCAGGCTGGCGTTGATGCCGCCGCGGCCAAACAGCAGGACGCGCAAGGCAAGCTTTCGGCAGCTCAGCAGGCAAAGGATGCGGCCGATAAGGATGTGAATGCCGCTCAGGCGAGCTATGACGCCGCCAAGGCCGATCTCGACCGTGCCGAGCAGGGTGCCGCGGGCCCGGAGTACGAGGCTGCCAAGGCCAAGGTGGACGCCGCCGCTGCCGCGCTGGACGCCGCCAAGTCGGTCCAGGCGCAGCGCGAGGGCGAACTCGCTGCTGCCTCGCAGGAAGTGACCACTGCCGAGGGTGAGGTGCAGGCTGCTCAGCAGGCGCTCGCCGTCCAGCAGCAGGCTGCGGCTGACGCGCAGTCCAAGTTGGACGCTGCCACGGCTGCTGCGACCGCGGCAGACGCCGCCGTCGATCAGGCTAAGGCCGAGCATGCCAATGCGCTTGCGGCGCTGGCCGACGCTCAGGCCAAGCTCTCGGCCGCTAAGGACGAGAAGAACGCTGCCGACAAGGCGCTCGACCAGGCAAAGGCTCAAAAGCAGCAGGCCGATCAGGCTGTAGCTCAAGCGCAGGCCAAGCTCGACGCCGCTCAGGCTACGGCGAACGCCTCGGCGGAAAACTACCGCCAGGGCGCCATTGCGTTCTTTAAGAGCGTGGGTGCCGACGATGCGGCGGACCTGATTCTCAACTGCAAATATGCCAGCCTCACCAAGGTGGGCGAGGAGGTTGACGCGACGAGTCTGACCAACATGAAGCAAGCGATTGTGTGGCTCAAGGCGTGCAACAAGTATCGTGCGAGCGTTGGCCTGGGTGAGCTCAAGGTGACGTATGCCATGATGGCGACCGCGATTGCCGATGCGAATTTCTCCGATACCAAGACTGCGCACGCCATGCAGTTCAACGTGGGCGAAAACGTGGCGTGGAACTACGGAAGCGACCCGTTCATCCAGTGGGTCGATCAGGAGAAGGCCGTCTTTGACCGCGCTGCGGCTACGCTGGGAGCGACGGGCCTTACGGGAAAGGCTGCTTTTGATTTCTACGAGCAGCATGGCGACGAAATCGATCGCTACGTGGCTGCGCATGGCGGGAGCGTGCATACAGTCGGTCACTACATGAATGTGATCGATCCCGATTACACCGTAACGGGTATGGGGGTTTGCACGCGCGGGACGATGAACCGTTGGCTTACGCAGGCGCAGACGTTCTCTATGTCTGGAGGATGGTACACGAATGCCGCCAATCCGATGACGGTTGCCGAATACGAGGCTGCGCTTAATGCGTGGTGTGACTCGTTGGCAAATCCTGGGCAGGGCGTGGACGCGGCTCGTCAGGAGCTTTCTGCCGCTCAGGGCGCGGCTGCGCAGGCTGGCGGCAAGGTGAGCGCCGCGTCGCAGGCCGCCGCTGCAAGGCAGGCTCAAGTCGATGCTGCTGCCGCCGATGTTGACGCTGCTGCCGCTGGGGCCTCGGATGCCCAGGCTGCCGTGGGGGAGAAGCAGGCCGCGGCTGAGGCCGCTGCGCGTGCCGTGGCTGATGCCCGCGCCGACGTGGACGCTGCCAGCGCTGCGGTTACCGCGGCGCAGAGTGTCGTGACTGCCAAGTCTGATGAACTCGATGTCGCCAAGGGCAAGGCTGCCGCTGCCCGGCGTGCGCTGGATGCCGCTCGCGCCGGCGTTGGCGACAAGGAGAGCGCGCTTGCTGCCGCCCAGGACGAGCTGGCTGCGTACTCTGCCGACGTTGCCGCTGCTCAGCGTGCATTTGATGCGGCCTCGGCGGTGCTCGAGGGGGCGCGTGCCGTTCAGGCTGACGCGCAGGCTGCAGTGAATGCCGCGCAGGGTGCGGCAGGCCAGGCAGATGCCGACGTCGCTGCTGCCCAGGCCGAGCTTGTTGCCGCCCAGGCTGCTGCGAGCGGTGCCGGCACGGCTGTGACCGCGGCTCAGGCCGCATCCGTCGCGGCTGCTGCTCGTGCGGCTCAGCTACATGATGCCGCCGCGGCGCTTGCTCAGGCGACGGAGGACAAGGCCGCTGCCGATGCTGCTGTTGAGGCAGCGGCTTCGGCGAAGACCGATGCCGAGTCTGGCGTGACTGCGGCGGACGACGCCGTAACGGATGCGACCGCTGATCGCGATGCTTCTGCCGCCGCGGTTGCCCGCCTGCGCAGGATCAACCTTGCCGACGCCATCGCTAGCGGCCGTGCCAACGATGCGGATGAGGCGCTCAACGCGAAGATCGCTGCAGCCCACGATGCCGCCGAGCGCGCCGCAGCTGCCAAGATTGAGCTCGACGCTGCCGTTGCTGCGACGGATGCTGTGGCACCTGCCTACTTGGAGGCGCTTGCCAACTATACCGCCGCCAAGGCCGAGCTCGACCAGGCTATTGTCGAGCTCAACGCCGAGATCGCTCGCCAAGAGGCCGCCGAGCGCGGGAATGGCGAGCAGACTCAGCCTGCGACGCAGGTGGCGTACCAGGCCAAGCACATGACCTCGGCGTCCGAGGCCACCACGCAGCAGACGACGATGCCCGCCACGGGCGACGTGTCCAACCTGCTGGGCGAGACGTTCGTAATTGGAGGCACGGTCCTGGTTGCCGCCGGCGTCTTCCTGTCCGACAAGCGCCGCCAGCTGATCCGTTAGGGACGGAGGAAAGCGGATCATTTTCGGCGCGCGCCGCAAGGGCATGGGTTCTGCGGCGCGCGCCGCTTTTATCTTCAAGATTAATTAAGGAGGGACATATGCAAATTAGAGGAGAGGCCGCGATTGCCTGTGGGTTCATGGCGGGCTTGGCAACGGGGCTGCTGTTCGATGGATGTTTCGACAGCTACATCAATCGATTCTGCGATTCTGATTTTCCGAGAGGCTGGCCTCGGAAAACGGCACCGGCTCGTCAAAAGGCGGATGCGCCCATCAAGTCCCGCAGCGTGGCTGCTTCAAAAACCAAGGTGATCGTCATCAAGAACGGCAAGATTTATCACCGTTCTGGGGGATGCAAAAACCTTCCTCAAAATGCCATTAGAACAAGCGTGCCACTGGCGACCGCGCTCAAACGAGGAAAGACCCCCTGTTCAGTATGTTGCCCGCCAGCGGCTTAGACGATTCTTCGGGGGTGTTCTGCAAGGACATGGGTCCCTGCGGATACATGGGTTTAAAAACGTGTCCGCACGGCATGGGACACTTACCCTGCCGCCCTGCTCTGCCGCGGCGGCATGTACCCAAACAACGATCCTCTAAGGAGTTCGATACCAATGAGCGATAACACCAAGCATCTCGCAAAGAAGTGCGTCAAGGACGCGGGGCCGTGCCTCGCGTTGTGCCTTGCCGGCGCAGCGGTCGCGCTGCTGGCTGTTCTGGGGCCATTCGACGTGCTCCGAAGTGCCAGTTCTCTGCACGTTTGCATGGCCCTTGCCGGCGCCATGATGACCGGCGGCGTACTCGATCTGATTTTTTGGGTGCTCGACCCGTTTGGATGGAAGAACGAGGGGTAAGCCCTAAGGGATGGATACCCCGCAGCAACAGGAGGTCCCCGTGATCTGGTTTACCGGCGATACTCACTTTGGACACGAGAACATGCTACGGCTTAGCGATAGGCCTTGGTCGACTGTTGCGCAGATGAACGATGCCGTGGTCGCCAACATTAACAGCAAGGTTGCTGCGGATGACGAGCTCTACATCTTGGGTGACTTTAGCTTTAAGATGACGGTCCAAGACGCCTACGAGCTGCGCAAAAGCATTACATGCAAGCGCGTTCATCTGCTGCCCGGCAATCACGACAAAGACTGGACGCAGTCTGCGGTAGCGGATGCTTTTATCGTTGAGCCGCCCATTTGCGTGCTCAAGATCGACCGCCAAAAAATCGTGCTGAGCCACTATCCCATGGTCGATTGGCGGGGCATGTCGCACGGCAGCTGGCATCTGCACGGGCATATCCACAGCTGCGGCGACGCGTACAACAAGTTCAACCTCAGACAGGGGTTGCTGCGCTATGACGTGGGCATGGACGCTAACAGCTACGCCCCGGTAAGTCTGGATGAGCTCAGGTCGTGGTTTGCGCAGGTAGACGAGCCGATGCGGTGCGTTAAATGGCCGTGGTGGGTCAACGCCACGGGTGACGAGCAGATCGAGCACGATCTCGAAGCCTATAAGAGGGAAGTGGTAATCCGATGACGGTCTATGTGACGGGCGATATTCACGGCGGCCTCGACATGCAAAAGCTGCGCGACTGGGAGCTTGGGGATAGTCTGACGAGTCACGACTATCTCATCGTCTCCGGCGACTTTGGCTTTCCCTGGGATTTCTCTGCCGAGGAGTGCGCCGACATCGCTTGGCTGGAGTCGCGCTCCTATACCGTGCTGTTCGTCGACGGCAACCACGAGCGTTTCGATCACTGGGCGGAGCGCCCCATGGAGTTGTGGCACGGTGGGCTGACGCAGCGCCTGTCGGATACCTCTCCCATACGGCGCCTGACGCGTGGCGAGGTTTTTGAGCTCGACGGCTCAACGATCTTTATCATGGGCGGCGCCACGAGCGTGGACAAGGAATACCGCATCCCGTATTCCAGCTGGTGGCCGCAGGAGTTGCCGGACGAGCGCAACTTTGAGGGGGCGCGGGCAAAGCTCGACAGCGTGGGCTGGAAGGTCGACTACGTAATCACCCACACCTGCTCTACGCGCATGCTTTCGCCCACGCTCTATCCGGCGCCCGGCTGGAATTACCCCGCCGTTGATCGGCTTACGGCATTTTTCGATGAGCTGGAAGACCGCTTGGACTACAAACGCTGGTATTACGGGCATTTCCATCGGGATGCCAACCCGGCCGAGCGCCACACCGTGCTCTACGACTGCATCGTTCGCCTGGGCGACGAACTCCAGCCCTGGGATGTTGCGTAGGGGCGAGGCGTTTGGCTACTCGGCAGTTACAGTGATGTTCTCGCGATGCGCACGGATGACGTCCCAGCTAAAGTATTCGACCAGCTGCTTGGCAGAGCGCGGTGTGGTGTCCGGTGCGATGCCCGTTTGCCCGGCGAGCCAGCCCAGCAATGCCTCGGGTGTGCCAAAGCGGGCGCGGAGCTCGCCCAGGTCCAGATCGCGATCGCGCTTGGAAAGGCGGCGGCCGTCCGGCGACATGAGCAGCGGAATATGCGCGTAGTGCGGCGTGGGAAGTCCCAGCAGATGCTGCAGGTAGATTTGGCGCGGCGTGGAGCCCAGCAGGTCGCATCCGCGCACGACCTCGGTAACACCCATGGCGGCGTCGTCGACCACCACGGCCAGCTGGTAGGCAAACACGCCGTCGCTGCGGCGCACCAAAAAGTCGCCGCATTCGGTGGCGAGTGCCTCGCATTGGGCCCCGTACGTGCGGTCCACGAATTCGACCACATCGTCTGCGAGGTCGTCGACGGCGGGCACGTGCAGGCGCGTGGCCGGGGCGCGCAGGGCACTGCGGCGGGCGACCTCTTCGGCCGAAAGGCCTCGGCAGGCGCCGCGGTAGATGGGCGTGCCGTCGCTGGCGTGCGGCGCGCTCGCGGCGTGGAGCTCGGCGCGCGTGCAAAAACAGGGGTAGGTGAGGCCAGCGCCCTGCAGCTGGCGCAAGGCGCTCTCGTACAGGTCGAGGCGATCGTGCTGGTAGTAGGGGCCTTCGTCCCACTCAAGCCCTAGCCAGGCCAGGTCGTCAATCAGTTGAGCGGCAAGTTCCGGGCGCTTACAGCGATCGTCCAGGTCCTCGATGCGCAACACAATGCTGCCGCCTTGGCTGCGGGCCGAAAGCCACGAGCAGAGGCAGCTGAACACGTTGCCCAGGTGCATGCGGCCCGATGGCGACGGGGCAAAGCGCCCCACGACGGGCGCGGGAACGGAGGCGGGCTGCGTCGTTGGCGCATCCGCGGCGGGCGTTGCTATGTTGCGTGTTTTGATATCCATGCGGACGAGTATAGCGCGGGGCGCGATGGGGAGGCGTCACTGTGGTCCGCAAGTTGTCGAGGCCCCGCATTGCGTATGGCGGGCTGCAGACTCGGTGCTTTAATTCCTGTCCGTCAACTTGGCACCTTAGACAACAGAAACCCCGGCAGCTCTTCGCAACTGCCGGGGTTTCCGCGGAAAAGGGGGACATGATCCTCGAGCGAACGGCAAAGGGGCAAACCGTTTTCGCTCAACTGCTTTATGCCCCTCGACTGGTGGCTCAATCAGCGCATGCCGAGCCCACACAAAGCCGCTACACCTGTGACGGAGCTGTGAAGTGGTATCTATTGTTGGCGCGGGATTCGGCCAAAGAGCGTCCTAAACAACAAATTTGTTGCTGTCTGTCGGTTCAACCCAATGATCCGTTTTCCTCCGTCCCCAATAGATCGTTTTCCAAGTGTCGGGGTGCGGGCGTGACTTTCATCCCGTTTGGCACTCCGGTCGCCTAGATGTTCGTCATGTGTGCCCGCAAACGTGGGACAATGGCGATGTTGGTTTTACAGACAAAGGATGTGCCTATGAACGCCCCCGTTGCCAATACTTGTCGGCAGCGCTGCCTGTTTGCGCGATTCGCTTCCGTCTGCGTGCTCGTCGCGCTCGCGTTGTTGCTGCTGCCTGTCGCCGCGCACGCCGACGGCTACTCCATGACCCAAACCTATATCGGCGCCACGGTCGAGGCCGACGGCTCGCTGACCGTTGTCGAGGGGCGCCAGTTTGATTTCGATGACGACATCAACGGCGTGTTTTGGGAGATCAATACGGGCACCAACCAGCAGGGCGGTACGGCGGGTGTCGATGTGCTGAGCGTCGAGGAGGAGGACACCGCGTTCAACAAAGTCGATAGCGCGAACAAGGGTGACTCTGGCGTCTATACGGTCGAGCAGACTGGTGACGGCGTAAAGATCAAGGTTTTCAGCCCCCACGAGAGCGGCGATAGCGCGATCTATTACGTGAGCTACACCATGACCGGTGCGGTTATGAACTGGGCCGATACCGCCGAGCTCTATTGGAAATTCGTGGGCGACGGCTGGTCCGCGGATTCCGATGACGTCGAGATGGAAGTGCACTTCGCAAATGCCGCTGCCGGGACGGCGGCCGTCAAGGGCGATAACTTCCGCGCGTGGGGCCACGGTCCGCTGACGGGTGACGTATCGCTCGATGCGGACGAACCCATGGTCACCTATACCATTCCCTGCGTGCATCAGGGCGAATTCGCCGAGGCACGCATCGCCTTCCCCAGCGACTGGGTGCCGCAGCTTGCCGCCTCGGGCGAAGAACGCATGTCAACGATCCTGGGCGAAGAGAAGGAATGGGCCGACGAAGCTAACGCCCGCCGCGCTCACGCTCGCATGATTGCCAATGTACTTGCCGTGCTAAGTGTTGTCGCGGCGGTGGCCTTTACCGGCACAATCGTTGTGCTCAAGCTGCGCCGCCGCAAGCCAAAGCCGCTTTTCCAGGACGAATATTTCCGCGATGTGCCTTCGGCCGACCATCCCGCCGTGCTTTCGGCCCTCATGAGCTGGAACGAGGTGCCCGATCAGGCATATATCGCCACGCTCATGAAGCTCACCGACGACCGTGTGATCAAGCTGGAGCAGGCGACCGTGACCAAGGCCAAGAAAGGCCTGATGGGGCGTGAAAAAGAAGAGCAGACGTATCGCGTGACGGTGAGTGATGCGGGCTGGAAGTCGGCCAAGGGCATTGACCGCATGGTGCTCAAGGTCTTCTTTGCCGGTGCTAAGCCCGACGAGAACGGCGATCGCTCGCGCACGTTTGACGAGCTGCAGCACTACGTCAAGCAGCACGCTACGCCCGTGGGCGACAAGCTCGAGGACTATCAGAACACCGTTAAGGGCAAGCTGGCCGATAGCGAGTACGTTGCCTCGGACGGCATTGTCGCAATGGTGTTTTGCCTGGTTCTCGGTATTCTGATCGCCTGTGTTCCCGCGGGATCCATCTTCTTTACCGACGGCGCGCAGGCGAACATTGTCGCCGCGGTTATCTCGGTGCCGATTGTGCTGGTGGGTATTGGCGTGGGCCTTACGTTCCGCCGCTTTACGCCGGAGGGCGCCGAGGTGGCGGCTCGCTGCAAGGCGCTCAAGCATTGGCTTGAGGATTTCACGCGCCTAAAGGAAGCCGTTCCGGGCGATTTGGTACTGTGGAATAAACTTCTGGTGATGGGTGCGGCGCTGGGCGTATCGAAGGAAGTCCTGCGTCAGCTTGCCGAGGCCGTGCCGCCCGAGGTGCGCGAGGCCGACGGTTTCTACGACAATTACCCCTGCTACTGGTGGTACTACCATCATTACGGTACCGAGTCGCCGCTCGATTCGTTCGATGACGTGTATCACGAGAGCATCCGTGAGCTGGCTTCGAGTTCCGATAGCTCTGTCTCTTATACACATCTGACGCTGCCGACGAATAGCCTTGTGTAGAT
>UQXA01000040.1 GCA_900544865.1 uncultured Collinsella sp. | reverse complement strand
AAGGCTATTCGTCGGCAGCGTCAGATGTGTATAAGAGACAGTGGCAAGGCCCTGCCCCTGCCCGCCCTGCAGACGGCGCTCGGGGGACAAGTCTGCATCGGCGACGACGAATCCCTCGCCCATGGCATGCGTTCGGATGGTTTGGAGCAAAAAGCTCTTGCCGGCGCCGTAGCGACCGACCAGGAAGCGGAAGCTCGCCCCACCGTCGGCGATGAGACTCAGATCGGTGAGCAGGGCGCGGATCTCGACCTCGCGCCCTACGGTAATGTAGGGAAGGCCGATGCGCGGGACCACGCCGCCCTTGAGCGAGTTGAGAATGACGGCAGCGACGCGCTTGGGCACGCGGGGTGCTGCGGATGCGGTATCACTCATGGTCTAGGTATCCTCTCACGTCTGCTTCGTAGTCCTCAATAATCTGCGGCCCTGCCGCGCTAAATTCAATTACGGTGTCGCCCACCAGGTCAAAGAGCGCCTCGTTGATGCTATCGACGAGCATGTCCTCGCTCTGTCCCGACCTCTCCACCGCCAATGCCGCCTGCGCCGTGTTCTGCTCGAGCAGCGCGCGGAGATAGGCGTCTGCGGCAGGCGTGAGTTCGCTTGTGGCGTCAGCGGGCGCAGCAGCTGCGAACACGGGCGTCGGCGCGAGAAGCGGTGCCACGACACCAAACTGTTCGGTGGATATGGTCGGCTCGTCGGTCAAGTCCTGCCGAATGGGTGCCACGACCGGTTCGACAATCGCGTCGGTTACGGGCTCGGCTTCCGGTTGCCCTGAGTCCGCTGCCTCGGCTTCTGCGGACGCGCCGTCCTCGCGTTCCTCGTCGATCAAAAGCGCTTCGCGCGTTTGCGCAGCGGCGCTCCGAATGTGCCCCAGCTGACTCAGATCGATATCGATCTTGACGGGCTGGTGTGCGGCGTCCCACGAAAGCCATGCCACAATCTCGTCATCGATGATCTTGGCCAGATATTTGGGGACCTTCTCCTCCTTTAGGGGGTGGGTGGGGTCTAGAGCCAGGCGCAGGCGTTGGTCGCAGGCGCGCATCATCTCACCAAGCTTGCTGCTCTTTTGCCTACTGCCGTGGATGCGCATGCATTCCCAAAAGCCGTTTTGACAACGGTAAATATGGATGGGGTCCAGACGGTATTCGCAATCCTCGTGGCGATTAGGCGCAAAGAACACAGCCGAGGCAAACATGGTATAGGGCATGGCTGTCTCCTCCCCAAACAAGCTCGCCACGATACCGGTCTTTCGGTGCGTGTCATAGTAGTGCGCCATGCGGACATACACGGCGCATGTCACATGGCGCAGATCGCGGTGGTGGCTGCGGTCGAGCCGCGAGTTACTTAGGTTGTACGTGGAGAGGGCGTTGATGGCGGCCATGAGCCGCTCCTCGCGCGCCTCGTCGGGCGGAAGGGGGAGCGTGGGCTCGGAGGTTTTGCGACGCTTAGGGGTCTGGCCGGACGGTGCCTGTGCTGGTACAAGGTCTCGAGCCGCGCGCCGCAGCTCGATAAGGGCGTTATCGAACATGACGGTTTTAGAGTCGCGAAGCAGCTTGGGGTCGAGCCTGTGGAACACGGCGTAATCTTGCAGCCACACGCGTGCAAACCGGTCGATGCCGGGCTCGAAGGCACGGTAGGCATCCCAAAAGGCCTTGATCTTGCTAAAGCCATCGAGCGGGTCATCAACGCCGATGCCGCAGATCAGCTCATAGAGATACAGGAAGGCAAAGGACGTAGACGTTTCCTCGACGGTTCCGCGGCGCACTTGGGCACGCCAGGTAAAGTAGCCGCGCAGCTGCCGGTCGCTCATGGCGTTGTAGGTGGGAAAGTACGACTTAAAGGTGCCGTTGTAGGGACAGTCGTCCTCAAAGTCGGCCATCAGCAGGCCCTGGCGGTAAAAAAGCTCGGCTTCCGAAAGCCAGCGGCCCGCACCGCCCTTGGGGTCATCCTGCCAGCGCGATATCTCGCGCATTTTGCGGTACTGGTCGGGGAGGAAATTCTGCATCTGTCGGCCGGTTTTGAGAATCGGCTCGTCTGCGTAGACTTCATGTGAGAAGCGGGCAGACTGATGGGTCCGGGCCTCGGCCATAATGCGCTCGATGAGCATCTTGATGTCCTGGTCGGCCACCGCTCCTCCTCTCCTAACGCAGCTTCGGTGACCTCATATCATAGCACAGCATCAAACAGGTGTTCGAGATACTGCTGCGTAGATAGATTTAGAACAGGAGGGCGTAGATGACGGCGATGACGACGGAGGGGAGCATATTGGCCGTGCGGAAGGTCTGAGGACGGATGAGGTTGACGCCGACGCAGAAGATGAGCATGGAGCCTACGAGCGAAAGGCTGTCGAGGGCTGCCGTAGTCATGATGGGGGAGAGTGCGCCGGCAAACAGCGTGATCGTCCCCTGGAACACGGCGACGGGCAGGGCGGAGAAAATGCAGCCGCGGCCAAGCGACGCCGTCATGGCGCAGACGATGATGCAGTCCAATGCGCCTTTCAGGGCAAGCGTTGACCAGTCACCGAGCAGACCGTCCTGGATCGATCCCACAATGGCCATGGCGCCGATACACACGGTGAGTGAAGTCGAGACAAAAGCGTTGGTGAACTCGTTATCGCCCTCGCTGCCGGTTTTGCGCTTGAGCCATTCGCCAAGGTTCTCGATGGCGGCTTCCAAGTTGATGGCCTCGCCGATGAGCGAGCCGAGGGCGAACGAGACGATGAGCATGGTGGTGCCGGTGGTCGCTAGCGCCTTCCCATCGATAAGGAGCATCTTTTGCATGGTGCCGCCAAGGCCGATAAACAGGACGCACAGCCCCGATGCTTTCATGAGCGTGTCTTGGATGCGCGGTGTAATGAAGCGGCCGCCCGCTAATCCCAAAAGACCGCCCGCAACTAAAAGCACAACGTTGATGATTGTTCCCAAGCCCGGCATGAGCCCTCCTGTATTGATGCCAACGTGGCAATCGTAGCAGAACGAAATGCGAGGTACATCGCGACTCATCTAATACGTTATATAAGTGGTATTAGGAATGATGCGCGGCATTTAAGCCTCAGGTGGTTGTCGGGACATAGGGATAGTATTCAAAGCGCAGTGTCATAAGCCGCTGTGGGGATTCAATAGCCGCGGCGATGATATTGGCATCGCGGGCACGATCAAACCCTTCGAGTTCGATCTGATACGAGACGTCTTGCATAATGTCCAGACGTCGCCAGGCCAGGAGTGTGTCGCCATCGAATTCCAAGGTCTTGCCTCCGTCTGGAGCAACGGCGTATAGACGCAGCTTGGCGGTGGTTGCAGGGTCGACAACTGTGACCTTTTTAATTTCGTTTCGAGTATTCTTGGCGCCCAACAAGGTGAGCAGTGTTGGGGCCACGACCTCGCCCGATGGCAAAAAGACGACTTCGATGGATTCAGGAAATGCGATGATAGCCGACTTGCGGACGGGCTGATTGGCGGCGGCAACTTCGATGTTCGCAGCGTCGATGACCTCTGTGTGGTCGAGCGCGGCAAGCACGCAGCAGTTACCTTCATCGATCTCTTGAGGATCAGCAAGCCCCAGACTGTCCGCGAGCTCGGGATCGTTTGGATCGGCAGCGGGCTCATTCGGCGCTTCGAGAGAAGCTGGGACGCTGTTTGTCGGCGACGGCGTGTCGCCCGCACCTGCTTCTTTGTCCGCGCTCTCTTCTTGTATGGTTGCGTTGATGGGTTCGTCGTTTGGGGGGAGCGTCTTGGCGTCAAACGCGGAGGGGAGAATTCCGATGGCTCCGGATCCGTTCCACTCCATTTCGAGAAGCGCCGGGTCGGCAAGAATGCGTTGCCTGCTTTGCGCGTGGGCATCGATTTCAATAGGGCCTGCCTCTATCCCTCGTGTAAGGCTGAGTGATCCGGCTGGCTTCTCGAAATGAGCGTCTGTGTCTTTGGTGCTGACGGCGTAGAACAGCAGGGACGCTTCTCCCGCCGCGATAACATCGGTACCGGCTTTGGTCAGCCGCAACGATGCCGTGAATGAGAGGGTGGGCTGCGCATCGTCTGCATTCGCGGCGGCGCAGCCCAGACATATACCGCCTCCTTTCTCGAAAAACGCACCGTCGAAGGCGACCTTCGCTCCGTTCGCCGAGTCATCGACCGAAGCGATGTCGATGCGCAGCTCTAAATTGCATGGATCGCCATCTGCATCGAGCACAACCGAGCGCCACGTGCAGACGGCGCACCCCGCCTGGGAGCCGTTTGCCTTGTTCGAACGATTGATATCCACGACTATCGAGCCGTCCGTATTACGACGAAGGCATCCCGAGGTCGAGATTGCGGCCTGTGCGATCGAAAAACGCTTGCACGCAATGGCGCTCGACGGATTTGGTGCGGAACTTAGGGCTGCTGGTAAGGAGTCTGCCATGACGGGAGTCGCCCAAGCGGCGACAGGCGTTCCGGTTGCGAGCGCGCCGCAGAGTGCGACGACGGGCAAAAGGTTCTTCGATGCCATGGGGTCTCCTTAGCTAATTTAGTGCGGCCTGTCCGTGTTTTGTTTCTGGCTGCGTTTGATGTGCAGACCGAGGCCGGCGGTTCCCGCGCCTGCTGCTGTGGCGCCTGCTGCCAAGAGCCATCGTCTGTCGCCTGTCTGCGCCAGCGGTTCCTCGCGGTCGCCGCGGTCGAGCTCCGAGAGGTCGACCGTCACTTGCGTGGCGGCCTGCGCCTGTTCTTGCTGGGCAAAGGCCATGGCTGGCCCAAACGCTAGGATGCTGACGGCGGCGGCCAGGGCGACGGCCTTATGCCGTGTGCGCACCGGGCTCGACCGTCCAGGTAATCGTTGCAACCTGATCGCCTTCGCCGGTTACGCGGAAGATGTCGCGCGTGACGCGGGCGACGTTTCCGCTTGTCTTGAGCTTAATTTTGTCCGCGCCGCCGGCAATGCCCTGGTAGCCCATGTCGAAGGCTGCATTCTTGGAAAGATCGAGGCCCGTCCCTTGCGCGGCGGCGCTGGCGTTCTGGAGTGCGCCGTCGGGGCCGACCTTAAAGTCGATGGAGTTCTGCGCGGTTCCGGCCTTGGCGTCGGCGGCAATGGTCCAGGTGTTCATGGCGTCGATCTTCATGTTGGTGACATGGATGCCGTAGGCCGAATGATTGTCGATGGTGGTCGCGTCTTCTGAGGGGCCCTGAAGCGTGCCGTCGGCCTTGGCGACGAAGGGAATAACCGTCGGAACTTTGAACTCAACGTTGTCGATCTCGGTCCTGACCATTACCTTCGTGGTTCCAACGCGCCCGGCCGCCATAGCTGGCGTCGGGGCGGCGCCCATTGCGAGTGCGAGCGCGAGCCCTGCGCCCACGACGAGCGCTCTGGCTCCGTTCATGTTCCTGGTGATGTCCATGGTCGTTCCTTTCTATTCGCCGCGGGCCGTCCCCGCGATGATTGGACGAATGCTGGTGAATTGCGTGCGGTGCCGCGTCGGCCGGAAAGCTAGTTCTCGGCTTGCTCAACCCGTACCTTGACACGTGTCGGATTGCCGTGGCTGTCGAGGGTCTTTGCATCGAGTGCCTGGATCTCGATGTACGCCTCGCCTTCTTTGATGTCGCCGGCGGGGCACGTTTCGATTGTCTTGCCGGTCTCGACCACACCGGATTCGTACATGGTCTCGTCGTTTTGGATGACGCGGAATCGCTGGGGAAATTTATTGTCTTGGACGTTTTGCACGTTGACGCGCAGCTTGCCGTCCTCCTGCAGCTGAGCGACCGGTGCGACCGAAATCGTCATCATGTTGTCGCGGACGATGGCGTCGAGCTCATCTTGGATTTCCTGACGCGTTTTGCCCTCGGCCGTCGTAACCGAAGCGCCCGCCTCGGGTACGGGCTGCGACTGCCAAGCGTATAGTCCTACGGCGACAAGGGCACAGACGATGGCCAAGCAGGCAACGATGAGCTTCCTGCGATGCCCCAGACCTGCAAAGTGGGGCGGCTTCTTCGCGCTCATGCGGCATCCTTGGCGGCATAGATGCGCGCAAAGGTGGACGGGTCCGCTCCAAAGAGCATGTGAAGCATCAGGCGGCGCGAGTAGACGAGTTCTTCGAAGTCGGGAGGGAGCTCGATGTCGTGGATATGCGCGATGTGGTGGGCGAGCGCCGAGAACGACTCGGGGTCGCAGATCACATCGGTGGTAACGTGGTAGACCGTCGTATCGGGGAATGCCTCTTCGTCAAAAGGCAGGAGATAGGGATCGTCGTCGACTTCGATGGCGATGCCGTACTGGGGCCAGTAATATGCCATGGGAACCTCCCTGCTTCTGGGCCAAAACTACTATCGGTTTGGCTGTCGACGCCGACCGTATCAGCCGCTACTTGACCAATTTCTGACCAAATGCTTGACGGATTGGCATCTCCGCAGGTAAAAGGCGGCAAAAAATACTCCAACTTTTTTCGAGCGACAATCGCGCGGTCGACGACGGCGGGGCCATATGTGTCAAAAGCATCGTCTGCCGAGGAAATCAAGCCGCTCGCCGAATTGCACGAACGTAAAAATCGCCAATTATGGAGACGGTCTCGAACACGTCGACGAAACGATGCGGTAACATCTCCCTGCAAACACTGTAGTTAGCTAAAGGGGGAGTTCGCGTGTCTGCAACCATCAAACCCTTCACCGACGAGTTCGAAGAGTATGGCCGCGATGAATCTCGCGCATCGGGCGAGGCCTCGAGCATCTCGTTTCCGACAACGGAAGACGAGGTCCGTGCCATTTTGGAAAAGCTCCATGCCGAGCGTGTCCCGGTAACGGTTCAGGGCGCCCGAACCGGCCTTGCCGCCGGTGCCGTGCCCCACGGCGGGCATATCCTCAATACTTCCCGTATGAATCGCTACTTGGGCCTTCGCCGCGATGAACAAGGCCGCTTTCTACTGCGCGTGGAGCCGGGTGTTGTGCTCTCGGAGCTGCGCAAGCAGCTGAGCAAGAAGGTGCTGCCGACCGTTGGTTGGGACCAGGCATCGCTTAAGGCCTACGATGAGTTTCAAGAGGCCCCCGAGCAGTTCTTTCCCACCGATCCCACCGAGACGTCTGCCTGTCTGGGCGGCATGGCGGCATGTAACGCCTCTGGTGCCCGCAGCTACGCCTACGGTCCCATGCGCCCACATATCACGGGACTCCACGTCGCACTGGCTGATGGCGATTTGCTTGAGCTTCAGCGCGGCGAGGCTTTTGCCCAGGGCCGCCACCTGTCGCTCGTGACGGCAGCGGGCCGTACGCTCGAGCTCGATCTTCCCGGCTATACCATGCCCAAGACAAAAAATGCCTCAGGCTATTTCGTTGCGGACGAAATGGACGCCATCGACCTCTTTATCGGTGCTTGCGGCACGCTCGGCGTTATCACCGAGCTCGAGATTGCCCTGCAGGCGGCGCCTGCGGTCGTTTGGGGTGTGAGCTGTTTCTTTGACAGCGAAGACAAGGCCGTGTCCTTCACCGATTCTGTGCGTCCCGTCCTGTCCCACGCGGCTGCCATCGAATATTTCGATGCGGGCGCCCTGGATATCCTGCGTCGTCAGCGTGAGCAGTCGACCGCGTTCGCCTCGCTGCCGGCGCTCGACAAAGAGGCCAAGGTCTGTGTCTACGTGGAGCTCGACTGCGACGACGAAGTTCAGGCGACTGAGGAGCTGTATCACTTGGGGTGGGTACTGGAGCTTGCGGGCGGCAGCGACGATGCGACATGGGTCGTGCGCACCGAGGTCGATCGCGAGTGCCAGCGGTTCTTCCGCCACGCGGTGCCCGAGAGCGTCAACATGCTTATCGACGAGCGTCGCCGCATGGATCCTACCATCACCAAGCTGGGCTCGGACATGTCGGTGCCCAATGCACGCTTGGCCGATGTCGTCGCCCTCTATCGCCGCACGCTGGCGGAAAGCGGACTTGAGTCTGCTGCCTGGGGACACATCGGTAACAACCATCTGCATGTGAACATTCTGCCGCGCGATGCGCAGGATTACCGCCGTGGCGGAGAACTCTTTGCCCAGTGGGCTTCCGAGGTCACGGCCATGGGCGGCGCCGTCTCTGCCGAGCACGGCGTCGGCAAGATCAAAGCGGGCTTCTTGGAGACGATGTACGGTCACGAGGCCATGGTCGAGTCGGCGCGGCTCAAGCTCCAGCTCGATCCCGACGGGCAGCTGGGTCGCGGTAACCTGTTTTCGGAGAAGCTCTTGGATGAGCTCGTCCAGAAAGGGGGCGCGTGAAGATGAGCGATTTCCATATGGTGGTGTGCGTCAAGGCCGTGCCGGGAAGCACCGAGGTCAAGATGGACCCCAAGACCAATACCATCGTGCGCGATGGCAAGCAGGCGGTCATTAATCCCTTTGATGCGAGCGCTTTGGAATGCGCGCTGGCGCTGAAGGACGACTTTATCGGCTTTGGCATGGATGTGCGCGTGACGGTGGTGTCGATGGGCATCCCCGCGACCGAGTCGCTGCTGCGCGACTGCATCGCCCGAGGCGCCGACGACGCGCTGCTGCTGACCGATCGCGCCTTTGCAGGTGCCGATACCCTGGCGACCACCTATGCTCTCAAATGCGGCATCGAGGCGCTCGACGAGGACTTCGACCTGCTCATCTGCGGCAAGATGGCGGTGGATGGCGATACGGCCCAGATTGGCCCCGAGCTTGCCGGCGCCTTTGAGATTCCCTGCGTGACCGATGTGAGCTGCGTGCAGAGCGCAGGTTTTACGACGTGCGGTGCGCTTTCGCTCGTTCACGGTTGCGATGCCGGCGAGGAGACGGTCTATCTTGAGATGCCGTGCGCGATGACGACTGCCAAGGAGATTGACCAGTTGCGTATGCCGAGTATTGCCGGTATTCGCGCGGCGGAGGAGGCGGACGTGCGCGTGGTCAGTGCCGCCGACGTGAACGCCGACCCCGCGCGTTGCGGTCTTGCCGGGTCGCCGACACAGGTCGTGCGCTCGTTTGTGCCCGACCGTGACCAAACGTGCGAGGCCGTTGAGGGGACGGCGTCCGAGCAGGCGGCAAAGCTTGCCAAGATTATCGAGGGGATGGCATAGATGAGCGGACTGATTATCGATAGCGAAGCCTGTATCGGCTGCGGTCGCTGCGTTCGCGCCTGTGCCTCGGGCGGCATCGTAGTGGAAGGCGAGCGACCCAGCCGATGCGCCCGCGTAACCGACGGCTGCATCCTATGCGGTGGGTGCGTCGACGCCTGCCCTGTCAACGCTATCTCGATCGAGCGTGACGAGGCCGCTGGTGCGGTGGACCTTGATGCATATCGAGACATTTGGGTATTCGCGCAGACCGACGAGCACGATACGGTGACTCCCGTTGCCTATGAGCTTATGGGCAAGGGCCGCGAGCTTGCCGATGCTCGCGACTGCCGTCTGGTGGCACTGATCGGTATGGGTCCCGAGGGTTCTCTCGGCGACCTGGAGCATCTGGTTTGCGCGGGCGCCGACGAAGTCCTGGCCTGTCGCGACGAGCGCCTGCGCCAAAACGATGCGGAGGTCTACGCCCGCTTGATCTGCGATTTGGTAGCCGAACGCAAACCCGAGGCCATCTTATACGGCGCAACCGCTTTTGGCCGTGAACTGGCACCCGGCGTTGCTGTGCGTTTGCAGACGGGCCTTACGGCTGACTGCACCGTACTTTCGATGGATACGGAGACGGGACTGCTGCAACAGACGCGTCCGGCGTTTGGCGGCAACCTGATGGCCACCATCGTCTGTCCCAATCATCGTCCCCAGATGGCAACAGTTCGTCCCGGCATCTTTAAGGCGCCCGACTTCGACTACGGCCGCTCCGGCACGATCACCCAGATATCGCTTGCGGATGATGCTAAGGCTCGTGTCGAGATCTCGATTCCCGCCGAGGAGTGGGGGCAGCGGGCCTCGATCGCCGATGCCGAGCGCTTGGTCGTGGTGGGCCGCGGCATTGGCTCCAAGAAGAATCTGCCCCTGATGCGAAGGCTCGCCGAGGCTCTGGGAGCCGAGCTTGGTTGCACGCGACCTGTCGTGGAGGCCGGCTGGTTGGAGTATCGCCATCAGATTGGCCAGACCGGCGTATCGGTTTCGCCCAAGCTTCTCGTGAGTATCGGTGTTTCGGGCGCCATCCAGCATCTTGCCGGCATCGGTGGGGCGGAGTGCATTATCGCCATCAACGAGGACCCGGATGCCCCCATTTTTGGTGCTGCCCAGTACAAGGTTGTTGGGGACGCCGCCGAGGTCGTCGAGGAGCTGCTGGCCCAGCTTGAGCGCTAGGCGCGCGCCAGCCAGTCGCGCATCTCGTCCTTT
Source organism: uncultured Collinsella sp. (assembly GCA_900544865.1). Taxonomy (GTDB): domain Bacteria; phylum Actinomycetota; class Coriobacteriia; order Coriobacteriales; family Coriobacteriaceae; genus Collinsella. The sequence continues at coordinate 6,258 of UQXA01000040.1, read as the reverse complement.
AGGCACTCCCAGGTCGCTTGCGTGGTGGGATTGGTAAAGGGGCGCGTAATGCCAAAGGGTGCGTCGAGCAGGCGGTAGATATCGTCCTGTTCGCGCGCCAGCGCGCGGCTTGCTGGATAGACGAGCTCAAACATAAAGCAGATGAGCCCCACCAGGTAGTCCGCCGGCTCGTTGCGCTCGTCGCGCGCGACGCACCGATGCTCGTCAAAGGCGGCAAGTGTCGGCGACGAGAAACGGCTGCCGAGAAACGTCTTCTCGTCCACCTTGAGGATGGTGTCGACGGTGCTGTCGGCGATGGTACGCATAATGTCGATCTTGTCGCCATCGCGCACGATATCGCAGAAGCACCGTGTACGCTCGTCGAGTTGTGCCGGCAGGCGAAAGTCGCTGTGATAGGCGATGCTCGCTCGGATGAGCTCGTCATGCGCACCGGTTTCGATAAAGTCACGGATGTTTGTCGTGGCGGGTGCATCGGCGGGATTCTCGCCAAAGAGGACCTCGATGCCCAGCGCCGCATGGCTCATACTCTCGGCGTCCTTAAAGGTGTCCCAGCGTCGCAGCTGCTCAAAGCGGCCCATATCGTGTAGCAGGCCGCAAAGCCATGCCAGGTCAATATCTTCTGACGACCAGCCCTGCTCGCGCGCTACGGCATCGCATGCCTCGGCCACGTGGTACGTATGCTCGATTTTGAGCGCGATGCGTGGGTTGGTGGCGTCGTAGGCATCGGTGTAGCTTTTGAAGGCCGCGCGCGCCCGGTCTCGATCGATAGCTGTCATAATGACTTCCTAAAAAGTTGTGTCTTTCGATCCGGTGGCAATTGTAGGTGAACTCGGTTGCTGTCGGATGATGATTCTGCCGTATCGCTACATGCGGCTCGGAGACCTTGTCAGGATGAGAAGCGTATGGTGCTCAAAATCGTTAGAACCGTCTGGCCGGTGATGCTTACCTATGTTGCAATAGGCGCGCCGTGCGGAATGATCATGGGGCAGACGGGAATGGAGCCCTGGATGGTCTTTGCCCTGAGCAGCACGTTTGTGACGGGCAGCGGGCAGTTTATGATCTGCAACCTGTGGCTGGCGGGTGTGCCTGCAGCATCGATCGTCGCGAGCGTCGCCGCAATCTCCTCGCGCTTTGCGCTTTACTCGGCATCGATCGCACCGCATCTGAGGGGTGCCTCGAAGCGTCAGACGCTGGCTGTTGCCGCGACACTTACCGAGGAGGCATACGGCATCTCGCTTGCCAAGTTGGTTGAAGGGGAGGATTGGGGCCCGCGTGAGTCCTTCGTGCTCAACGTGATCCTTATCGCAACATGGGGCGTTTCGTGTACGACGGGCGCCATCGTCGGCGCCGTTGTCGATGTTCCCACCGCCATTGCAGCCTTTGTCTGCACCTCACTCTTTATCTGCCTGCTCTTTTCGCAGCGGCTGTCGCGCGGCAACGTTGTCGCGGCGGTTTCGGGCGCGGTGTCCGTCGCCGTATGCAAGTTCTTGGGCCTCACGAATATTGCCGTGCCGGCAAGCGTCGTGGCCGGCATTGCCATTGCGTTGGCGTGCGATGCTGTATTTGACGGAAGAGGTGCCCGCGATGCCCGTTAACGAGTTCTTGGTTCTGTGGCTGTCGTCGTGGACTGCTATTGCGTTCTTTCGCATCGCGCCGGCGTTCGCCTTGCGCGGGCGGACCCTGTCGCCCCGCATTACCGAGGCCCTGGGCTATATCCCGCCCGCTGCCTTTGCCGCGCTGGTCGCCAACGACTTGGTGAGTCCCGGCGCGTTCGACGCGGGGCTCTGGCCTGCCTTGGTTCCCTGGATTGCGGCCGCCGGCGTCGTGGTCGTGGCGGTCAAGACAAAATCGATGCTGTGGTGCTGCGTCTCGGGCATCGTACTCTATATCGTCTTGAGCCTTATATAGGGGTGGCGTCGCGGGCGCCGAATCTCGTTCCATCCCAACTTGTCGAATTTTTCACCGAGCTGGTCTATTTCTTTTGGTACCATGGTCAAACTTTACTGTAGCAAAGTGTGACGTGGGCTTTTGTACCCCGTCAGCGGAAATGGGGGTTTCATGGCACAGGAAGCAACCGCCAACGAGCAAAAGAAATTCAGGGTCCCGCGCATCCCGGGCGACATCATGATCTATCCGATGATCGTCGGTCTTTTACTCAACACCTTCTGCCCGCAGGTTTTTGAGATCGGCGGCTTCTTTACGGCTGCCTGCCGCGGTGGCTCCAATACCATCGTTGCCGCGATCCTGCTGTTTGTGGGCGCCGGCATCAGCTTTAAGTCCACGCCGGGCGCCATCAAGACCGGCATCGTCGTGCTGATTCCCAAGCTTGTTGTTGCGGCCGCCCTTGGCTTGGGTGTGGCATATTTCTTTAACGACAACTTCCTGGGCCTGAGCTCCGTGTCTATTATCGGCGGCATCACGTTTTGCAACATGGCGCTTTATACGGGCATCATGGGCGAGTTCGGCAATGAGTCCGAGCAGGGCGCCGTCGGTATCCTGTTCTTTACGGCCGGCCCTGCCGTCACCATGATCATCCTCGGTGTTTCCGGCCTTGCCAACATCTCTGTCGGTACCATCATCGGCTCCATTTTGCCGCTCGTTATCGGCATGGTTCTGGGCAACCTGTCCCCGTTTATCAAGAACCTGCTGGTTCCCGGTGCCAATCCCGCGATTGCCGTCATCGGATTTCAGCTCGGTGCGTCCATGAGCCTGTCGAGCTTTATCGCCGGCGGTATTTCCGGCATCTTGCTGGGCCTTGTCACGCTGTTTCTCGTCGGTCCCATCACCTTTGCGTTCGAGCGCCTGTGCGGTGGTAACGGCAAGGCTGCCGTGGCTTGCTCCACCATCGCCGGCACGGCTATGACCACGCCGGTTGCTCTCGCCGAGGTCGCGCCGCGCTACGCCGAGCTTGCACCCACCGCGTACGCCCAGATCGCCACTGCCGTTATCATCACGGCAATCATGGCTCCGATTCTGACCGGCTGGGTCGACAAGAAGTTCTGCCAGGGCAAGGAGGACCTGTCGCCTGCCGGTGTCGAGGCCATCGAGGAGGCCGTCGCGACCGACATCGACGGCGAGTAACGGCCGTTACCGATAATTGATTCCGGCGTGCAATTCGCGCCGTCCGAGCGCCCGAACAGAAACTGTTTTGCAGTGATGTTCGGGCGCTTTGCTATGATTCCCTTTACCCCTGCGGAGTAAAGGGGTGTTTATTGCCCTGATTCGAATTGGGCGATTCTGACCATTCGGATATTGAAGGGATGGCGTCTAGTGGTTAAGGCACTCAAGATTGAGATATTCCTGCTATGCATGATTGTTCTTATCGGGCTTGCCGCGCGAAGTCGTCGCTCTTTGTTCTCGAGCACCCTGCAGCTATTGTTTAGCATGCTTGGCTACACCTCTGCCGCGTACATATTATTCGATATGATCTGGACGCTTTCGGATGGTGCGGACGGCACGTTGGGTATTGCTGCCAACTGGATTTCCAACGCGGTTTCGTTTTCGCTCTTTGCCATCGCGTGTCTCATTTGGTTTATCTATTCCGAGACGATGCAGGGCTCTCGCCTTGTGACCTCGCGCTATAGGGTGGTGCTTGTAACGTTGCCTACGGCTCTGGTGGTCGTGCTGGCTTTTACCAGTTACTGGACGCACGCCTTGTTCTATATCGATTCGCAGGGCGTGTATCGTCGCGGCTTTGCCTATATGATCCAGCCCATTGTCAGCTACTGTTACGTTATACATACGTCCCTGCATGCGTTTGTGCAATCTCGTAGGGTCGAGAGCCTGCAGACGAAGGCTATCTATCGAACCTTGGCATTTTTCGCCATTCCGGCCCTGGTGGGCGGTACCTTTCAGATCGTATACTCGGTGCCTGGCCTTTGTGTCGGCATAATGATTAGCATGTTGCTGCTCTATATCATCTGCCAGGAGCAACTGATCTCGACTGACCCGTTGACTGGACTCAACAACCGCAACCGTTTTGAGACCTATATGCTGTCGCTCTTTTCAAATGTGGATCAGGCCGAAGATGTATATCTGCTTATGATGGACGCTGACGGCTTTAAGCAGATTAACGATCGCTATGGACATGTGGAGGGCGACCATGCTCTTCAGGTTGTTGCGACGGCGCTCAAGGATGTCTGCTCGGCGTCTGGTGGCTTTATCGCGCGTTATGGTGGCGATGAGTTCGTGGTGCTCCAAAAGGCAGCGGCGGAACAGGATATCATGCATCTGTGCGCGACAATCAACGACGAGCTCGCGCATGCCGAGGTGCCGTATGCATTGCGGATGTCCATCGGTTGCGCGCGGGTCGGCGATAGTGTTGATACCTGGCAAGACTTACTTCGCGCTGCCGATGCGGAGCTCTATCGCGTCAAGGCCGAGAAAAAGAAAGCTGGCGTACAAATACGCTAGAAAAGGGGCATACGACCGTGTTTGGTCGTGCGCCCCTTTTGCGTTTGTGGGGGGCCACCGGCCATAATGCCCAGGCGCGGTGCGGCAAGACGGGCGTCTGCCGCCGCGACTCGGTACGAAATCAACGAGAACCAGTGTGCTCCATTAAGCTAAAGTATGCGAATGCCCTCCCTAAAAAGGTGAGCTCGCTAGGCTTTTTTGGGTTTGTTGACGATGATGATGCCGCCGCAGACCAACAACAGGGCAACGATGACGGTAACGGGGCTCGTGCCCGCGCCTTCGCCGAGCAGCAGCGCGCTCAGCAGCACACCAAAGACGGGGTTCATAAACCCAAAGACCGAGACGCGGCTGACGGGGTTGACGGCAAGCAGGCGCGACCACAGCGAGTAGGCGACCGCGGAGATAAGCGCCATGTAGATGATGAGCGCGATGGCGGGGGCAATCGCCGTGGGGGAGAGCGCGCCACCCATCAAAAAGCCGATGGCGGTGAGGACAAGGCCGCCGACCAAGAACTGCCACCCGGCAAGCAAGACGCCGTCGTGCTCGCGCGAGAAGATGCCAATCAGGCAGGTCGAAAGGGCACCCGCGACGGTGGAGGCTAGGATAAAGCCCTCGCCATCGAGCCTGAAGCCAAAGGTGCCATCCGCGCCCGAAAGGTTGACGAGCGCGACGCCGGCAAAGCCCAGTGCACAGCCAAGCACCTTGGCCGTATTGAGCTTCTCGGTGCGAAACGCCAGGGCGGCAAAGAGGATTGCGAGGAAGTTGGCGCTGGCCTCGATGATGGAGCTCGACATGGCGCTGGCGCGCGAGAGGCCCAGATAGAAAAAGAAGTACTGCCCGATAGTCTGGAAGAGCGACAAGACAAAGATGGGCTTGATGTCGCGAGCCTGCGGAATGAGGGGGCGGCGTTGGGCCGCACTCATCCCAACGATAACCAGGGCGCCGGCAAGTGTGAAGCGCAAGCCCGCAAAGAGCAGCTGCGAGGCGCTATCGTGCGCTGGGATACCAAAGAGTGCGTAACCGATCTTGATACAGGGAAAGGCCGATCCCCAGAGTGCACAGCAGACGAGGCAGCCCAGGATGAGTCCGGGCAGGGTGGCGAGATACGGCTTGCGGCTTTCCATGATGTCCTTCCTACATGCGCGAAGCAAAAAAGAACCCGCCACCGGATGTGCCGGTGGCGGGTGTTGTTACCCGAAGGGATTGTACCCGATGGGAAAGGTTTAAGCGAAGTAGGCCACGCCGCTCTCAAAGATCGGCATGAACTTATCGCCGGGGACATGCTCGGGCACGTTGCGGTACAGGTTGTCGCCGCGACGCTCGGCATGGCCCATCTTGCCCAGGACGCGGCCGTCGGGGCTCGTGATGCCCTCGATGGCGAGTGCGGAGCCGTTGGGGTTGACGGAAAGGTCCATGCTGGGCTTGCCGTTCTCGCCCACGTACTGCGTGGCGACCTGGCCGTTGGCGATCAGTTGGGCGAGCACTTCGTCATTGGCGACAAAACGGCCCTCGCCGTGGCTGATGGCGACGGTGTAGGGGTCGTCCAGGCTGCACTGCGACAGCCACGGGGACAAGTTGGACGAGATGCGGGTGCGCACCAGACGGCTCTGATGACGACCGATGGTGTTGAACGTCAACGTGGGCGCATCGGGCGTGGCGTCGACGATGTCGCCATAGGGCACCAGACCGAGCTTGACCAGGGCCTGGAAGCCGTTGCAGATGCCCAGCATCAGGCCATCGCGGGCCTTGAGCAGGTCGCGAACTGCCTCGGTGACCTCGGGAGCGCGGAAGAACGCCTGTCTCTTATACACATCTCCGAGCCCACGAGACTCCTGAGCATCTCGT
>UQXA01000039.1 GCA_900544865.1 uncultured Collinsella sp. | reverse complement strand
TCTACACAAGGCTATTCGTCGGCAGCGTCAGATGTGTATAAGAGACAGCCCCAGCCCTTTGCGCCATTCCGCGCAACCGAGCGCGATTCTCAGACACTTCAGGCAAGGAACACGATGAACGACCGACCTCTCGTCATAGGCAAAGGAACGAAGCAACGCCGCGACAAATACACGTGGCGCTACCGTCACAGCCTCGGCAAGGATCCGGTTACGGGCAAATACCGCTATTCGCCGTGGCAGACCATACATACCACCAAAAGCCGAGAGGTCGACGCCGCACTCGAAGCCTACAAGGCAGAACTCAACAGCGGCACCTACGTCCAAAAATCGAGGGACACCGTCGGCTCGTACGCAAAAAAGTTCCACGACAACCGCGAAGGAACCATCACGCCGCTCGCCTACTCGACATCCTACTCAATCGAGAACCGGACGCGCACATCACATGCGTGATGCTCATGCTCGACACCGACATGAGAAGGGCAGAAGCCCTCGGGATGACGTGGTCCGATGTCTCCGTCGAGAACAGAAGCATCCTCATTGAGCAGCAGTTCGCGGCCGATCGAAGCGTTCGCTCGCCCAAAAGCAAGAAAAGCGTGCGGAGGATCTCGATAAGCGAGACGCTGACGTCGTATCTCGAATTCTGGAAAAAGGAGCAGGCCCGCGAAATGGAAGCCTTCGGCCTGGAACAAGTCAAAGGCACTCCGCTCGTCCACTCATTCGAACGAACGAAAGACAGGCATCCCCAAGTCAACTTCATGGACCTGAATGGGTTTTCGCGCTGGTTCAGAAACTTCAGCGTCGAGAACGGGTTCGGCAAGTTCGAAGGCGTTCGAACATACCATTATGTGAAGGAAACTGTCGACGGGGAAACGATTTCGAAGCGTTATGAGCATAAAGAGTGGCTCGAATTGAGGGATTACCTCAGGAAGCATCCCAAGGTTCGCGAGGCGAGGCATATCAGCACATATGAGAGCGAGCACCTTCCTTACGGATATTCGGGCCTATCGAGCCACACCGCTACTGCCGCTACTGCCCGCTACTGCCCGCCAGCTTCCGAACCAGCGGGCGGTAGCAGCACCCCGAACATCTCGCCGACAGCGCAGAGAGTCGTCGACCTGGCGGCCAAGGCCGACATCGAGGACGTGATGCTGTGCGACCTGCCCGGCGTCCTGTCCTTCCTAGGGCTGCCACCTGAGACGGAGATGCCGCCGGGCAACAAGGGGAAGACGAAGCTCAAGAAGCTCTACAGGAAGGTGGCGCCGAACAAGGCATACCACTCCGGCGAGCGCGCCAAGGATTTGATCTCGCACCTCGACATGGCAGAGATCTGGGCATCGGCGCCCGTCCAAGAATTGGGATGCAGTTCAATACGAGCTCGGGGCTCTTTTCGTCTAGATTGGGGACGCATGGCCGGACGAAAACAATTTGCGTCTGGTAATAAGCGTACGAAAGCGCAATTTACGTCTTAATTCCGTACGCAAATCAAGACGAAAATCGTTTACGTCTGCTTTAAATCCGTACGAAAACGGTTTTCGTCTTGCAGGGCAGTTGCCGTTTCTACAGTTCAACTTCCAGTTCGGCTTTGTGCTCGTAGAGGTATTCGCGCATGTAGGGGATGGCAAATGAGACCTTGCCGTACGAGGGAGCCTCGATAATCGATTCTCTTAACAGGCGGCTGCGGACGGAACTCACCTGTTGAGGCGTTTTGTTTAGGGCATCGGCAACCATGCTGGTCGAGCTCGTCTGCCCCAAAGACGCCATGCTCAGCAGATAAGCGATGCACGTGGGCGGAATGCGCTGCAGCGCGGGCTCAATCACCATGGCGCAGAAGCGTTCGCGTGCCGTTGCAATGCCGCGCTCGGCTTCTTCTTCTCCAATAATCGCTGTATGTGCGCGTTTCGCCAACTGCCATGTGTAGTATCCAACGAGTTGGATCATGAAAGGATAGCCTTGCGTTGCCTCGGCAAGTTGGCCGGCAATACCTGGCTGCAACTCCATGCCAGACGCTTCAATGGTTTCCTCGAGGGAGTACGACACTTCGGTTACTGCCACAGCCTTCAGGTCAAAGGGGAGGGCACGGCGCAAAAACGTAAGTGTCTTTCCGTTGATGATGCTTTCAATCATCGAAGGCAGCCCAGCAAAAACAAAGGCGATATCAAGGTCTTCGCCGATAACTTGCTGAATCGCAATGGAGAGCGTTCGGACCTCATCGAGCTCTGCGTCTTGAACCTCGTCGAGAGTGATGAGCAGGCCGTTTCCATTCTTGGATATTGTCTGTCTCATGGCGTCGCGTAGCGATGGGCCGATTCGCTCAATGTCTATGCTGCCGATGGATATGCGCGCTACGGTGGGCTCAAATCTGGCGTGTTTGGCCTGGAATTTGGGCTGCAGCTGTTCGAGAATGCGTTGGCAAAGTCCCTCGGTTGCGACCTCTTTTATGACCGTCCAGCCACGGCTTTGCGCCAAACGTGAGCACTCGTCAAGGAGGACCGTCTTGCCCGTTCCACGGACGCCGGCTATGCGCATTAGGCGCCCCGGGGCACCAGGCCCGTTGACGAGGCCCTCATTGAATTCTTCGAGCACATCTTCGCGGCCGATAATCGTGGGAGGTGTTTTACCTGCTGTGGGCTTAAAAGGGTTTGTTTGCATGTGAGCCACCTTTGCTCAAGATATAGCAAGATATAGCAAAGTATAGCAAGATATAGCAAAGTATAGTGAGATATAGCAACGTATAGCGCTGTTCGCGGGTTCTTACGGTGGTGCTATTTTCCGAATGCCGCGCGGATAAAGCGCTGGGCGAACAGCTTGTTGGCGACGTTGATGACATGGCCCAGGAACAGTGCCGAGATGGCGGTCGTGACGCCAAAGCCGCCCAGGTTGTACATAAAGATCAGCGACAACGCGAGCGAGGCGGCGACATGTGAGCAGTCAAACACGACTTTTACGTCACCAAAGCGGCGTTTAAGCTTTTCGGCAATGACTTGCACCAAGCCGTCGGGCGCGTTGGGGACAACGCCCATGTTGACGACGAGACTTACGCCAAATGCGGTGACAGCGAGGGAGAGCAGCATGGTCGCAATCTGTGTGGGGAGTGCCGTGGGATGCAGTGGGTTGACCGCCATGAAGAGGTCGGTCAAGCCACCAATCAGCGTTGAGAAGAACAACTCGAGCAGGATGCGCGGCTGGAACTCGCTTCGCAAGATGGCTAATTGCGCCACGATGTAGGCGACGTAGGTTGCGGTGATCCAAAAGCCGAGCGTCTTACCAGTGCGAATGGATAGGGTTGTGGCAAAGCACGTGAGCGCGGCGACGCCCAGGCCGGATGCCGTCTGGAGACTCATACCGAGTGCCAGTACTGCAACGCCCACCAGATACATCAGCATTCTGATGACGGTATGGCGCCAGTCGATGTTCTCGCCATGCATGATGATGAGCGGTCGCATGTTGCTACCCGTCCTTTCGGTTGTGTGAAAAAGCTGACCCGGGCCGGCAAAAGAGGGTTATCGGAGGCACTGCTGCAAAAGCAGAAAAGCCGGCCCCACGGTCAGTCGTCTAGGAAGTGTCTCGCTGTGCCGGAATGGGACTAAAGGTCCAACGAGACGGGAAGAAAGCAAATGGTATTGCGTGGGCGATAAGATGCCAAGATGGTAGGGTGCGTCTTAGCATCCTATTGCCCACGCTCAACGAAATCGGTTTCGTTTGAGCCTAAGTATACGCACGGGATTTTATTTGCGAAGAGAAAAACAATAAAAAGGTGAACGTTCACCTAATCGCAACAACTCGTTGGCTGTAGTTGCGGTGGAATAGTTCCTGTTTTTGCTGCTGAAGGCCTTGAACAGGAACTATTCCACCGCAACTTATGAGGGGGCGGGGGATGCGATAGTATTGCATGGTGGTATTCGACTAACCGAGGACTTATCCGAGGGCTTTATGGAACAGCACCAGCATTATCAGAGCCTGCAAGACCAGGCGTACAACGCATTGCGCTCCAAGATCATCTATGCCGAGCTCAGGCCCGGCACGCGCCTTTCGGCGATTGGTCTGGAAAAAGAGACGGGAATCGGGCGCACACCCATTCGCGAGTCCTTTGTGCGTCTGCGCGAGCAGGAGCTGGTGGAAACGCGTCCCAAAAGCGGCACCTACGTCTCTAAGATCAGCATGGAACGCGCCGAAAACGCCTGCTTTTTGCGCGAGAAGCTCGAGAGAAGCGTGCTAATTAAATGCTGTTCGGCCGCCTCGCCCGAGCAAAAGCAGCGGCTTGAGCAGGTTCTTACCGAGTCCGAGTCGCTCGACCATGGCGAAACGCGCCGTTTCTTTGACCTGGATAACCTGTTCCATGAGACATGTTTTGAGATTGCCGGTCGTCACATGTTGTGGGATTGGATGAAGAGCATCAACACGCATTTTGAGCGATATAACTGGTTGCGTATGGTGTCGCAGGATTTGGATTGGGAGCCGATTCGTCGGCAGCATCGCCGGATTCTCGAGGCCATTAAGAGGGGCAATACCGACGCGGCGAGCTATCTGGCAGAGACACACCTGCACCTGATGCCCGAAGAGCAAGGTCCGGTTATCGCCTTGCATCCCGACTATTTTGAGCTGTCCAAAGACTCGTTCATCTAATCAATCCCCATATAAGTTGCGGTGAAATAGGGACTGTTTTGCGGCCTAGGTGGCGCAAACAGTCCCTATTTCACCGCAACTGCGTTGGGGCGTAACCGGGGCACAAAGCTGCGGCACCGCCTGGAGGAAAAGACCGGAAGCAAGGGTCCATTCCTCCAGACGGCACCGCAGCTGTTTTGGTGGCTCGGCTTTTGTCGAAGTGGCTTAGTTGAGCGCGACGGCCAGCCGAGTAGGCAAAGCGGCTTGGAGGCGTGTCGCTTCCGTCACGTTCTATCAGCATACAAGACGGTTTTGGTTCTTGTTCGTGACGGAAACGGCGCGCTTCCGAGCCGCTTTAAAAGAAAGGGGGCGAGGTCTAGGGCACGCCCCCTTTCACGATAGAGAGCTAAACCTAGCCGCGGACCTTCTTGACGACGTCCATGGCCTCGCGGGCGATCTGCTCGACCTTGGAGAAGTCGCCGTCGGCAAACAGGGCCGGCTTGACCATCCAGGTGCCACCGCAGGCGATGATGGCGGAGGAGCTCAGGTGCTCCTCGACGTTGGCGGTGCTCACGCCGCCGGTAGGCATAAAGCGGTGACCGACAAACGGAGCGGCGAGGGCCTTGATGGTGTTCAGGCCGCCATACTGGGACGCGGGGAAGAACTTGGTGACCTTGAGGCCCAGGTTCTCGGCTGCGGTGACCTCGGAGGGGGTCACGGTGCCGGGAAGGACGGGCAGCTCGATGTCGATGCAATGCTTCACGACGTCCTCGTTGTAACCCGGGGAGACGATGAACTTGGCACCGGCGGCGCGGGCCTGCTCAACCTGCTCGACGGTCAGGACAGTGCCGGCGCCAACGCACATCTCGGGCTCGGCCTCGGCCATAGCGGCGATGCACTCGGCGGCGCAGGCGGTGCGGAAGGTGACCTCGGCGGACTTCATGCCAGCTGCCATAAGAGCGTGGGCGAGCGGGGCGGCGTCCTCGACCTTGTCGAGCACAACGACCGGCACGATGCCCAGGGACTCAAGCGTGGTGTAGAACTGATCGAACATGATGTTCCTTTCGATGTGTGGCGCGCATGGGCGCGTGATTACCAAATGTGCTGGTCAGGAGCCGATTTTGGATTGGTTATCGGAGGCACTGCTTGGGGTTCAAGCAATTCCAAAACCGGCTGCTCGACCAGTCATGTAGGGAATGCCAGGCAAAACCGGAATGGGACTGGTGGTTTTGCCCGGCCGGAGGAATCAGGGAGCGGGCCGCAGGGGTATGGGATTGGAAAGCTGCGGCCCGCGGAATGGAGACGGACTAGCGCGCGACGCGGGTGCCACCGTCGGCGGCTGATGCTACGGCTGCGATCTCGTCTGCGGTCACCAAGTTGGAGTCGCCCTTGATGGTGAGCTTGAGGATCGAAGCCGCAATCGCATAGTTGACGGCGTCCTGCGGGTCAAAGTCGTTGATGAGGGCATGGACGAGGCCGGCGTTGAAAGCGTCGCCGGCGGCAACGCCCTCGAGCACGTGTACGTCGTGAGCAGGGGAGAACCAGTGCTCGCCACTCTCGGCGTCAAAGAGCATGCCCATCCAGATGGAGCGCTCGACGCAGGAGATGTTGCGGACGACCGAGGCGACCTTCTTGCAGCCGTACTCGGCGCAGATCTGGCGGGCCATCTCGACGTAGGTGTCGCGCTCCTCGATGCCGTGGGCAAGGGAGCCGGAGACGCAGGTCATGCCGAGGCCGGCGGGTGCGTCCTCGTCGTTGGCGATGCAGATGTCGACGAGCGGCAGGAGCTCCTTCATGGTGGCCTGCGACTTCTCGGGCGACCACATCTTGCCGCGATAGTTCACGTCGCACACGGTCGTGATGCCCTTGGCGCGGCAGGCGGTGAGGGCATCCTTGCAGGCGGCAGCCATCTCATCGGAGACGGCGGGGGTCACGCCGGAGAAATAGAAGACATCGATGCCCTTGAGGATCTCGTCCCAGTCAAAGACGTCGCGCTTGGCCATGTTGATGGCAGAGTACTTGCGGTCGTAGACGCAACCGTTGCCGCGCTGCGAGGCACCGACCTCAAACACATAGGAGCCAAGGCGGTCGCCCTGACGCACGACGCGCGTGGTGTCGACGTCGTAGGCCTTCAGCGAACGCAGGGCGCACTCGCCCAGACGGTTGGCCGGGACAACGGAGACGTAAGCGGCCTTGTCGCCCTGGTAGGCCAGGGAAAGCGCAGTGTTGGCCTCGGCGCCGCCGTAGCGGACGTCAAACTCGGTTGCCTGCTCAATACGCAGGTGGTCTTTGGGTGAGAGTCTCATCATGATCTCGCCGAAGGTAAGAACCGTTTTACCCATGGTCGCGCAGCTCCTTTTACTCGTGCGTACACCTTTGATATGGCGTTGGCACGCAGGTGCCAAGACGGTAGGGTGCGTCTTTGCACCTGCGTGCCAACGCTCGCCGAAATCGGTTTACGAAATCGGTTTCGTTTCGAGTTGTAGTATACTCACCTACAGCGTTTTGCAACCGAGATTTTTAAAAAAATGCCTAAAATGGCTCAGACCGCCAACAATTGGGAAACGGGGTGCGTTATGGCGCAGATGAGAATCAAGGACATTGCCGCCGAGGCGGGCGTGAGCCCGGCCACGGTCTCGCGCTATCTCAACAACCGTCCCGGGCAAATGACCGAGGAGACCCGTGCCCGCATTGCCGAGGTCATCGAGCGCACCGGCTATCGCCCGCGTGCCGCCGCGCGCAATCTGCGCAGCTCGCGCACCAATCTCATCGGCGTGATCCTGGCCGACATCGCCAACCCGTTCTCGAGCGCCATGCTCGAAGGACTTTCCGCCAGCGCCGCCGCGCGCGGCTGCTCGCTCATGACGGCCGTTAGTGGCAACGACTCCGCTAAGGAAGCGGAGTCGCTCACCAGACTTATCGATGCCGGCGTGGACGGCCTGGTCGTCAACACCTGCGGAGGCAATGATGAGGCGATCGCCGCGGCAGCGGGACGCCTGCCCGTCGTGCTGCTCGACCGCGACGTTGCCGACGGCGGCATCGACTTGGTGACATCTAACAACCGTGAGCTGGTCGCCGGCTTGGTAGACGCCTTGGCCGCCGCTGGCAGCGAGCGCCTGTGCCTGCTCATCGAGGCAAGCGACGACAGCCCCGTCCGTCGCGAGCGCGCCAAGGCCTTTACTGACGAGCTTTCGCACCGCGGCCTTGCGGGCGAGGTCGTCACCCTGGCCGACGGGGGCGCCACGGGCGTTGGCCGCTTGGACGAGACCATCCGCGGCTATGCAGGTAAAAAGCTCGGCCTCATTGCCGTCAACGGCCTGGTCTTTCTGCGTTTGACCGAGGCGCTGGCGCAGCTGGGACCCTCGTTGCCGGCGGGTCTCAAGATCGCAACGTTTGACGACTATCCCTGGAACCACGTGCTCTTTGGCGGCGTCACCACGGCCGCGCAAGACACCCTTACCATTGCCGAGTGCGTAGTCGAGCGCCTGTCCGAGCGCATCGATGTTGTTACCACCACCGTGGGCGAGGCCGCAAAGCTGGCGCCCAAACGCATCGAGATCCCCGGCCACATCGAGCACCGCGCATCGACCTCGCGCTAGTCACTCGTTCGCAACTGCCTGTTCGCGCACGTTTTTTGAGCGCTTGATACGCTTTAACCCTGCGGAAACATTTTTCTGCGATAGTATCTGCGATATAGACCAGTCGAAACCCGCCCGGAAGAAAGGGGAGCGACATGAACCAGCAGAACATCGATTACGTACTCCGCTCCGTAGAGCAGCGTGACATCCGCTTTGTGCGTCTGTGGTTTGTCGACATTCTCGGCCGCCTCAAGAACTTTGCCATTAGCCCCGAGGACCTCGAAGTCGCTTTTGAGGAGGGTATCGGCTTTGACGGCTCCGCCATCGAGGGCTTTGCCACGCCCGAGGAAGCCGACATGCTCGCATTCCCCGATGCTTCGACCTTCCAGATTTTGCCGTGGCGCCCGAGCCACAACGGCGTCGCCCGCGTGTTCTGCGACGTGTGCACTCCCGACCGCAAGCCCTTCGCTGGGGACCCGCGCGATGCCCTGCGCCGCATGTTCTACAGGGCCGAGAAGGTCGGCTACCTGCTCAACGTGGGCGCCGAGCTGGAGTACTACTACTTCCCCGACGAACACACGCCCGAGCCGCTCGACAATGTGGGCTACTTCGATCTTTCGGTGAGCGACGCCGCTCGCGACCTGCGCCGCAACACGGTCCTCACGCTCGAGAAGATGTCCGTGCCCGTGGAGTACACCTTCCACGCCGCCGGCCGCTCGCAGCACGGCATGAGCCTGCGCCATGCCGAGGCCCTGAGCATGTCCGACGCTATCACCACGGCCAAACTCATCATTAAGCAGCAGGCCTACGAGAGCGGTTGCCACGCCTCCTTTATGCCCAAGCCGTTGGCGGGCGAAGACGGCAGCGCTATGTTCCTGTGCCAGTCGCTATTCGACCACGACGGCAACAACGTCTTTTGGGGCGAGGACGACGAGAAGTACCATCTCTCCGATATCGCCAAGCACTACATGGCCGGCATCCTGGCGCACGCGCGCGAGGTCAGCGCCATCACCAACCCCACGGTCAACTCGTACAAGCGCATCACCACGGGCGGCGACTCCGTGCCGCAGTACGCCACGTGGGGCCTGCGCAACCGCGCGAGCATGGTCCGCATCCCGGTCTACAAGCCCGGCAAGCAGCTGTCCACGCGCATCGAGCTTCGTAGCCCCGATCCCATGGCTAACCCGTACCTGGTCAACGCCGTCACGCTGGCGGCTGGCCTGGACGGCATCGAGCGCAAGCTGGAGCTCCCGCCCGAGGCAACGGCCGAGACGCTCAAGCTCACCGACCGCCAGATGGTCGAGGCCGGCTACACGCCGCTGCCGCGCTCGCTCAAAGAGGCGCTCGACGTGTTTGAGGACTCGCAGTTTATGAAGGATGCCCTCGGCGAGCACATCCACAGCTTCTTCCTCAAAAAGAAGCGCGACGAGTGGCATAAGTTTGAGTCTACGATCACCGAGTGGGAGATCAAGCACTACCTGGCGAACTCCTAATTGCGCTGGCTTGTTCCAGTACGATTGAGCTCATTTCTTTGGAGGCCGATATGTCCGAAAAGAGTGCCCTGTTCATGGCGCGCACGACGCGCTTCCACGAGTTTGCCCGCAGCTTGACGACCACCCTGGGTGTCGAGGTGAGCTTGGCTACTCCCGATTCGCCGACTGCGGCGCACGACTTTGACCTGCTGATCCTCGATTCCGATGGCATCCGCAGCGACCGCATCGATCAAATTGCCAAATGGCTCGACGACCGCGGCGGCGTTCCCATGCTGGTGATCGTCGACGACGAGGCGCTCGGTACCCTGCGCCTGCCGAATCACGCGCATGCCGACTTTGTATGCCCCACGGCGACACCCAACGAGCTCAAGGCTCGTGCGCAGCGCCTGATGGGCGAGGAGGAGACCGTCACCGCCGACGATGTGCTCAACATCGATAACCTTGAGATTAACCTGGCCACCTACCAGGTGACGCTCGATGGCGAGCCCATCGACCTGACGCTGATGGAGTACTCGCTGCTGAGCTTTTTGGCGACGCACCCCAACCGCGCCTACAGCCGCGAAGTGCTGCTGCACCGCGTGTGGGGCTTTGAGTACTGCGGCGGCACGCGCACCGTCGACGTGCACATCCGACGCATCCGCTCCAAGGTGGGCCCGCAGATCGCGGCACACATCACCACCGTCCGCGGCGTGGGCTATCTGTTTAAGGATTAGCAAGTAAATAGAGGAATGTGAGGGTACCGGAGATTTCTCCAGTACCCTTTTCTCATTTAGGGCGAAAAGAAGACCTTTCACCGATTAAAAGTGTGTCAGTAAAACAATATCAAACGTATAACACTATCTAGCAAATATCATCTAGTTACCGTATCTCCCTACTACACGGATGGAGGAAGAAATGCGTTATTCGAGAAAGGTGATTGTCGGATTCATAGTGTTGCTTGCCGCCCTGATGTCTCCAAGGTTGGTTTTTGGAGACGACGACTTAGTCCGTGTCACACCGCAAATAGCTGTGGAGCAAGCGCAAGCTTTCTTTGATGATGTATCGGATGAGCCGGTGACCGCTTGTGACCCAGTAAAAATGGTGAATTCCGATGGGGAATCAATCGGGTATATCGTTCGTGCGAAGCGGGATGACGTTAACTATGGCTACGTCGTATTTGATTCAGAGCGATCTTGGTGGATCAGCGAATACTGCTTGGCTCCGAACGCTCTTTTACCTATCGAGAGTGCAAGCGAAGAAATTGCACTCCTCGCATCCTCGGATAACGTCGTTGCGTTAAAGATTGACGAGCTAACTGTTGGCGTTGCCGACTTAGATAAAAACATTGTTTTAGACGCAAGTGGAAAAAAAGTACCAAATAAATTGTCCTCGGGAGGCAATCGCAGCGGATCGCCGGAACATTTCGATGACGTTTTTGTATCTGCCAAGGATTTGTATAAACAGGGATATGTTGTTGATGCGAGCAAAACGGTTTCGGGAATAATAACGCCAACGCAAACAGAAGTTATCAAAGAAACGGGGACTTATGCTTGCGCTGTTTCGGCAATGTTTGCAGTTAGCAGTCACTATGTGACTTTGAACCGCCTTAAATTGTCCGATTTATACTCGGAGCTTTGGAGGCTGTCGGGGACATGGGAAGAAGAAGAAAAGAAATATGATCAAGCGACTGGTCTGTACTTTACTCAAGGCAAGACTTCTCCTGACAAACCCGCTCCGGCCTTAAAGGAGTTTTGTGCAAGACGAGGCAAGGAGCTTGAGACGTCATTCGTTTGGTATCCGTCATGGGATTCCTTTAGGGTGAATACCGACTCGGGGAATCTGAGTATTTTCTCTGGAAGGCTCCGGTCAAATGGCAGCGGGCACGCAATGGCAGTTGTGGGCTACGTGGCAATGCATAACACATACTCGAATGCCAAGAAGTACCTGCTTGTTGTTTGGAATGGATGGACAAACCAGCTACAGTTTCTTCCATATGACGTATCAATTTACACGTCTCACGATGGCACATATTGCAAGGGTTGATTGTACTCGTGAACGGCGACAAGTTCATTCGAAGGGCAATGCTCCTATTGGTGCTTTCCTTTGCTTTGCTCACCGCAGCGAGCTTCTTTCTGTTAAGGGCGACTAATGGGGGAGAAAACGACACGGTTGTTGCAGTCGAGGTGCGCGCTCTATCGGATGTTCATAACGGGCAATTTGAGGCGCTTATGCCAAGTGGTTGCCGTAAGAGAATCGATATGCGCCGTAAGTCAAGTTCCGGATATGTCTCAGGGTTGAAAGCAGGTGATAAATGGATTCTAGTTTTTGTGGAAGATAAGGAACTTGACGGGACTGTTCTGTATCCCCATTCAGCTGAGAAAGTCAAATCAAGTAGACAAGGGGAATGAAGAATGATTGATAGAAAGCAGTTCTTAGGTCTGATGGCGGGGGCTCCTATTTTGATGCGAGCCGGGATGGCAGAAGCCGTGGAGTTGCCGGACGCTCAGAAGCGATTGACGCTCGTGGTCGACACGGTGGTCAGAGATGAAAATGGCAATGAAAAAACGCGAACAAGAAGCAGAGAGACTATTTTCACGCCAGAGAGCAAAACTGTGTCTGCCGACGCTATGGCCGGTGATGTCATAACAATCCAGAGGGAATCAGATGAAACGTTGCCGCTGCTTGCCAAGATTGAGCTCACAGTCGCTTATTATAACGATAAAACAGAAATTGAGATTCGTTCCGGAAAGTACTCGATAGTCCAAACCGATCCGCTTGTGATGTATGCAAACGCTTGGTATGCGCTCATGCAGAAAGATAAATACGTGATGAACTACTTCACAGAAAGCGAAGCATCATATGAAACGGGGTGGGGGCCAACGCCATACGACGCGGTGAAGGATAAGTGGACGTGCGGATCAGGCATGGGTGCGACGATTACGGACTTTATTAACGATTCAACATATAATTTTGCTATCGACTGTTATCTTGAATAGACATGACGGCATAAAACGAATTGGCTTATAAGCATGTCATTACTTAAGCAAAGCTGAAATCTTGGCATCTAGTGCTCGGGACTGCCCAGCTTGGGGTACAACTCAACGTGAACAATGATGGCCCGCCACGTGTTTGGCGGGCCTTTGGTTATTTGACGAAAGGATCGCAGCTATGAGCGAGAACGATTCCCAGCGTCCCCAGGATGCGGACCACGCCGGCGAGACACAGCAGCAGCCGCGCGTGCAGGTGGAGTCGACGCCTGCCGACAGCAACATTCCCTACGTGCAGGCCTACGACACGCAGACCGGCAAGCCGCTGGGCAGCCAGCAGGTTGTAAACAAGCACACAGTGGTCAAGACTAAGACCAAAAAGCTGCCGATCTTTATTACAGCACTCGCCGGCTGTGCCTGCGGCGCCCTGCTGGTCATTGCGCTCATTATGAGCGGCACGCTCAACATTGGCGGCGGAAAGAATGCCGTGACGGCGGGTGCTTCGGGTTCATCGACGCAAAAGATTACGATTGATTCCGAGGACACCACGCTGGCCGAGGCCGTTTCTGCCAAGGCCCTGCCCTCCGTGGTTTCCATTACCGCCACTTCGAGCGGCGGCCAGAATGGCTCGCTTTCGCAGTCTGCCGACGAGTCGGACGGCTCGGGCAGCGTCGGCTCGGGCGTGGTGCTCGATACCGAGGGCCACATCCTCACCAACAACCACGTGGTCGATGGCTATGACCAGTACGTGGTGACCATGGATGACGGTACCACCTACGAGGCCGAGTTCGTGGGCAACGACGCTTCGAGCGACCTGGCCGTCATCAAGCTCAAGGACGCCGACGCCTCCAAGCTCACACCGATCGAGATCGGTGACTCCTCCAAGCTCAATGTGGGCGAGTGGGTTATGGCCATCGGTTCGCCGTTCGGCAACGAGCAGTCTGTTTCCACGGGCATTGTGTCGGCGCTGTATCGTTCCACGGCCATGAGCTCTACCAGCGGCAACACCATCTACGCCAACATGATCCAGACCGATGCCGCCATCAACCCGGGCAACTCCGGCGGCGCGCTTGTCAACGACAACGGCGAGCTCGTGGGTATCAACTCGCTCATCGAGAGCTACTCGGGCTCCAGCTCGGGCGTAGGCTTTGCCATTCCCGTCAACTACGCCAAGAACATCGCCGACCAGATTATCGACGGCAAGACGCCGGTTCATCCGTATCTGGGCGCCACGCTTTCGAGTGTCAATGCGCTCAACGCCCGCACCAACAAGCTGAGCACCGATAGCGGCGCGTATGTGGCGAGCGTCGTTGAGGACGGTCCTGCCGCCAAGGCCGGCATTCAGGAGGGCGACGTCATCACCAAGTTGGGCGACGACGAGATCACGAGCGCCGATGGCCTGATCATCGCGCTGCGCAGCCACGAGGTGGGCGAGAAGGTCGAGATCACGCTCATGCGCGGCAAGGAAGAGAAGAAGGTCACCGTCGAGCTGGGCTCCGATGAGGAGCTGCAGAACCAGCAGCAGGACGACAGTTCGACCGACACCGGCAACGGCGGTATTACCGACGAGCAGCTGCGCCAGTACCTGGAGGAGCTGCTGGGCCAGCAGGGCCAGGGCTACGGTCAGGGTTACTAGCGAGCCGTATCGCACATATCGAAGCCAGAGGGGTTGTCCCATCAACGCGGGACAGCCCCTCTTTTCTTATTGACCCGTTGGGGACGGAGGAAAACGGATCATTTAGAAATGGCAAGGGTATGGTTTGATTGCGCGATCCGCCCCGGTCCGTCGGCTGCCGATTCGGTGCGGTTCGAAAGGGCTATTCGGCGCTATGGTGACCGGTGGTACCCTAGTATCCGTTTGAAATCGAGCGAAGGAGTGCCGCTATGGAGCAATCGAGCCTGTTTGGTGACGGTGTGGACATCGATACCGAAACGCCCGCGAGCACGGATGCCGCTGCACCGGCCGATGCCCGTGCCCAGGCCGCCGCGCGTGCGGCCGAGCTGCGCCACGAGCTCGATTACCACGCCTATCGCTACTACATGCTCGACGCGCCCGAAATCACGGACGCCGCCTTTGACAAAATGCTCGTTGAGCTGCAGGAAATCGAGGCGTCCTACCCCGATTTGGTGACGCCCGACAGCTATACCCAGCGCGTGGGCGGCTACGTGAGCGAGCAGTTTACGCCGGTCACGCACATGGCGCGCATGTATTCCATGGACGATGCCATGGACCTGGACGAGCTTGACGCATGGCTCCAGCGCACCGAGGATGCACTCGGTGCCGGCAGCGTCACCTATACCTGCGAGCTAAAGATTGACGGTCTGGGCGTGGCGCTTACCTACCAAAACGGCACCTTTGTGCGCGCGGCCACGCGTGGCGATGGCACCACGGGCGAGGACGTGTCGCTCAACGTCCGTACCATCAAGGACGTGCCTATGCACCTGTCCGAGCCGGCGCTCGCCCACATGGGCGCCGACCGCGAGCGCACGATTGAGGTGCGCGGCGAGGTCTATATGCCCAAAGGCAGCTTTGTACGTCTGAATGAAGAGGCCGATGCCGAGGGCCGCGACCCCTTCGCCAACCCGCGCAACGCCGCTGCTGGCAGCCTGCGTCAGAAGGATCCTAAGGTTACGGCGCGCCGCGACCTGGCCACCTTTATCTATGCCATCGCCGATACCGATCCGCTGCACGTCCACAGCCAGCGCGAGTTCCTCGATTGGCTGCGCAGTGCCGGTTTTAGCGTCAACCCCAACGTGGCACGCTGCGCCACGCCGGCCGAGGTCCACGAGTTCTGCGCCCAGGCCCTCGAGCATCGCGGTGACTTGGACTATGACATCGACGGCGTGGTCGTAAAGGTTGACAGCTTCCAGCAGCAGCTCGACCTGGGCTTTACTGCCCGCGCACCACGCTGGGCCATTGCCTTTAAGTTCCCGCCCGAGGAAAAGCAGACCGTCCTGCGCGAAATTCGCATCCAGGTGGGCCGCACCGGTGTGCTCACGCCGGTCGCCGAGTTCGACCCAGTGACGGTTGCCGGCTCCACCATCGCGCGTGCCACGCTGCACAACATCGACGAGATCCGCCGCAAAAACGTGCGCGAGGGCGACACCATCATCGTTCACAAGGCGGGCGACGTAATCCCCGAGGTCGTGGGCCCGGTGCTCGACAAACGCCCGGCCGATTCGGTCGACTGGCAGATGCCCGAGGCCTGCCCCGTGTGCGGCAGCCCCGTGGTCCACGAGGATGGTGAGGTCGCTTACCGTTGCGTCTCCATCGACTGCCCCGCACAGCTCAAGGAGCGCTTGCTCCACTGGGTGAGCCGCGGCTGCATGGACGTCGACGGCTTGGGCGACGAGATCGTCGACAAGATGATCGCCGCCGGCCTGATTCACGATGTCGCGGACTTCTACCAGCTCACGGTCGACGACATCGCCGGACTGGACACGGGGCGCACTTATGCCAGCTCCAACAGCAAAAAGGGCGTCAAGAAGGGCGACCCCATTCCGGTGGGCCTCAAGACGGCCGAGAAAATCATCGCCGAGCTCAACAAGTCCAAGAGCCAGCCGCTCGGTCGCGTGCTGTTTGCCCTGGGCATCCGCCACGTGGGCAAGAGCGTGGGCGAGGTCATCGCCGAGCGATTCCTGTCGATTGACAAGCTCGTCTTGGCGAGCGAAGAGGACATCGCCGAGTGCGAGGGCATCGGTCCTAAGATTGCGGCGAGCGTCAAGCGGTTCCTGGCCGTGCCCGAGAACCTTGCCGTGCTGGAGCGCCTGCGCCAGGCGGGCCTGTCGCTCGAGGTCGATTTGAGCGCCGCGCACGCGCAAGCCGCAGCCGGCGCTGGCGTGGCAGGCGAGCTCGCCGACGCACAGCCGCTTGCGGGTCTGACCTTCGTGCTGACCGGTACGCTCGTCAACCGCACGCGCGATGAGGCGGGCGCGGCGCTCAAGGTGCTCGGCGCCAAGGTTTCGGGCAGTGTGTCGAAGAAGACGAGCTATCTGGTCGCCGGCCCCAAGGCAGGCTCCAAGCTCACCAAGGCCGAGCAGCTGGGTGTGCCCGTGCTGGATGAGGACGCACTCGAGCAGATCCTGGCTACTGGTCAGTTGCCCCAGGCTTAAGGCGTCGATAGCCAAATTGAAGATCCGCCCGGGAAGCATGATGCCTTCCGGGCGGTTCTTACTTTGCTGGGGAAACCGGCACCGTGATCTGCGTCACTCGGGTCGCCGGGTCGTCGCTGACGATGCCGTCGATGAGGGCGATTTCGCGTTGCCCCGCTACGCCATCAGTTTGTCAAAAGCTCCGCGGCGGTTGAGCACGGTAAACGCGACAACACAGATGACTGCCGACAAAATCGACCCGCACGGCGAGGCGATACCCATGGGAAACAACGTGTCGGAATAGGCGTTCGACAGCAGCCAGGCGCCGGGCACGCGAATGAGTGCCACGGCCAGCACGTTGTGCGCAAAGCCGATGTAGCTCTTGCCATACGCAGCGAAAAAGCCGCTAAAGCAAATGTGGATGCCGGCAAAGATTGCGTCGAAAATGTAGCTGTGCATATAGCCGGTACCGGCCGCGACCACCGCAGGGTCCTTGGCAAAAAAGCCAATAAACGCCGGCGCCACCAGCCACATCAGCACCGTGATCAGGCAGCCGTACACCACCTGTCTCTTATACACATCTGACGCTGCCGACGAATAGCCTTGTGTAGAT
>UQXA01000038.1 GCA_900544865.1 uncultured Collinsella sp. | reverse complement strand
CTGGTGATCTCCGCCTTGAGAGGGCGGCGTCCTAAACCGCTAGACGAACGGGCCACATGACATCTGCACTGCCGTGCTGCGAGGAAATATATTACGGGACAAAAAACGTCAGCGCAAGAAGAAATTCCAAATTGCCGAAAAATTGTCGGCAGGTTATGGAATACGCAGGTAAACTTGGTAGCTAATTCAAGTTGAGATGAACCAAAAGAGCTTCGCGCTCGTTGGGAATATCGTCTTCGATCACGGCGTCGAGGGCGGAGTTGAGAAGCTGACCCAGTTCCGGCCCGGGCTTGACTCCGGCACGGATCAGGTCGCCGCCGTTGATGGCGAGCATCTTGAGCGTATAGGGCTCCCCTGCCTTCAGCAGCTCGTGCGCCAGCGCGCGCATCTCCTCAATCGTCTCAACATAATAGAAGCACGACGGGGCCTTGCCAAGTGTGTCGGCACGCTTAAGGTCCATGAGCTCGTCAATCAGGCGGGCCGTGTCGACGCCCTCACCCGAAAGCGCGCGCATCATATTGAGCAGGCAGGAGCGCTCGGGGCGCAGCGGCTTGTCATGGTATTTGATGAGCAGGCACACGTCGCGCACCAAGTCGTGCGAGAGGGCCAGGCGATCCATAATGACGCGCGCCTTCTTGGCGCCGAGCTCGGGATGACCGTAGAAGTGTCCGCTGCCGGCGTGATCGACCGTGAAGCACTCGGGCTTGGACACATCGTGCAAAAACGCCGCCCACATAAGGCTCGACGATGGCGCGACGCCGTCGCACAGCGCCAGCTCCCCTGCCACTGTCAGCACACGGGCGATATGCTCGTAGACGTTAAACGCATGGTAGACACTTCGCTGATCAAACCCGCGACCCGCTGCCAACTCGGGCACAGCGGCACAGATGAGCTCGGGATAGCGAAGCATCGCGTCTCCCCCATGACCGGTCGAAAGAATGCCCTCGAGCTCAATACCCACACGCTCGCGCGCCACGGCATCGAGCAGCGGCGCGCACTCGGCAAGCGCACGCTTAGTCTCGGGCTCAATCATAAAGTCCAGACGGCAGGCAAAGCGCACCGCACGCAGCATGCGCAGGGCGTCCTCGTTAAAGCGACGCTTGGGATCACCGACAGCGCGAATCAGCTTGCGCTCCAGATCACCCTGGCCGTCGTAGCGGTCGACAAGCCCGCGCTCGGGATGCCAGGCCATGGCGTTGACAGTAAAGTCGCGGCGGGCCAGATCGTCCTCGAGCGAGGCGGCACGCTCGACACTCTGAGGATGGCGCCCATCGGTGTAAAAGCCATCCAGGCGGTACGTGGTGACCTCGATACGCTCGCCATCGGAAATAGCCGTGATTCCGCCAAATTTAATGCCCGACTCCACGACCGCGATATCAGCGGCCTCGAGCGCCGCCTTGGACTCCTGCCACAGGCCGCTGCAGCACATATCAACATCGTGGCTGGGGCATCCCATCAGGGCGTCGCGCACCCAACCGCCAACGTACCAAGCCTCAAGACCAGCCGCCTCAAGCGCGCGCAGGACGCGCAGGGAGGCATCGGACGGTTGCGTACCGTTGAGCGAAACATTGCACATGCCTGTGGCCTCCTGCGACTATCAAATTGGCTATCGATTGCGTCTGCAAGAAGTCTAGCAAGAAACAGCCTCCACTGCACACGCAAGTCCGATAAACAAAAACGCATCCGTCCTAGTCTAAGACGGATGCGAAATAATCAAACTAGTCAGGCAAGGTACAGGGACTAGCAGACCTGGCGAACCTCGATGTGCTTCTTATATTCGTCCACCTTGGCAAAATCGCCCAGACCGGGGCACTCGACCACGTTAGCGCCGGTGGCCATCGAAAGACGCAAAGCATCCTCAACACGCTCGGGGGCGTCGTGCCACACGGACAGGAAGGCAGCGAGCGAGGAATCGCCGGCGCACACCGTCGACAGCAGCTTGACGTCGAAGGTGCGGTTGGCAAACCAGATGTGCTCGCCGTTGGAGAAGTACGCACCGGCGCCACCGAGGGTAAGCAGCACGTTCTTGGCGCCCTTGGCATGAAGCTCGGCCATCGCGCCCTTGACAGACTCATCGTCGCCACCGCTCACCTTAATGCCAAAGATGTCGAGCAACTCGTCGTCGTTGGGCTTAATAAGCAGCGGCTCCAGAGCAATGAGGTCTGCCAGCTGATGGCTCGAGATGTCGAGGACGAACTCGGCCCCCTTGGCCTTGACACGGCGCAGGACCTCGGCCAAGAAGCCCTCGGAAGTGTTGGGAGGCAGCGAGCCACTGATGACCAGGCAGGTCATGTCATCGAGCGAATCGATAAGCTCAAACATCTCCTGCTCGTTGGCCTCGTTGATGGCGGCACCGGCGTTGACCATGTTGTACTCGGTGTCGGGGCCGGCATTGAGGAACACGTTGACGCGCGTAATACCGTCGGTCCACACGGGCTTGACGGGCACGCCCAGGGCCTCGGCGCCCTTAACGATAAACTCGCCCGAGAAGCCAGCGAAGAAACCCAGGATCGTGGTGTCGACACCGTAGTGGTCAAGCGTAAACGAGACGTTGAGGCCCTTGCCGTTGGGCGTGTAGACGGCGTTGCGGGTACGCGTGACAGTGTTGGCAGCAAGGCCGTCGCAGGCGATGTTGTAGTCAATGGCGGGATTTGCAGTGAGCGTGTAAATCATGAATGTTCCTTTCACGAAGCAACGTGTTAATGAAAGTATATTCCACGCATAGACAAAAGGCTAGGACAACTCGGTGAACGGTGTGGAAGCGATGAAGTACGGCGGGACACGTCTCCCCCATGGCGGAACAAAAAAGGCGCCCCGGCCGAACCGGGGCGCCGCATGCGCACGAATATGTCGCGTTTCGATTACTGACGATCGAGCTTGCGGACAGCAACGCGCTTGCTGTACTCATCGACGTGACCGAAGTCGCCGATGCCGACGGACTCGGCAACGTTGGCGCCAGTGGCCATAGCGAGCTTCATGGCCTCCTCGACCTTGTCGCGATCCCTGTACCACTTGTGCAGGAACGCAGCAAGGGTGCAGTCGCCGGCGCAGACGGAAGAAACCAGCTTGATGTTGAACTCACGCTTGGCGTACCAGATGTCCTCGCCGTTGGAGAAGTAAGCGTCGCCGCGGCTACCACGGGTGAGCAGCACGTTCTGAACGCCAGCGTCGTGAGCCATCTTCATGGCGACGCGGACCTCGTCGTCGGTGTCGACCGGCACGCCGAAGATGGCCTTCATCTCGTGATGGTTCGGCTTGATGAGCAGCGGCTTCTTGTGAGCGAGCTCCTTGAGCTTGTCGGAGGACAGGTCCAAGACGACGTCGGCGCCACGAGCCTGAGCGTGCTCCATGACCTTAGCCAGGAAGTCAGGCGTAGCTTTGGGAGGCACGGAGCCGGAAACGATCAGGCACTCGAGATCGCCCGCGGTGTCCAGGATGTTGTAGAGCTCCTCCTGGTGCTGCGGCGTGATCGGAGCACCCGGGTTCAGGATGCCGTACTCGTGCTGGCCATCGTTGACGTAGGTGTTGATGCGCGTGATACCGTCGGTCCAGACCGGGCGGCAGAGGCAACCCAGGTTCATGACCTCCTCGACGATGAACTTGCCCGTGAAGCCGGCGAAGAAGCCGAGCGCGACGGTGTCGACGCCCATCTTCTTAAAGGCGAAGGACACGTCGAGGCCCTTGCCGTTAGCCGTGTAGCTGGCCGAGCCGGTGCGGACGTTCTCGTCGGGCTCGAGCGGAGAGCTCGAAACCGTCATGTCGACAGCCGGGTTAGCGGTTAGCGTGTAGAACATTTACAGTACCCCCTGTATATGTGAGGGCCGCGTGGCCGGCCCATTCCAACCACGCGGTTACCTCTGATACCAAATTAGCGAGCTGCGGACTCGAGCAGTGCCTTGACCTCAGCGGCGGTGTTGCAGGCGAGCGCCTTCTCGGCGAGCTCGTCGCACTCGGCCTTGGTCCACTGGCTGATGGTCTTGCGGGCGCGCAGGATCGACGGAGCGCTCATCGAGAACTCCTCCAGGCCCCAGCTGATCAGCAGCGGCTCGAGCAGCGGATCGGCAGCGGCCTCGCCGCACATACCGACCATGATGCCGGCCTTCACGCCGCTCTCGATGATGTTCTTGAGCGAGCGGAGCACGGCGGGATAGTACACCTGGTACAGGTTGGAGATGGTGTCGTTGCCACGGTCGGCGCACATGGTGTAGCCGATCAGGTCGTTGGTGCCGATGGAGAAGAAGTCGGCGACCTCGGCCAGACGGTCTGCGAGCAGCGAAGCGGCGGGCGTCTCGACCATGATGCCGACCTCGATGTTCTCGTTGAACTTGCGACCCTCTTCGATCAGCTCGGCCTTGCACTGCTCAACGAGCTCCTTGACAGCCAAGACCTCCTCGACACAGGTGACGAGCGGGATCATGATCTTGACGTCACCGAAGGCGCTAGCGCGCAACAGAGCGCGGAGCTGGACCTTGTACTGGTCGGGATTAGCCAGGCAGTAACGCACGGCGCGGAAGCCCATGAAGGGGTTATCTTCCTTGACCATGTGCAGATACGGAATCTCCTTGTCGCCACCCACATCGAGCGTGCGGATGATGACCGGAGCACCCTTGAGCGCGCTGGCGACCTTACGGTAGGCGTTGAACTGCTCCTCCTCGGAAGGAAGCTCAGCAGAGTCCATGAACAGGAACTCGGAGCGGAACAGACCGATGGCCTCGGCGTCGTGATCGAGCGCGTTGGGCACGTCATCGGGGTTACCGATGTTGCAGGCGATGATCTTCTTGATGCCATCGGCAGTCACGGACGGCTTGCCACGGAAGGCCTCGAGGGCTGCCTTCTCGGCAGCGAAGGCCTCGGCCTTGGCGGTGTAGGCAGCGAGCGTCTCCTCGTCGGGATCGGCCTCGACGATACCCTTGCCGCCGTCGACGACAACGGTCATACCGTTGCGCAGCGCGGTGCAGCTGTTGGAAACCGAAAGGACAGCCGGTATCTCGAGGGCGCGCGCAATGATCGCGGAGTGCGAAGTGCGGCCACCGGTCTCGGTGACGATACCGGCAACGTGGGCCTTATCGATCGTGGCGGTCATGGACGGCGTAAGGTCGTGCACGACAACGACGGTGTTCTCGGGCAGGACGGAGAGGTCGACGACCTCCTTACCCAGCAGCTCGGCCAGAATACCGGTACGGATGTCGGCGATGTCGGCCGCGCGCAGACGGAACATCTCGTCGTCCATGGACAGGAACATGTTCTCGAACATGGTCGAGGTGTCCATGAGCGCCTGCTCGGCGCAGGTACCGCCGTCAATGGCGGCGTTGATGGCGTCGGTCATGCCCGGGTCCTGAGCCAGGACAATGTGTCCGCTCATGATCTCGGCCTCGGCCTCGCCCACCGTCTCCTTCATGTGGTCGGCCTGAGCCTGGGTCTTCTCGCAGAAGACCGAAAGAGCGGACTGATAGCGCTCCTTCTCTGCTGCCGAATCAGCAACCTCGTGCGGCTCAAACGTCAAGTCGGGATCGACGGCGACCATGACGGTGCCGATACCGATGCCCTCGGAAGCGTTGACTCCCTGATACATTCCCATTCCTCTCTCCGTGTCATGTGATAAAGCGTTTTGCCATATCCATGACAAAAGAGCGCAGTTACCTTACAACAGGTCACTGCGCCCCCAAATATGAACTTAGTTGTTCAACATGCGACCCGTTTGAGTTCTACTCGCCAAGACCGCTCTTGATGAGCTCGATGGCAGCAGCCAGAGCCTCGGCCTCATCGGCGCCGTCGCACTTGACCTCGACCTCGGTACCGCAGGGGATACCAGCAGCCATGAGGGCCATCGGGGACTTGCCGTTGACCTCCTTCTCGGGGGTGACGACCGTCACGTCACAGGCGTACTTGCCCATGGTGGAGGCGAACAGACCAGCCGGACGCATGTGCAGACCCTGAGGATTAACGAGGGTAGCCTTCTCAGAAACCATAGTTGACTCCTTTTTTGTGTTTAACCCCTGTCATGTATGTGGCAGGAGTCAGATTCACGACGTTGTTTATATTAACTCACATCAAACGGTTTTTCATTGTGTTTCAGACGAATTATTGGACAGATGTGTTTGTCGTCCGCGCGCGGGCCCCTGTGGGCGAGCAAGCTGCGGAAACCCAGTCGGTCCAAAGTAATGTCGGCTGAAAAGAATTCTGGCTGATGGGATCAACCGGTGCGTTCTCTGTTTTCGAAAAAGGCGGAGGCCCTGGTGAGGGTCTCCGCCTTTGTAACAGGGGACGATGTTATTCGCTAACTGCTGGATTAGACCAGGCGTGCGTTGATCGTCTTGGCGATCTTGGCGGCGTCGGTGGAACCCTTGACGGTGGCACGGAAGTCCTCGTCCATAAGCGCCTCGGCGACCTTGGACAGGATCTTGAGGTGCGTGGTTCCAGCCTGAGCGCCCGGGATGAGCAGGGCGATGGCAACGTTGACGGGAGCGCCGTCCATGGTGTCCCAACCGGTCACGCCAGAGTCGTCCTTGACGACGATGACAGCGGCCTCGGTGATGGCGTCGGACTTGGCATGCGGAATGGCGAAGCCCTCCATCATGCCCGTGGTGCCCTCGGCCTCGCGGGCCAGGAAGGCGTTCATCACGGCGTCGGCATCGCCGGCGATACCGGCTTTAACGGCCTGGTTGGAGACAAAGCTCAGAGCCTCGTCACGAGAAGCGAAGTCCTCGGCGACAAAGACGTTCTCGACCTTCACGAAGTCAGCAGCCTCGGCCTTGGGGGCCTCGACGGCAGCGGCCTTGGGGGCCTCAACCGGCTTGGTTGCAGGAGCGGCCTTCTGGTTCTTCTCAAAGTCGTACTTCTTAAAGGCCACGAACAGGATGGCACCGGCCACAGCGCCGATGAGGATCGCGAGGACCCACTGCGGGCCGTTCTCGACAACGGGCAGGACCAGGAAGCCGCCGTGAGGCGCCGGATCGTGAACGTTGAAGAAGATGGTCAAAATGGAAGCGATGGAAGAACCGAGCATCATGATGGGCATGACGGGCCAGATGTTCTTGGTCATGAACGGAATGGCGCCCTCGGTGATGTGGGTGCAACCAAGGATGAGGTTGACGATACCGGCGTCATGATCCTCCTGGCTGAAGTACTTCTTGCCGACAACGACGGCGAAGGTGGTGATCAGCGGCGGAACGATGCAAGCGGCGGAGACGGCAGCCATGAAGTTGGTGCCGAAGTTGTAGGTCTCGGTGCCGACGCCAGCTTCGAGAGCGGTACCGAGCAGGAAGGTACCAGTAGCGTAAGCAGCCTTGTTGACCGGGCCGCCCATATCAAAGGCGCACATGCAGCCGATGGCCAGGCCAAGGATCACCGGACCGGAGTTACCGAGGCTCTGCAGGAAATCCATCATACCCTGGTTAATGGCAGCCATGGGGCCGGAAATACCGAGCATGACCAGGCCGACGATGGCGGTAGAGCACAGCGGATACAGGAAGATTGCCTTCAGGCCATTAAGGCTCGCGGGAATTTTAGAGAAAACCTTCTCGAGCAGCAGGATGACATAGCCGGCGAGGAAGCCGCCGACGATGCCGCCCAGGAAGCCGAAGCCCACGCCGGCGCCACCGGCGTCGATCATGCCGGTCTCGGCGTTAACAGGCAGGCCCTGGATGGCAATCATACCGGCAACGAAACCGGGGACGAGCGCCGGGCGCTTGCCGATGGATTCGGCGATGTAGGCGGAAAGCACCGGAACCATAAGGTTCATGGCGATGCCGCCGATGATCTTGAGCATCGCAGCAAAGCTGTTGTAGTCGGCAGCCGTCGAATCAAAGGACGTGATGCCCCACAGGAACGAAATGGCGGTCAGAACACCACCGGCAACGACGAAGACCAGCATGTGGCTGACGCCGTTCATGAGGTGCTTGTAGATGACGTGGCCGATGGACTCCTTCTCCTCGACCTCGTCCTCGACATCGGCGGCAGCGGCAACCGTGTCGTCGCCCTTGGCGGCGAGCGCGCGGTCGATCAGCTTACCAGCAGCCTCGACAGACAGGGCCTTGGAAACACCAACGGAAACCATGGCCTTACCGGCGAAACGCTCAGCCTGGACATCCTTATCGGCTGCGACGACGACGGCCTTGGCACCGGCGATCTCGCTCTTGGTGAGCTCGTTCTCGACACCGACCTGGCCATGGGTCTCGACCTTAATGGTCAGACCGCGCTCGGCAGCTGCCTTCTCCAGCGCCTCCTTCGCCATGAAGGTGTGCGCAATGCCGGTCGGGCAACCGGTCGCGGCGATGATGTCAAACTTAGCCATGTGTCCCTCCTTCTTGAGTACAGCGCCCTCGGGCGCTCCCCTACACGCGCTTCGATGCGCGTTTTTCCACAACTGAAAGATACCAACCTACCGTCCGCGTGAGAAGAGACAAGGCGCAATTCTCCGGTGAAAGGTTCTTTCATAACCGTAAACGGCAAGTGAAAGTTTACCATCAACACTTGAAACGGCAAGGTGTATCTTGTAATTGAAAATGCCCGTATACTATGGCATTGCAAATCAAGTTAGATTTTCAGGCCAACCAGGAGCCATCCATGACCGATAGTAGCAAAAGCGCACTTTCCCTCATTAGTACCCACCAGGGATACAGCGAGTCCGAGCAGCGCATTGTCGACTATATATTGGAGCACCAGTCCGAGGCGCCACGCCTCACGGCGGCTCAGCTCTCGCGCGCTGCCGCCACGTCCGAGGCGACCGTTTCGCGTTTCTGCCGCAAGCTGGGCTTTGGCAGCTTCCGCAGCTTTCAGTTTTCATTGGCGCGCGACTTAGAGAGTCAGCGCAACGAGGGCCTGACCGACGAGGTCTCGCTCGACAACATGGAGCAGAGCCTTAAAAATATCCTCGCCGCCAAGGTGAGTGAGCTTAATGCGACCATCGACGGCATTGATCACGACACGTTGGCCGCAGTTGTACACGCGCTTAAGAACGCCGGCGTTATTGAGTTTGCGGCCGTAGGCAACACCAACGCCGTCGCGCTCGACGCGACGTTCAAGTTCTCGCAGCTGGGCCTGCGCTGCATGGCGAGCACCATTAGCGAGACATCAATCGGCTTTGCGCTCACGTTACGCCCGGGTGACGTCATCGTGCTAATCTCAAACTCTGGCAAATCGCGCCGACTGAATCGCATGGCAAAAGCGGCTCGCAACTGCGGCGCAACCGTAGTCGTCATCAGCAGCGATAGCAAGTCTCCACTTGCGCGCCTCGCCGACTACACCTTTAATACCGTCAATCACGAAGCGCTGCTGACAACGGGTGACTTCGCATTCTCCAAGATGAGCGCCACGATGATCATAGAGGTCATCTACAACTTCCTGCTGCCCGAAATCGAGGACGCCCGAGAGCATATCAGCTACTACGAAGAGCTCATCCAACCGGATAAGGTCGTGGAGTAAAACGCGAAGTGGGACAAAAAATTCAGTCTATTTTGTCCCACCAACACCGCTGATACGACCTAACCTCGAGCTTCTTCAAGCATCTGCTTGGCATGCGCCAAGCTCGCCTCCGATTGATCGCCGCTCAACATGCGGGCGATCTCGGCGGTACGCGCTTCGCCGGTTACCTCGTCCAAATGCGTCTGGGGAACATCGCCCGGTTCCTTACTGACAACATAATGTTTGTCGGCCATGACCGCAACCTGCGCAAGGTGCGTTACGACGATGACCTGATGAGTAGCGGCAAGATCGGCCAGCACACCAGCAAGAGCACGAGCCGTAGAGCCGCCGACACCGGCATCGACCTCGTCAAACACCAGCGTATCGACACCGTCCGCGTTACCGAGGACAACCTTACTTGCCAACATGACGCGGCTGAGCTCGCCGCCCGACGCAATGCGGCGCAGGGGACGTGGAGTCAAACCGGCACCGCTGCGGTATAGCAGCTCGTAGCTCGAAGGACCAACGGGCGTCCACTCAGCACGGGGAAGATCACGCGACTCCCAGACGAGCTCGGCGCCGCCCATCTCCAGGCGAGCCATCTGGCGGCAAACCTCGTGGCAGAAGCGCGGGGCCGCCATATTGCGAGCGCGCTTAAGTGCCTTGGCAGCGGCAAACAACTCGTGCTCGGCGCTCCCGAGTGCCTCACGCGCCTTTCTGATCTGTTCATCGCCATCATCGACCAGGGACAGCAGCTCTTGCGAGCGATCGCGCATGGCAAAAACATCGTCCATGGTAGGACCCCACTGACGCAGCAGGCCCTTGAGGTCGGAATACCGCTCACGCATGCGAGCGAGCTCGCGCGGATCGAAGGCGACGCCATCGCGATAGGCACGAAGTTCGTTCGCGCAATCCTCAAGGGAGATACAGGCATCCGAAAGCAAATCGGCAATGTCGCCAAGTTTGCGATCGACGGAAGCCATACGGGAAAGTTCTGCCACGGCGCTGTTCACGGCATCGAGCGCTCCCCCTTCAGAGGCAAGCGATGCATGGGCATCATTAGCTGTGGCAACCAGCACCTCGGCATGTTCGGAGCGCGGCAGCAGTTCCTCGAGTTCCTCATACTCGCCCGGTTTGGGGTCGACCTCGCCGATGCGCTCGAGCGCAAAGCGCGCTTCCTCGACGCGGCTCCCCTGCGCACGCGAGGTCTCTTCGACACGTCGAACCTCCTTAGCGGCAGCGCGCGAAGCCTTAAAGCAGGCGCGGTAGTGCTCGAGCGCCTCGAGTGCAGGGCGCCCTGCCCAGGCATCGACCATCGCAACATGATGCGCCGGATCGAGCAAGCGCTGGTGCTCGTGTTGGCCGCACAGATCCATCATCACGCCAACGCGCTCCGAAAGCTCGCGCACACTGGCGATGCGTCCGTCAATCTTCACGCGGCTGCGGCCCTCGGCAGAAAGACTGCGCTGCACGATGAAGCCCTCCGTGTCGTGCGGGCCGTCAAACAGGCGCGCCTCGACGCTCGCCAGCGCCTCGCCCTCGCGCACCATAGACGAATCCGCGCGCTCACCCAAAATAAGCTTGAGGGCCGAGAGCAGCGCGGTCTTGCCGGCACCGGTCTCGCCGGTCAGGACAGTCAGGCCGGCACTCGGCAGCAGCGTCGCCTCGCGAATGAGTGCAATGTTAGAAACCTGCAGCTCATCGATCATGACGGACTCCGTAGAATACGCGGCTCACCGAGTTATAGAAGCTCTCGGGGCCGTAATCCAGCAGCAACACATCTCCGGGCCCGCGGCGCACCGCCACGCTCTCAACGGTGCCATCGCAGGTAATAAACTGTCCATCGATAGCAATCGCTGGAACGCTCGGACGATCATCAGACATAAAGATTTCGACGAAATCACTCGGCGAAGTCAAGAAGGCACGGGCCTGAATGGTGTGCGGCGCAATGGGTACGCAGACCATGCCCGTATAGTCGGGGCTCACGATGGGGCCACCGGCACTGAGCGCGTAACCCGTAGAACCAGTCGCCGTGGACACGACCACGCCGTCGCCACGCAGGCGATCGATATGGTGGCCGGACACCGTGATGTCAAACTCGACCATATCGGACAGAGGGCCGCGCGTGAGCGCCATGTCATTGAGGGCGAACGTGCGCACGACATCCTTCGTGCCATCGTCACGCACGGACACGATATCCGCGGCGATGGTAGCGCGACGGCTCACATGCAGCTCGCCGGACAGGGCGTCGCTCACAACCTGCAAAATGTCGCGCTCCTCGGGACTCGCGGCCGTCAAAAAGCCCAGGTGACCATAGGAAAGACCGAGGATAGGAATCTCGCGATGGTTGAGGATGCGGGCAGCGCGCAGCAACGTACCGTCACCGCCGAGCGTAATGACCAGATCGGAGCCGTCAATATCAGGCGTGCTCTGAATCTTCGATCGCTGGTCGGCAGCCCATGCGACCTCATAGCCCTGGCGCGTCAGCCAAAGCTCGAGCATCAGGCCGCTCTCGACCGCCTCTTGCTTGTAGTAATTGGGAACCAGAAAGACCTTCATAGCGTTGCAGCTTTCTCGCTCAAAACCGATACCTGGGATTGCAGCACGTCTTGCGAGCGGTCGCCAGATTCAAATCTCGTGCCGTACAGGAAAAACTCAACGTTGCCCTTGGCACCATGAATGGGCGACACGCACACATCGACCGGGAACAGGCCCTTGGCAGCAAAGAGCTCAACCGCCGCCACGAGCGTATCGCGGCGCACGGCGGGATCGGTCACAATGCCGCCCTCGCCCACCAGCGCCGCCGGAGCTTCAAACTGCGGCTTTACGAGCGTGCAGAATGCACCCGTAGGCGCCAGGCACGCCAGTACCGCATCGATAATGTTCGCGATGCTGGTAAAAGAGACATCACACACAGCCAGGTCGATGGCGCCGGCATAGCCAAGCTCAGGCAGCTGCGTCACGTTTGTGCGCTCATGCAGCGTCACGCGATCGTCCTGACGCAACGACCAATCGAACTGGGCGCGACCCACGTCCACAGAGACAACAGTCGCAGCTCCGCGCTTGAGCAGGCAATCGGTAAAACCGCCGGTAGAGCAGCCCACATCCAAACAGGCAAGGCCCGTCGGATTGATGCCAAACGCATCAAGCGCGCCTTCGAGCTTAAGACCGCCGCGGCCAACATAGGGAATACGCCCCTTCACGTGCAGCGGCAGCCCCGGCATCACCTTAAGACCCGGCGAAGTCAAGCGCTCGCCGCCACTCGAGACCAAGCCGGCCATAAGAGTGCGAAGGGCATCCGCGCGATCGGCGCAGATGCCCTGTGAAATCAGTTCGTCATCAAGACGCACGCGTTTCATGAATGCCATCAACCATTCGTATCCGGAGATGCGGCCTAGCTATCCCGGGATTCGTTTGCCGCATCCTCATCGTATTCTTGTTCGAGCTTATCGGCCTCACGCGGCGTCAGCTCAAACTTGTCGACCATATCGACCGCGCGGGAGCCCAGCTCAATCGCCTCGTCAAACAGATCGAGCGAACGCTCCAAGGACGTATCCTTGGAGCGAACGGTAGCGATGATCTGGTCCAGGCGGTCCGAGATCTCGTCGAAGTTGCGGACGGAACCCTCTGGCATGGCTACTCCTCGACGGAGTCGGCCTCGACGGCCTCAGCAGCGTCCGCATCCTCGGCAAGTACACCGGCGGCAGCCTGAGCGGCAGCGACCTTGGCGGCCGCCTCGGCAGCCTGCGCCTCCTCGCGAGCGCGATCCTCGGCCAGCAGTTCCTGGTACAGGTCCTCGCCCGGCAACTCCTCGCTGCGCGCGATCTTGCCCAGCACGCCGTTGACGAACGACGCGGACTGATCGGTGCCATAGGCCTTGGCAAGCTCGACAGCCTCATTGATCACGATGGCGTCCGAGACCTCCTCGTCGGTGAGGAAACGCATCTCGTAAACGGCGATACGCAGCAGATTGCGGTCGGCGCCGGGCATGCGCATAAGATCCCAGTTCTTGGCAACGGAGCGCAGAGCGCAGTCGATGCGGTCGATATGCTCGTAGGCACCGCGGCACAGCTCCAGCGCATAGGGGTCGAGGGGACCCTTCGAGATCAGGAAATCACCCTCGAGGACGCGCTCAAGCGGGCTGTCCGTGGCCTCGGCCTGGAACAGCAGCTGCAGCGCCTGACTGCGGGCAAGCGTACGCCCGCGATAAACCTTAAGGCTCAAAGGTTACTCCTTGGGGAAAACGAGGCCGTCGATGCAAACGTCAACGCGCTCGACCTCGACGCCCACCTGGGCATCGATGGCGGCGACCACGGCGGCGCGAACGGCCTCGGCGAGTTTCTTGAACGGATAGCCAAAGAACACCACGACACGCACGGTGAGTGCGAGCTTGTCGCCGACGACCTCGGCCTCGACCGCCGGCTCGGAAGCCGGGGCCTTGGACGAGAGCATCATGGAGACAAGGTTGGTGGCAAGGTCCTTGACGCCAACGGAGGCGATGCCCTCGACATCGGACACGGCGCGCGAGACGATGGCGGTCAGAACATCGGGCGAAATGCCGATGCCGTCAATCTTGATTTCCTGGGGCATGAGTCCTCCTAGAAGAGTTGGTTGCTAGACGCGGGAGACGAACTTGCCGTCGCGGGTGTCAACCTTGATGACCTCGCCCTCGTTGAGGTACATGGGGACCTGGATGACAGCGCCGGTGTCAATCGTGGCCGGCTTGGTGGAACCCTGGACGGTGTCGCCCTTAAAGCCCGGGTCGGTCTGGACGATGGTGGTCTCGATGAACATCGGCGGCGTCACGCCCATGAGCTCATCGTCGGCGAAGAGCAGCTGGCAGATGTCGTTCTCGCGCAGCCACTTGGAGTTCTCGCCCACCATGTCCTCGGGAACGGGAACCTGCTCATAGGTCTCGTTGTCCATGAAGATGTAGTCAGCGCCATCGTTGTAGAGGTACTGGAACTCACGGGTGGTGAGCATGACGCTCTCGAACTTGGTGCCGGCGTTGCAGGTGTTCTCGACGACGCGGCCGCTCTTGATGTCGCGGGTCTTGTAGCGCACAAACGCGCCACCCTTGCCCGGCTTGACATGCTGGAACTCGACGATGGTGTAGACCTTGTCCTTAATGCGGAGACCGAGGCCGTTCTTGAAGTCGGCGGTAGAAATGGTAGGCATAGCGACCTTTCTTGTTATGGGCAGAACGCACAAGCGTCCAAATTACATACGAGCGAAATTATACACTTGCAGACGGCGCCTGCAGCGAGCGCATAAAAAGAGAACGCGGGGCGTCCGAATTGCTCCGGACGCCCCGCCCCAAAAATCTATCGAAATGGGCTAGCAATCGATGACGTGCAGGTCGTGCGGGGTCTTGGTGAAGGGCTCATATCCGTTCTCGGTGACGACGCCGTAGTCCTCCAGGCGCACGCCGCCCACACCGGGCAGGTAGACGCCGGGCTCCATGGTAATAACCGAGCCGACCTCAATGATGTTCTTGCTACGGTTGAAGTTGGGCAGCTCGTGGATGTCGATACCAACGCCGTGGCCCAGGCCATGGTTGTAGTAATCGCCATAACCGGCATCGCCGATGATCTTCTTGGAAAGCTTGAAAATGTCGTTGCCCTCGACGCCAGGATGGATGGCGGCGACGCACTCCTCGTGCGTACAGCGCACGAGCGCGTACAGGTCGAGCTGCTCCTGCGTGGGCTCGCCCATCACGACGGTGCGTGTCATGTCGGAGCGGTAATCACAGTAGCCCGCGCCGTAGTCCATCAGGACGAAGTCGCCCTTCTCGATGACACGGTCACTCGGCACGGCATGCGGGTTGGCGGTGTTGGGGCCGCTCGCCACAATGGAGCCGAAGGCCAGGCTGTCGGCGCCGTTGGCGAACATAAAGTTCTCGAGCTCGTTGCGAACCTGCTTCTCGGTCATACCGGGCTTAATGAAGCCGAGCATGTGCTGGAAGGCGGCATCTGTGATCGACTGCGCATGGCGCATGAGCTCGATCTCCTCGGCGTCCTTGATGGCGCGCATCTTGCGGATGTCGTCATGCATCAGCGGCAACATGCAGGTGACGGAACGATCCTCCAGACCACGCTGAATGCCCTGGTAGAAGTTGATCTGCATATCGTCCTCGACAGCGCAGACGCGGCACTTGTTGGCTGCGATCTTGCCGGCGACCCAACCGGGGATGGTGCCCTCGTCCATGTCGTAGACCCAGGGGCTGCCGGCGGGCGTGTTCTCCTCAAAGCTGTTGAGGTAGCGCGAGTCGGTGTGGAACAGGCACTGGTCGGCCGTAATAAACGCAGCGTGCGGGAACTCGAAGGTGTAGTCGAAGACGCCCTTCACGCCCGTAAGCCAACGAAGGTTGGCCTCGTCGCGCACCACGATGGCGTCGTAGCCACGCTCGACCATCAGGGCACGGACACGCTCGATACGACCGGCAGGACCGGCAGCAAACTCAGACATGCAGATTCCTTTCTTGTTGTCTCTATATAGACGGGACGGAACTCAATCGAACGACGGAATCGCATGCGATCCGCAACCGATTGAAAACCCGCCCCTCAACATGATACGAAAGACAATGGATGTCAATAAATCTTAGAGAAGTTCTTTGCGAGAAGCCAAGTAGGCGTGAGCATGGCGCTCAAGAACCTCGTCCTCAACGCTCGTTAGACGAATGGCGCCGAGTGCCGCGGGCAGCGGCAACATACTGCGGTTAGAGCGGGCGAACTGCTGCCTGCGGAACTCCTCGATAAACGCGGTGGGCTCCAGGTCGAAGGCAAGTTCCTCGATGCCAAAGTCCTCCAAGCAGTCATCGACCTCAAAGACGTAATCGATATCAAAGTCGCAGGCATCATGTGCTAGGCGCGCCTCAAAGCGCATGCCCTCGGATAACAGCTGATAGGCAGGGACCTGCGAAGCGGCATCGCCCAAGCAGGCGCGCAGGGTACGCTCCCCCGTCTTACCAAAATCGAGCGCATGACGGGCGCTCGGGTTCGTGGCCATCAGTACGTCCTTGCGGGCAGTCTGAGACCACTGAACGGCATTAACGAGCGCGACCTCCTCGCCCGCGAGAATCTCGGGGACGGTCTCAGTAAACTGATTCCAGCGGGACTTGCTGCTCGAAAGCATGGTGCCAACAAGTACCACATAGCCGAGCTTGAGGTCCTCGGGGTCCGCCTCGCGAACAAGGTCGAGGTCACACACGACCAGGCCCGGCTCGGGACGGAGCGCGATAGCGGGAAGCGCATTCGCCGACGAGGCGACGAGCGGCTTCATAGTCGTCGCGACCGTGAGCATGGCGTCGAACGTGGTCGGCAGCAAGGCACACTCGGTGCGACCGCACCACTGATTGGCACACCAGCAAACAACCGAGCAGGTCGCCGTGTCGCCGACAGCGACAACGAGATCGTCGCAGGTAATGCCGTTAGCCGACAGGGCGCCAAAGACGGTATCGGCATCGGCCAGCGTAGCGCCGGCAGGAGAAACCTCAAGGGCGAGCAGCGACACGGCAAACCCGGCGTCGACCAGCGCATGCTCGACGACCTCGCCAAAACGCTCGGATGTGGCGTCGTTCCAAACCACCATCGCGCGCTTAGGCTTGCCCACAGCCGAGGCAAACATGCGCGACAGCTCCTCGAACGCGCCCAATCCGACGCGGACATCGACACTGCGGTTTTGGAAATTGATAAGTTGACGGCGAATCATAGCAGTCCACGCTCCAAAAGCATTTCGGCACAAAGGTAGGAAACGTCCTCGAAGGACTTGTTGCGAATATCAAGGGTAATATCGGCGGCCTGGCGATACAGCGGGCGGCGATGTTCAAACAGGCGCGCTGCATGCTCGGGCGAGCGGAAATCGGGACGGGTATCGGAGCGGCGAATCTGACGCAACGAGTCCTCAAAGTCGCCTTCGAGGTACACACACGTACCCATCTCGTGCATCAGTTCAATGTTCACCGGCGTCTCGACGATGCCACCCCCGCACGATACCAGCAGACTGCGCTCGCTTTGAAGCGAACGGAGCGCCGAGGTCTCG
This sequence comes from uncultured Collinsella sp., assembly GCA_900544865.1. Taxonomy (GTDB): domain Bacteria; phylum Actinomycetota; class Coriobacteriia; order Coriobacteriales; family Coriobacteriaceae; genus Collinsella. The sequence continues at coordinate 4,288 of UQXA01000038.1, read as the reverse complement.
AGCTCGCGAAAACGATCCTCGCCCTCGGTCTTAAATATCTCGGTCACCGACTTGCCGCATCGACGCACAACCAAACGATCGGTATCGATGAATCGACGCTTGAACATAGTGCCCACATTGCGCGCAAGCGTCGACTTGCCCGCGCCCAAAAAGCCGATAAAGAAGATATGGTCGCAGCCGTGTTTGATGTGCTGAGACATGGCGAAACCTATTCCTCGCAGGGAAGGTCGCGCAGGGCCCGGCGCTCAAAGATACGGAAGATCTGCGTGTACCATAGGTCCTGGGTTGCCTGCGGCTTGACCAGAATAGTGTCAACGCCGGCAAAGTTTCCGCTCCACACGTCCGTGTACAGCTGATCGCCGATCAGCACGGCCTCGTCGGCCGTGGCGCCCAGACGCTTAAGGCCCGCTTTGAGGGCAAATGGCGCCGGCTTCATGGCGTGGCTGATGGCCTCGAGCCCCAACTCACGAGCCGATGCCATGACCTGGTCGCGATGCCAGTTGTTGGACACCATGCACAGCTTAAAGCCCTTGGCATGGGCGGCCTCGAGCCAAGCGGAAACTGCAGCGGGTACCTGCTCGGTATCACGTGGCACCAGGGTGTTGTCGCGGTCGAGCAGAATGGCGCGCTTGCCGTCGGCCCAGAGGGTATCGAGGTCGATGCGATCGACCGAGGCAACATATCGTTTGGGGCTAAAAATCCTCATGATCAATTCCAAGACTGTTGATGCTCTTCGTAGGTCTTTGAGAAATACTCCTCGTCCTGCGTAATGTAGAAATACAGGTCGTCGGAGTCGGTCGGCTCAAGGGTGGCCTTGAGCGCCTCGAGCGACGGAGAGCAAATGGGCGTGGGCGGCAGGCCCTCGTGCTTATAGGTGTTATAGGGGCTATCACTCTGCAGGTCGTCGGCGGTAACCTCGCCACCGGTGACGTACATCATGGTCGCGTCGCTGTTGAGGTAGCGCAGGCCATCGAGCTTGCCCGCCAGACGGTTATAGAAAACCGATGCCACATGAGCGCGCTGATCGGCGTTGAGGCCCTCGCGCTCGACAATCGAGGCAAGGTTAACGATGTCGTAATCGGACATCTCCACGCCATAGCGCTCCTTGATCTTGGCCTCGCAGCTGGCAAAGTCAAGTGACTTATACTCGGCGTTGAACTGGTCAAGCATGGCGCGAATCACATCATCGGCGCTTGGGTCCTTACCAAGCGAATAGGTCTTGGGGAACAGGAAACCCTCGAGCGAATCGTTCGCGGCGTCTTTAAGGAAAGCGTAATCATTCACATAATTGCTCGCCTTGGCCTGGTTAAGGAAGTCCTCCTTAGAAATACTGTCGTACGCCTTGGCCACGCGGTCGGCGACCTGGTCAACCGTCAGGCCCTCTGGGATAGTCAGCGCATCGGAGCCCGCATTGGGGCCTTCCATGAGCTGCTGAACGACCTTGGTCGCGTCCATGAGTGTGGTGAACGAGTAAGTGCCAGGCTTAAGCGACATGTCGGCGTTGAGCTTTTTGACCGCCGCGTAATAATCCTTGGGATCATCGACGATATGGTTCTCGGAGAGAATCGAAGCGATGGTGTCACCCGAGGCACCATTGGGAATCGTGATAGTAACTTGCTGGCCAGCAGCGACTTTCGCATCCTCACCGCCAAAGAAGCCCTTGACGGCTGGCACGACAAAGAAAACGATCGCGACAAGCGCAAGCACGGCGACGACGCCACCGATAATCATAGGCACCGGGGAGCTTTTCTTTTGGGTACCACGGCGGGCGTGCGTGTTATAGCTCGAGCGCGTGGCCGGAGCAACGCCGTGCGAGCCATGAGCATGATGTGCGTGGGAGCGTGATTGCGGGGCCTGCCCCTGCGTGCGCTGGGCAGGAGCCTGTTGCTTAAAACGAGCGCCGCCAGCGGGCTGCGCGGGACGAGCGGCGGGCTGTTGAGCAGCACGCTGAGTAGGCTGAACCGAACGCTGCGTCGGCTGCGCGGGGCGCTGACCAGGCTGAGCAGGGCGCGGCGCGGGCTGACCCTGACGACTCTGCTGGCGCGGATCGGAAGCGCTAGGCATGCTGAACCTCCTCGTTTTTACGATCGAGCCATGTCTGCAAGAACAGGCTGGCGGCGATCATGTCAATCTTGCCCCTCATCTGCTTTTCGTTGAGCCCCTGCTCCCGCAGGATTCGCTTGGCCTCCTGCGAGGACAGACGCTCGTCCTCAAACTCCAGCGGAAGTTCGAGCTCGTCGGCAATCTTTTGGGCCACGGCGGCGACGCGCTCGGCCTGGGGGCCGGGCTCACCGGCCATGGTCAAGGGACGTCCGCTTACCAGGATATCGGGCTCATAGTCCTCAACCAGGTAGCGAAACGTCTTTGCCATGCCAGTGACCTCGGCAGCAGGAAGCACCTTGACAGGCATCGCCATCTTGCCATCACGGCTCGAGACGGCAATGCCAATCCTGGTCTCCCCTATGTCCAGCGCGAGCGCGACCACAGCGACAACCTAGGTTCTTAGGCGCCGAGCGCGGTCTTGGCGGCCGCGAGGGCATCGGCGATACCGGCGGCGTTCTTGCCACCGGCCTGGGCCATGTTGGGACGACCGCCACCGCGACCATCGACCAGGCCCGCGATCTGCTTGATCACGTTGCCGGCGTGGAAACCGGCCTTCACGGCGTCATCGGAGCCGGCGGCGAGCAGAGCCGGGGTGCCCTTCTCGGTCACGCTGGCAACAACGCAGGCGACGGGGCCGGCGACCTTCTGGTGCACGGTATCCCAAACGTTGCGCAGGTCGGCAGCCTCGAGACCCTGAAGCTCAGCGACAACGAGCTTGTAGCCATTCAGCTCGACAGCGCCGTCGATGGCGCTGGAGATCGCATCGGAGGAGCCACCGGTGAGAGCCTTCTTGAGCTTGCTGGAAGTCTCGCGCAGCTCGGCCTGCAGGTTCTCCACGCGGGCGGGAACCTCGTCGACGCGGCACTTGAGCGCAGCGGCGGCGGCGTCAACGAGCGCCAGGCGGTCGGCAATGTAGTCAAGAGCGCCCTTGGAGGTCACAGCCTCGATGCGGCGGACATTCGAGCCCGTGGAGGACTCGGAAATGATCTTGAACAGGCCAATCTCGGCGGTATTGGCGGCATGGGTGCCACCGCAGAGCTCGCGGGAGAACGGCTGGTCCTCGGCGCCCACGGAGACGACGCGGACGACATCGCCGTACTTCTCGCCAAACAGTGCGACAGCGCCGGCGGCCTTGGCCTCGTCGATGCCCATGACGCGGGTCACGACCGGCTTGGAAGCGAAGATCTGCTGGTTGACCAGGTCCTCGACAGCCTTGAGCTGGTCGGAGGACAGAGCCTCGAAGTGCGTGAAGTCAAAGCGCAGGTGCTCGGGCGTCACCAGCGAGCCGGCCTGGGAGACATGCTCGCCCAGGACCTGTTTAAGGGCAGCGTCGAGCAGGTGCGTGGCGGTGTGGTTGCGGCGCAGGAAGCCACGGCGCTCGGCGTCGAACGCGGCGGTCACGGTTGCACCGACGGTCAGCGTGCCCTCGGCAACGTGCGCGACGTGGGCATACAGGCCGTTGTGGTTCTTGGTATCGGAAACGGTCAGCGCAACGCCCTCGGCGGAAAGCTCACCGGCGTCGCCCTGCTGGCCGCCCATCTCGGCATAGAACGGGGTGCGGTCGAGCACGACCTCAACGTCCTCGCCGGCGGCAGCGGACTCGACGGACTCGCCGTTGCGAACGATGGCGACAACCTTGGCCCCCTCGATGACGTCGTTGTCATAGCCGTCGAACTCGGTCGCGGCAACCTTGTCGGAAAGCTCGACCCACACGTCGTTGAAGCTACCCCAGGCGTCGCCCTTGGCGTTGGCGCGGGCGCGGGCCTTCTGGTCCTCCATACAGGCGGTGAAGCCGTCCATGTCGACGGTGTGGCCAGCAGCGCCGGCGATCTCGACGGTCAGGTCGATGGGGAAACCAAAGGTGTCGTGCAGCTTAAAGGCAACGTCGCCCGGAAGGACGGCGCCGTCGGCGAGCGCGGCCAGGGCCTCGTCTAAGTAAACGCGGCCGTTGTCGAGCGTCGTGGAGAAACGCTCCTCCTCGGAGGCGACGATGCCCTTGACGAGCGCGACGTTCTTGAGCAGCTCGGGATAGGCCTCGCCCATCTGAGCGTTGACCTCGTCGATGAACTTGGTCAGGAAGGCGCCCTCGATGCCCAGCAGGCGACCGTGGAACACGGCACGGCGGAGCAGGCGGCGAAGGACGTACTCACGGCCCTCGTTCTGTCTCTTATACACATCTGACGCT
>UQXA01000037.1 GCA_900544865.1 uncultured Collinsella sp. | reverse complement strand
CCGTACATGTACGGATGAATGTGGGAAGTGTTCGGATGAAGTTGATAATCAAGGCAATTCTGTGAACGGGCGAGTTTTTTGGTAAGGGTAGGCGCAGGCGCGCCGCCAACGGTTGATAATGGGACATCGCCCGCACCGTCCGCAGAACAATATCGGCGGGTGTCTAACGAGGGGATCCCTTTGGATATTATCGAGCTTCTAAAATCTGCCTTCATGGGCCTGGTCGAGGGCATCACCGAATGGCTGCCTGTTTCGTCGACCGGTCACATGATCTTGGTGGACGAGTTCGTCAAGATGAACGTGAGCGAGACGTTCTGGAATATGTTCCTGGTCGTGATTCAGCTCGGCGCCATTCTGGCCGTCTGTGTGCTGTTCTTCCATGAGCTCAACCCGTTCTCGCCCAGCAAGGGCAAGGAGGGCCGTCGCGACACCTGGGTGCTGTGGGGCAAGATTGTGCTCGGCTGCATTCCTGCGGCGGCGATCGGTCTGCCGCTCAACGACTGGATGGAGGAGCATTTCTACAATGCTCCCGTCGTGGCGCTGGCGCTCATTGTGTACGGCGTGCTGTTTATCGTGATCGAGAACTGGCGCGCGAGCAAGCGCGATCAGGCAGCTCTTGCCGGTTCGTTCGGTTCGCGTGCCGTGGTGGCGGGCGGACGCCCCGCTGGTGCGCATTTTGCCACTCCCGCTGCGGCTGCCGCTTCAGACGATGACGATAACCTGGACTTTGGCTCCATCACTACGCTCGAGGATCTGAGCTGGAAGACCGCGCTGGGTATCGGTTGCTTCCAGGTGCTTTCGCTGATTCCGGGCACATCGCGCTCCGGCTCCACGATCATCGGCGGCCTGCTGCTGGGCTGCACGCGCTCGGTGGCGTCTAAGTTCACGTTCTTCCTGGCTATTCCCGTTATGTTTGGCGCGAGCGCGCTCAAGCTGGTCAAGTACTTTATTAAGGGCGGCACGTTCGGCACCAACGAAATCGCCATCCTGGGCGTGGGCTGCGTCGTCGCCTTTGTGGTGTCGCTCATTGCCATCAAGTGGCTTATGGGCTTCGTGCGCCGTCACGACTTTAAGTGCTTCGGCGTCTACCGCATCATCCTGGGCATCGTGGTGCTCGCGTACTTCTTTGTCCTGGAGCCTATGCTCGGCCTGTAACTTGGTCGACGCTGCGCGGCGGCCGGGGCGACAACTTGTCATTCAAAGGGGGCGGCATGACCAGAAGGTCTATGCCGCCCCCTTTGAATGACAAGTTGTTCGCCCTGGCCACCGCTCGCTGCTGCTGCCATGACATCGGCGGTTTCGTGATTGTCAATTGATTGGTGCAGACCAACCTGACCCCATTGCGCCAAATTCGCTGGGGCGGCCTGACGGTGACGCACGGAGTCGTGGTGTGATTTGCGTCGGTGTCCGCGCGGCTCGGTATACTGGTACGGCTCAAACTATGGCGCCGCCCGCAGGCGCGCCGTCCGTCAGATGAGGAGTCGCCCATGACCCAGCCCTTGCCCTGGGAAAAGAACGCCGCGGTATCCGTGCCGCCCGCGCCGGAACCCGTGCCGCTCGATGCATACACCGCTCCTGCTGCGCCGGAGCCCGAGCTCGTCCCGCTCGACATTTACGACGCTCCCGCGCCGGCGCCCAAGCCCGCCAAGCCGCTCGTCGACATTGACAGCCTTAATCCCGCCCAGCGCGAGGCTGTCCTGTCCACCGAGGGCCCGTTGCTGGTGCTCGCCGGCGCCGGCTCGGGCAAGACCCGCGTCTTGACCTTCCGCATCGCACATATGCTCGGCGACCTGGGTGTTAAACCTTGGCAGGTTCTTGCCATCACGTTTACCAACAAGGCCGCGGCAGAGATGCGCGAGCGTCTGGCGGCACTCATTCCCAGCGGCACCCGTGGCATGTGGGTGTGCACCTTCCATGCCATGTGCGTGCGCATGCTGCGCGAGGACGCCGACCTGTTGGGCTACACCGGTCAGTTCACCATCTACGATGACGATGACTCAAAGCGCATGGTGCGCGACATTATGCAGGCGCTCGGCATCGAGCAAAAGCAGTTCCCCATCAACATGATCCGCAGCAAGATTAGCTCGGCCAAAAACGCCATGATCGGCCCCGAGGACATGCTCAAATCCGCCGACAGCCCCAATGACAAAAAGGCCGCGCAAGTCTACCTGGAGCTGGAGCGCCGCCTGCGCGCCGCCAACGCGATGGACTTCGACGACCTGCTCGTGCGCACGCTCGAGCTGCTGCGCACCCGCCCCGAGGTGCTCGACAAGTATCAGGAGCGCTTCCGCTACATTAGCGTCGACGAGTATCAGGACACCAACCACGTCCAGTACGAGATCGCCAACCTGCTGGCCGCCAAGTACCAAAACCTCATGGTCGTGGGCGACGACGATCAGTCCATTTATAGCTGGCGTGGCGCCGACATCACCAATATCCTGGACTTTGAGAAGGACTTTAAAGACTGCAAGACCGTCAAGCTGGAGCAGAACTACCGCTCTACGGGTCATATCCTGAACGCCGCCAACGCCGTGGTACGTCACAACTCGCAGCGCAAGGACAAGCGCCTGTTTACGGCCGAGGGCGACGGCGAGAAGATCCAGGCCTTCCAGGCAAGCGATGAGCGCGACGAGGGTCGCTGGATTGCCGGCGAGATCGAAAAGCTGCATGCCAAGGGCACGAGTTACGACGACATCGCCGTGTTCTACCGCACCAACGCCCAGTCGCGTATTCTCGAAGATATGTTTCTGCGCGCGGGCGTGCCCTACAAGATCGTGGGCGGCACGCGATTCTTCGACCGTGCCGAGATCCGCGACGTCATGGCCTACCTTAAGATGATCGTGAACCCGGCCGACGAGATGAGCGTCAAGCGCGTCATCAACACGCCGCGCCGCGGCATCGGCTCCACCTCGATCCAAAAGATCGAGCAGCTGGCGCGCGACAACCGTTGCTCGTTCTTCCAGGCTTGCGAGATCGCGTGCGCCGAGACGGGCATGTTTAGTGCCAAGGTGCGCAACGGCCTGTCGAGCTTTGTGTCGCTGGTGCGCGAGGGCCGCCGCATGGACGGCGAGCTCAAGGACGTTGTCGAGATGATCGTCGATAAGACGGGCTTGCTGCAGGCGTTTCGCGCCGAGGGCACCATGGAGTCCGAGAGCCGCGCCGAGAACATTCAGGAATTCCTGGGCGTCGCCGCCGAATTTGAGGAGACGCACGAGGATATCGAGGGTACGCTCGAGAGCTTGGAAGAGCTGCGCGCAGCCGGCGTTGCCGACGTGCCTGCCGAGCCTGAGTCCGAGCCCGTTGTGGTGAGCGCGCCTGCGCCCGAACCGGGGCCATCTGCCCCGGCATCCTCGTTTGAGGCGCTCGTCGGCGCGCGCGATGCCGCAGGTTCCAATCCGCTCGATAGCCTAGCCGCCCCGGCGCTCTCGCCGCAGGACGCCCTGGCCGCCGCCATCGCGGGCAACGCGTATGCCGCGCCGACGGAGATGCCGGCGGGTGCCGTGCATGCCGACGAGATTGAGCGCACCTACGGTCCGCTCACCTGTAAGGCGCTGCCGGCACTCATGGAGTGGCTGGCCCTGCGCTCCGACTTGGATTCCCTGGCCGGCGAGACGCATGCCATTACCATGATGACCATCCACTCCGCCAAGGGCCTGGAGTTCCCGGCGGTGTTCGTAGCCGGCATGGAGGAGGGCATCTTCCCGCACGTGCACGACTCTGGCGGCAGCGATGACCCGGGCAAGCTCGAGGAAGAGCGTCGCCTGGCCTACGTCGCCATCACGCGTGCCCGTAAGCGCCTATTCCTGACCTATGCGGCCACGCGTCGCACCTACGGCTCGACCTCTGCCAACCCGCGCTCGCGCTTCCTCAATGAGATTCCGTTTGAGGATATCGAGTTTAGCGGTATCGGTTCTGCCGGTTTTGAGGGCACGGGCTGGGAGAAGCGCGGCGACCGTCACGGCACCTTTGGCTCGGGCATGGGTTCGGATATGTATGGCGGCAAGGTGTTCGGTTCGCATACGCGCTCGACCGGCGGTTCCGGTTCGCGCGGCGGATCGAGCTTTGACGATTTCTTTGGCGGCAGCAGCTACGGGACCGAGCGCCATCGTGGGGTCTCGCCCGACGCCGGCCGTGTTGCCTCGACCTTTGGTTCGGGTGCGCCGCGAGCCAAAAAGCCGTCGTCCAAGGTGTCTCCGACGGTGGAGCGCAAGGTCGATCGCGCCAGCGCATCGCAGGACTTTGCCGCGGGCGATACCGTGAGCCACAAGACCTTTGGCACGGGTACCGTGATCTCGGTCGCCGGAGACATGATCGAGGTCCAGTTCGAAAAGACCGGCCAGACCAAAAAGCTGATGAAGGGCTTTGCGCCGATCGTCAAGCTGTCGTGATCCTGGCGGACCTGGGCGGGCGTATAGGGCAACATCGCCTGCTCGGGCAGTCCTGCGCAAGACGGAGAGCACATTAAGTGCTCTCCTTTGCGTGCGGAACTCGCGATCGATGTTGCCCTATACGCCCGCCCAGGTCCTTGGGTAACGGTGCTTGCGAACGTCGCTCTGCTCGTTCGCTTTTTGATCTGGAGAGCCGGGTGGGCTGATAAATAGATATGGCAAGGGGCTCTCCCGCACATGGACGGGAGAGCCCCTTGTTGCGTTTGGGTTGTTGGTGCGACCTACAGGTGGCTGATGATCAGTTCCATCTTGCCTTCGAGGTCGATGGAGCTGACGGTGCTCGGGGCCAACAGGTGGCTTCCCTTGTGGACGGGGTCGCCGCAGACGGTGCCTTCGCCGTCGATGACCGACAGGCACATGAAGGGCCAGCGCTGGTCGAGGGTCTTGCTGCCGTTGACGCGCACGCGATCGACGGTGTAGCAGGGGTTGGACTCGAGCTCGGTCACGCCGTCCACCTCGGGCGCGGTCACCGTGCCGTCGGTCGGAGCCTGAGCATCAAAGTCGATGCAGTCGAGGCTCTGCTCAATGTGCAGCGGGCGCAGGTTGCCGTCAGTGCCGGGACGGTCGTAGTCGTACAGACGATACGTCACGTCGCTCGACTGCTGCGTCTCCAAAATGAGCGTGCCGGTCTTGATGGCGTGCACGGTACCGGAATCAATCTGGAAAAAGTCGCCCTTGTGAATCGGCAACACGTTGAGCATGTCGTCCCAACGTCCTTCCTCGATCATTTGTGCGGCCTCGGCGCGGTCCTTGGCACGCTGGCCGACGATGATCGTGGCGTCGGGCTCGCAGTCCAGCACATACCAACACTCGGTTTTGCCCAGGCTACCGTTCTCGTGCTCGGCAGCGTACTCGTCGTTGGGATGAATCTGGATCGAAAGGTCGTCCTTGGCGTCCAGAATCTTAATGAGCAGCGGGAACTCCTTGCCCTCGCAGTTGCCAAAGAGCTCGCGATGCTCGGCCCACAGCCACGACAGCGTGTGGCCGGCATACGGGCCCTCCGCAATCTGGCAGTCGCCGTTGGGGTGGGCCGAGATGGCCCAGCACTCACCGATGGGGCCATCGGGAATGTCGTAGCCAAATACGGTTTCGAGCTGGCGACCGCCCCAGATCTTCTCGTGGAAGATCGGCGTCAGTTTAATCAAATCGGACATATTCATACCTCATTGTGTTGCGCGGGCGCTGCGTAAAACTGTTCAAAACGAGCGCCCGCATGACTGCAAAAACCTATGCCAACGTTACGTTGTGCAACTCAAAGCGGTCGCCAACGTTGCGCGAGACCGAATACTCAAAGGCGGCGCCGCTGTCCAAAAAGCCAATCTGGGTGAGCTCGAGCAGGGGAGAGCCAGGCTTGGTGTCCAGGCGCTCGGCTTCTTCCTCGGTTGCTGCCACGGCGCGAATGGTACGGTGGAAGCTCGAAATTTTCAGCCCGCATTGCTCGCGGATGAAATGGTAGACCGATCCGTACAGGTCCTTCTTTTTCAGCCCCGGAATCAGCTCGAGGGGCATGTAGGTGTACTCGATAACGATGGGCTTCCCATCGGCCTGACGCACGCGCACGACGTGATAGGCAAAGTCATCCTCGGCAATTCCCAGCTGGGCTGCGATGTCCGCTGGTGGATTAACAATCGAGAAATCGTAGACCACCGAGGTCACCTTTTCCCCGCGGTGCTCATACGAAAAGCCCTGGGCACGGTCGTTTTTGCCCTGGAAAAACGCCTGGCCGGGAAGTCCCGCCGTGTCCTTAACGTAGGTGCCCGATCCGCGCCGGCTGGTAATAAGACCTTCCTCGGTGATTTGCTCGATAGCTCGTTTGACGGTGATTTTGGAAACGCTATAGAGCTCACAGAACTCAACGACGGTGGGAAGCTTGTCGCCCGGTTTAAGAGCGCCATCCTCGATACTTCGACGAATATCTGCAGCTATCGCCTCGTATTTGGGAATCATGGAACCTCCTTTCCGACATATATGAATACAAAAAGTAAGTATAACCCTCAACAGGGCATCCATATTACTTTTATCTAAGAAGTTCGAGAAAGAAAAAAGAAAAAGACGCTTTACTTTTAAAATTAGAGCGCTATAGTTTAAGCAACGAACGGAATCCTTCCGCACAACAGGATCGACCGTTTGGGGACGGTTTTGTTTTGGCGGGTTGGATATCGGTATGGCCGGTGCGCGCCCGCGCCGGATAACCTGCCAAAGCAAACCCGTCTCCAACCGGAAGCTCTAGAACACGAAAGCGAGGACTTTGATGGCACAGTATCAGCTGCCCAACGACTTCTTCTTTGGCGCTGCTATGTCCGGCCCGCAGACTGAGGGTCAGTGGAACCAGGGCGGCAAGCTCGAGAACCTGTGGGACACCTGGTCCATCCAGGATCTGGGTTCGTTTTACAACCGCGTTGGCTCTTACGCCGGCAATGACTTTATGGCCAAGTACCAGGAAGACCTTCGCATTTTGAAGGACTTGGGTCTGGATACCTATCGCACTTCCATCCAGTGGAGCCGTCTGCTCGATGCCGACGGCAACCTCAACGAGGAAGGTGCCGCGTGGTATCACGAGTTGTTCCGCGCCTCTCGCGAAGCCGGCTTGGAGCCGTTTGTCAACTTGTACCACTTTGACATGCCCACCTACCTCTTTAACCGTGGCGGCTGGGAGAGCCGTGAGGTTGTCGAGGCTTACGCACATTACGCCGACGTCGCCTTCCACGAGTTTGGCCAGGAGATTAAGTACTGGTTCACCTTTAACGAGCCCATCGTCGAGCCCGAGCAGCGCTATCAGGAGGGCGTGTGGTTCCCGCAGCTCCACGACTTCAACCGCGCCCGCACCGTGCAGTATCACATCTCGCTGGCGCACGCGCTGGCCGTGGCCAACTATCGTCGCGCCTATGACGAGGGCGCTATTCGCGCCGATGCCAAGATCGGCATGATCAACTGCTTTACCCCGGTCTACACCAAGGAGAACCCCAGCGAGGCGGACCTCGAGGCCGTGCGCATGACCAGCGGCATCAACAACCGCTGGTGGCTCGACCTCATCACCAAGGGCGAGCTTCCTGCCGACGTGCTCGACAGCCTGGCCGAGGGCGGCGTTAAACTCCCGTTCCGCGCCGGCGACCAAGAGATCCTCAAGCAGGGTGTTGTCGACTGGCTAGGCTGCAACTACTACCACCCCACGCGTGTTCAGGCGCCGGCGAGCAAGGTCGACCAGTACGGCCTGCCGCACTTTGCCGACGAGTACGTATGGCCCGACGCCGTTATGAACGAGAGCCGCGGCTGGGAGATCTACCCGCAGGGCCTCTACGACTTTGGCATGGACTGCGCTAAGAACTACCCCGATCTTGAGTGGTTCGTTTCCGAGAACGGCATCGGCATCATGGACGAATACAAGAACCGTGACGCCGAAGGAACCATCCAGGATGACTACCGCGTCGACTTTGTACGTCAGCACCTGGAGTGGGTGGCCAAGGCCATCGACGAGGGCGCCAAGTGCCGCGGATACCATTATTGGGCCGTCATCGATAACTGGTCTTGGGCCAATGCCTTTAAGAATCGCTATGGCTTTGTCGAGGTCGATCTGATGGATGGCTATAAGCGCCGTCTTAAGAAGTCGGCGGCCTGGCTCAAACAGGTCGCCACGACCCACGTGGTTGATTAGCGACCGGACGAACGTCCAGACCGCGCGCCGCCGCGCGCAACACATGGCACATCTGGTGGCAGAGGGCGACAGACCACCGTGCGCATAGGAAAGGCCGGATTTGAAAGTTAGGAGCAATCATGGCCAGTGACAACGGAAAGAGCTTCCTCGACAAGTTTGCCGAGGTCTCTGCGAAGGTGGGAAACCAGGTTCACCTGCGTTCCCTGCGTGACGCCTTCGCGACCATCACGCCGCTCTATATCCTTGCGGGTATCGCGGTTCTTATTAACAACGTCGTGTTCCCTCTGTTCCCGCTCGATGCGGCGGGCCTTGCCAACCTTCAGACGTGGGGTTCGGCGATTACGCTGGGCACCCTCAACGTCTCTGCCATTATCTTGGCCGGATTGATTGGCTACAGCCTCGCTAAGAACAAGCGCTTCGATAATCCGCTTGCTTGCATGGTCGTCGCTATCTCTGCCTTCGTCATCATGATGCCGCAGCAGATCACCGCCACGCTTGCCGCCACGAGCCCACTGCTCACCGACAAGATCACCTCCGCCGAGGTCACGGGCGCCCTTTCGACTGCCAACACCGGCACCAACGGTCTGTTCTCGGCTATTATCATCGCCCTGCTTTCCGTCTCGCTCTTCATCAAGATTTCTGGCGTCGAGAAGCTCAAGGTTAAGCTGGGCGAGGGCGTGCCTCCCGCGGTCTCCAACTCCTTCAACGTCATGATTCCGATGCTGCTTAACCTCGCGGTCTTCGCTCTTGCCGCAGCCCTGCTCGCCGTGTGCGCCGGCACCGATCTGTGCACCATCATCTCCACGTGCATCTCCAACCCGCTCAAGAGCATCATGAACGCTGGTCCGTGGGCTGTTATCCTCATCTACACCCTTGCTAACCTGCTGTTCTGCGTCGGTATTCACCAGTCCACCATCTCTGGCGCTACCGTCGAGCCGATCCTGACCATGCTCATCGTCGACAACATGGCTACCTTTGCCGCCGGTGGCACCATCCAGCCCGATCACTACATGAACATGCAGATCGTTAACAGCTTCGCCCTCATCGGCGGCTCGGGCTGCACCCTCATGCTCCTGCTCGACACGCTCCTGTTCTCCAAAAACAAGGCTTCCGAGACCGTTTCCAAGATGGCTATCCTGCCTGGTCTGTTCAACATCAACGAGCCGGTTATCTACGGTTACCCCATCGTGTACAACCTGCCGCTCATGATCCCGTTTGTCCTCCTTCCCGACCTGTTCATCGGCATCACCTATGGCCTTACCTGCGCAGGCATCATCAGCCCCTGCATCGCCCAGGTGCCCTGGACCATGCCTCCCGTCATCAATGCCCTGCTCGCTACGGGCTTTGACTGGCGCGCTGGCGTGTGGCAGGCTATCGAGATTGTCATTGGCATGGCCGTCTACCTGCCCTTTATGAAGATTTCCGAGAAGGCAATCGCCAAGCAGGAGGCTCTCGCCGAGTAGAACGCCTAACGTTCGTCCCTTTCACCTTTGCGGGCGCCGGTACGCGGCGCCGGTGCCCGCAGCTCTCTCCCTTGTGTAAAGATGCAGGGGGGGGTGGGCACAATAGCCGCAAGGAATAAAACCAGTTGTCGTCTGCGCGCCGCGCAGTTATAAGGAGGAAACCATGAAGAAGATCATGCTCTGCTGCAATGCCGGTATGTCCTCGAGCCTGCTGGTCCAGAAGATGCAGGCCGAGGTTGCAAACCGTGGTCTGGATATTGAGGTCGAGGCTCGTCCCATGAACGAGGCCCACGATCACCTGGACGAGTGCGACATGTTGCTGCTTGGTCCGCAGATCGGCTACACCAAGGGCGATTTTGAGAAGGAGGCCGCCGGTCGTTTTCCGGTCGAGGTCATCAACATGGTCGACTACGGCCGCATGAACGCTGCCGGCATCATCGACCACTGCGTCAGCGTGATGGGCTAGGTGCTCTGCATGGAGGATATGAACGAACTGCAGATGACCTGCTTTGAGATCATCAGCTACGTCGGTACCGCCAAGAGCATGTACATCAATGCCGTGCAAAAGGCCAAGGAGGGCGATTTTGACGCCGCCGAGGAGCTTATCAAGCAGGGCGACGAGGCCTATAACGGTGGCCACGATGTTCACATGGGGCTTCTGAAGAAGGAGGCCAACGGCGAACGTAACGGCGAGGCCCCGTTGATTTTGCTGCATGCCGAGGACCAGATGGCCGGCACCGAGACCATGCGCGTCATGGCGACGGAGCTCATCGAGGTTCACAAGCAGCTGCAGGCACTTCAGGCCTAGTCGGCGTTATCGCCGCGACGGACCGTGCGGTCCAACAGACAACATAGTCCCTTTGACGGGCGCCGGGAGCCTCCGCCTCCCGGCGCCTTTATTTTTGGGGATGGTCTTGCGCGGCCTGTTGGGCAGCCAATTGCGTTACCCCAGATAAAACCTGCCAAAACAAACCTGTCCCTTTTTGGTAGGTTTTTGCCTTGAGAGCGGTACCATACAGGCAATGTTTAAACGAGAAAGGTGGGCTCCCATGGAACCTAAGCAGTACTACATCGGCATCGACGTCGGCGGCACTTCGGTTAAGGAGGGCCTGTTCGACGAGGACGGCAACCTGCTTGCCAAGGCCAGCGTGCCCACGCCTCCTATCGTTGACGCCGCGGGCTTTGCCGCGGTGACCGAGGCTATCGACCAGGTGGTCGCCAAGGCACAGATTCCGCGTGCCTTTGTGGCGGGCATTGGCCTGGCCGTTCCGTGTCCCATCCCGGCGTCGGGCGATGCCAAGGTCAAGGCCAACATTGCCATTAACCTGCCCGAGCTGAGGGTCGCCATTCAGAAGCACTGCCCCGATGCGGTCGTTAAGTATGAGAACGATGCCAACGCCGCTGCCATGGGCGAGGCCTGGCTCGGTTCTGCCAAGGGCGTGCAGAACGTGGTGATGGTCACCATCGGTACCGGCGTGGGCGGCGGCGTTATCGTTAACGGCGACGTGGTATCGGGCGTTGTGGGCGCCGGCGGCGAGATTGGCCACATGTGCCTGAACCCGGCCGAGGAGCGCACCTGCGGCTGTGGCGGCCATGGCCATCTGGAGCAGTATTCCAGCGCCACCGGCGTGGTGAGCAACTACCTTGCCGAGTGCAAGAAGGCGGGCGTCGAGCCCATTGAGCTCACCGGCCCCTCCGATTCCAAGGACGTGTTCCAGGCCTGCCGCGAGGGCGACAAGCTCGCGCTGGCCGCAGCCGACACCATGGCCGACTACCTTGGCCGCGCCCTGGCGCTTATCGCCAACGTGGTCGACCCCGAGATGTTCCTGATCGGTGGCGGCGCGTCCGCTTCGGCCGATGTTTATCTCGACAAGGTTCGCGAGCACTTTAAGCAGTACGCGCTCTCTGCCTCGCGCGAGACGCCCATTAAGGTCGCTTCGCTCGGAAACGACGCCGGCATCATCGGTGCCGCCTACGTAGCCCTGCGCGCCGCCGGTAAATAGCTGGTGCAAGGGGGTCAGGTTACTTTGCACCAACACGGTGCAAAAGGGACAGTCTTGGCCCCCATGCCTGCCCCAAAATATGCCGTGACCCTTCCGTCTGCGAAGGCTCGGCATCGGCGTGCTACCATAGCTACGTCCAAGTACACATATCAAGTGGAGGATATCCATGGCAAACGTTCTTGTCTTTGGTCACCAGAACCCCGATAACGACGCCATCATGAGCGCCGTCGTCCTGTCCCAGCTGCTCAACCAGGTTGAGTATGCCGGCAACACCTACGAGGCCTGCGCCCTTGGTCAGCTTCCGGCCGAGTCCGCCAAGCTGCTCGCCGACGCCGGCATCGCCGAGCCCCGCGTGATCGAGTCCGTCGAGGCCGGTCAGCTCGTCGTCCTCACCGACCACAACGAGTCTGCCCAGTCCGTCGCCGGCCTTAAGGACGCCACGGTCTTTGGCGTTGTCGATCATCACCGCATCGGCGACTTCGAGACCGCCGGCCCGCTGCACTACATCTGCCTGCCCTGGGGCTCCAGCTGCACCATCGTCACCAAGCTCGCCGGCGTGCTCGGCGTTGAGCTTTCCGACGTCCAGGCTAAGCTGCTGCTCTCGGCCATGATGACCGACACGCTCATGCTCAAGAGCCCCACCACCACCGATGTCGACCGCGCCGTCGCCGCCAAGCTCGGCGAGCAGGTGGGCGTCGACCCGGTCAAGTTTGGCATGGAGGTCTTCCTCACCCGTCCGTCCGGCTCCTTTACCGCTGCCGAGATGGTCGGCAACGACATCAAGATGTTCGAGCCCGCCGGCAAGAAGCTGCTCATCGGCCAGTACGAGACTGTCGACAAGACCCGCGCACTCGGCATGATCGACGAGATTCGCGAGGCCATGCGCGCCTACGCTGCCGAGAAGGGCGCTGACGGCATTGTCCTGTGCATCACCGACATCATGGAGGAGGGCTCGCAGGTCCTGCTCGAGGGCGAGACCGAGGCCGCTCAGAAGGGCCTGGGCATTGCCGACGAGCACGACGGCGTCTGGATGCCGGGCGTCCTCTCCCGTAAGAAGCAGGTCGCTGCCCCCATCATGGCCGCCTGCTAGGTTTAGTTCACTAAACGCCACGACCGGATCGCGGACGCCCCGCGCTCCGGTCGTTTTTTGTGCATGGCGCCGCGTCGTCTCTTGGACAGGCGTGCCCGTGCCGTTGGGCAAATAATGTTCAACCTGTGGTTCCGCTTTTCGGCCACGCCTGCGTGCTTGTCGTGCAGGGTAGGCTAGATGCAAGCGTAATACGTTAGAGCGCGGCGCCGCCACTTGGGCGGGCCGTGCTTTTTTAAGACGGGAGCCTTCCCGTGAAAGGAGCCGCCCATGGCAGCACCCGAGCAGCTGTTCAACGTCCGTGAGCGCAAGCGTTTTGAGCGTCACGACATCTGGGAGCGCATCGCCGAGAACGGCACGATTTCCGCCGCCGTCATGGTCTTCGCCGCCATCGCCGCCGTCATTTGCGCCAATACCGATGCCTACGAGGCCATCCATCACTTTTTGGAGACCCCGCTGTATGTGGGTCTGGGCAACCTTACGGCCGGTCTCACCGTTGAGCTTTTCGTCAACGACTTTCTCATGGCGATTTTCTTTTTGTTGGTGGGTATTGAGCTTAAGTACGAGATGACGGTCGGCGAGCTCAAGAATCCGCGTCAGGCCATGCTTCCCATGCTGGCGGCCGTGGGTGGCGTCGTCGTTCCCGCCTGCATCTACCTGATCTTTAACCATGCCGGCGCTCACAACGGTTGGGCCATCCCCATGGCAACCGATATTGCCTTCGCACTGGGCGTGCTGTCGCTTTTGGGCAATCGCGTGCCCAACGGCGTGCGCGTGTTCTTCTCGACGCTCGCCATCGCCGACGACCTCATCTCTATCGCCGCCATCGCCATCTTCTACGGTCAGAGCCCCAATCCGTTTTGGTTGGGCGCCGCCGCGCTTGTGACCTGCGCGCTCGTGTGGCTCAACAAGACGCAGCATTACCGCCTTGCCCCGTATTCGGTACTGGGTTTGCTGTTGTGGTTCTGCATGTTCAAGAGCGGCGTACACGCCACGCTTGCCGGCGTCATCTTGGCTTTTACCATCCCGGCCAAGTGCGGCGTCAAGCTCGATAGCCTTACCGATTGGTTGGGCGAGTGCCTGCCGTTGCTCGATGACCGCTACGATGACGAGGCACACATCCTGGGCCAGCATGACTTTACCGTCTCGACCACTAAGGTCGAGCGCGTCATGCACCGCGTCACCCCGCCGCTCATCCGCATGGAGCGTCTGATCTCCACGCCGGTCAACTTTGTGATTCTTCCGATCTTTGCGTTCGTGAACGCACAGGTTCGCCTAGTGGGCGTGGACATGAGCACGCTGCTCACCGACCCGGTGACGCTCGGCGTGTACTTTGGCATGCTGCTGGGCAAGCCGATCGGCATCTTTGGCATGACGTTCGCCTTGGTCAAGCTCAAGGTCTGCGAGCTGCCGCACAATGTCAACTGGCACATGATTGCCGGTGTGGGCATTCTGGGCGGCATCGGCTTTACCATGTCGATTCTCATCAGCGGTCTTGCCTTCCCGACGGCCCAGTTTGAGGTTCTGGCTGCCAAGGCCGCCATCCTTGCCGGTTCGGTCACCGCCGCCGTGCTCGGTATGATCTACATGAGCGTGGTCTGCAAACACCCCGCGCCCAAAGACAAGTAAAAGCATATACAAGTTTGAAAACGCCGCCTGTGGACACCATCACAAGCGGCGTTTTAGTCAATGGGGACGTTCTTAAATGACTAGGCTTATTCCACCGTTCCGTAGACGGCGCCCCAGCCGTGGGCGGCCAAGGCGGAGTTGAGCTGGTCGCAAAGTGACTGGCGGTCGTAATAGCCGGGCGGTAGCAGGTTGACGATTTCCATGAGATCGGGCGCCAGGTCCAAGATTTCGGCCTGCACGATGAGATCCAGGCGGTCGATGGCGTGGCGGTCGTAAAACAGCCCGTCGACCAGGCGCTGCAGGTCGCCGAATTCCTCGGCCTGAAACGATCCGTACTCCATAGTGCCTCCTTGGGCGCCCCACGCCGGCATGCGCGGCGATTCGTAAATCATTGCGATGAACTTAATCTATCACGGCTTCATGCCGTTGCGGCGGTGGCGGTCTATACTTAGACGAACTGCAACGTCCCGCTTCGCGAAAGGTCGCACCCATGCAGACGATCTACCAGAAGATGGAAACCACCGAACTCGATGCCGCCATCGAGGCGCTCAAAGCCGAGGTCGCCGAGGTCAAGGCCAAGGGCCTGGCGCTCGACATGGCCCGCGGCAAGCCGTCGCCCTCCCAGGTGGACATCTCTCGACCCATGCTCGATATCCTCAATGCCGATGCCGATCTGCACGACGGCAACGTCGACTGCTCAAACTACGGTTGCTTTGAGGGCATTCCCTCGGCGCGCAAGCTGGCGGGGGAGTTCCTGGGTTGCCCTGCCGAGCAGACGCTCGTACTGGGTTCGTCGAGCCTTCTGATCGAGCACGATATCGCCGGCATGTTCTGGCGCTGCGGCTCGTGCGGCAGCGAGCCCTGGGAGGCTTACGAGGCCGCGCACGACGGCAAGAAGGTCAAATTCCTGTGCCCTGTTCCCGGCTACGACCGCCACTTTGGCATCACCGCCGACCTGGGTATCGAGAACGTCCCCGTCGCGATGACCGACAACGGCCCCGACATGGACGAGGTCGAGCGCCTGGCTGCAGCCGACGACTCCATCAAGGGCATCTGGTGCGTGCCCAAGTATTCCAACCCCACGGGCATCACCTTTAGCGAGGACACCGTACGTCGCCTGGTCGAGATGCCCACGGCCGCGCCCGATTTTCGCATCTTCTGGGACAACGCCTACTGCGTGCACGACCTGTACGACGAGACCGACGAGCTCGCCAATATCTTCGACCTCGCTCGCGCGGCGGGCACCGAGGACCGCGTGGTGGCTTTTGCCTCGACGTCCAAGATTACCTTCCCGGGCGCCGGCATCGGCTTCATCGGTGCGAGCCCCGCGGTCATCGCCGAGTTCTCCAAGCGCCTGAAGGCCGGCCTTATCAGCGCCGATAAGCTCAACCAGCTGCGCCACGTGCGCTTCCTTCCCACCATCGAGGCGGTCAAGGAGCACATGAAAAAGCATGCCGAGTTCCTGCGTCCGCGCTTTGAGGCCGTTGAGCGCAAGCTCACCGAGGGCCTGGGCGATACGGGCTGTGCCACCTGGACGCACCCCCGCGGCGGCTACTTTGTAAGCTTCGATGGTCCCGAGGGCTCGGCCCAGAAGGTCGCCGCGCTTTGCGCCGACCTGGGCGTCAAGCTCACGCCGGCCGGTGCCACCTGGCCCTATGGCAAGGATCCGCGCGACACCAACATCCGCATCGCGCCGAGTTATCCCACGGTCGAGGACCTGGAGGCCGCACTCGATGTGCTGGTGCTGGCCGTCAAGCTCGTCGCTGCCGAGCTTGCTCGTGCCGAGCGCGCCTAACGCGCAGGGCCCCGCAAATCCGCGTCCAGTACCATCCGCACTCTCGATACGCAAAGGAGCGTATACATGGATTTGGGTATTTCCACCAACCCCACGCCGGAGCTCTACACCATCAGGGTGACCGGTGAGATTGATATCTCTAACGCCGACAGCTTGCGTAACGCCATCGACTTGGCGCTCGAGCAGCCCACCGAGGCCGTTGAGCTCGACTTTGCCCAGGTGAGCTATATCGACTCGACAGGTATTGGCGTACTTGTAGGCGCCGCGCACCACGCAGCCGATCACGACAAGCGGTTTGGCTGCGTCAACGTGCAGCCCCCGGTGATGCGCGTGGTTCAGTTGCTAGGCGTCGACCAGGAGATTTCAATTACGGCGGCATGAGCCCTGCCCCAAAAAGGGCGTGCCGTTTGGTATATGTTTGTGATGCGCTCGGATGTTTTGACGTCCGGGCGCTATACTTGACCGAATGAATAGACGAGTTCCGGCCGAATGGCGCGGTGCGGGCTCGACTCACATCGAGCCTTGGAGGTATGTGTGTTTGGTATTGGAGAGGGTGAGCTCGCGATCATCGTGGTCTTCGGCTTTTTGCTGTTTGGCCCGGATAAGCTCCCGCAGATGGGCCGCACGATCGGCCGTGCCATCCGTCAGTTCCGCGAGACGCAGGAAAAGATGACGGCTGTTGTTCAGTCCGAGATTATCGATCCGGTAAGCGAGGCCGCTTCGGCTCCGGTCAAGCCCAAGAAGGCTGCCGTCGACGACGATTCCGATGCGGACGAGGATGCCGTCGAGACGGCCGCGCCCGCAAAGAAGGAGACCTTTGCCGAGCGCCGTGCCCGCCTTGCCGCCGAGAAGGCCGCGAGTGAGGGTGCTGCCGAGGACGAAGGTGCTGCTGGTGAGGCTGAGGGCGCCGAGTCTGCCGCTGCCGCCGTCGAGCCCGAGCCTGCTGCAGAGCCGGAGCCCGAGCCCGAGCCGGCAGAGCCCACGACGGCTGACCTCTACGCCCGTCGTCCCCGCAAGCGCAAGGCCGTCGTCGACCAGCTCGCTCGCGAGCTCGAGGCCGAGGACGACGCCGCTGCCGCCCATGCCCCGAAGGGAGGCGATGAGTAATGCCTATCGGACCTGCGCGCATGCCGCTCTTCGATCATCTGGGTGAGCTCCGTCGCCGCCTAACCATCGTGGTCGTGTCGGTCTTTGCCGCCGCCATCGTGCTGTATTTCGCCACGCCCGTGGTGCTCGACATCCTGGAAGACCCCATCCGCTCCTTTGTGCCGGACGGTAAGTTCTACATCACCACCACGCTCGGCGGCTTTGGTCTGCGCTTTTCGCTGGCTCTCAAGATGGCCGTTGTCATGTGCACGCCTATGATCATTTGGCAGATTCTGGCGTTTTTCCTGCCGGCGCTTCGCCCCAACGAGCGCAAGTGGGTTGTGCCCACGGTGCTCGCCTCGACGGTGCTGTTCTTCCTGGGCGCAATCTTTTGCTACTTCATCATCATCCCTGCGGGCTTTGAGTGGCTCATCGGCGAAACCTCGGCCGTCGCTACGGCGCTGCCCGATCTGGAGAACTACGTCAACATGGAGCTGCTCTTTATGATCGGCTTTGGTGTGGCGTTTGAGCTGCCGCTCATCATCTTCTACCTTTCTGTCTTCCATATCGTGTCCTATGCGGCCTTCCGCGGTGCCTGGCGTTACGTATACGTTGGCCTGCTTGCGGGCTCGGCTGTGATTACGCCCGACGGCTCGCCCGTTACACTGGGTCTCATGTATGGCGCCCTGCTCTCGCTCTACGAGATTTCGCTCGCCATCGCCCGCGTGGTCATTACCGCGCGCGATGGCAAGGAAGGCTTGTTTGTGAGCCGTCTGGATCTGTTCTCGAACGACGACGAGGACGACGAGGAGTAAATCCGTATGCACGAGGTTGGCATTGTCAACGGCATACTCGATACAGTGATTCGCGCGGCGCGTGGGGAGGGGGCCTCGCGCGCTGTTTTGGTAACGCTGCGCATTGGGGATATGACCGAAGTTGTGCGTGAGGCGCTCGACTTTGCGTGGGAGACGTTTCGCGACGAGGACATGCTCACGCGCGGCTGCGAGCTTGCCGTGGAGGAAGTCCATCCACAAAGCGAGTGCCTGGACTGCCGCGAGGTCTTTGAGCACGACCGCTTCCATTGCCGCTGTCCTCGGTGTGGCGGCACCAACGTGCGCCTGCTGCACGGCCGCGAGCTCGACATCGCCAGCATCGAGATCGAAACCCCCGACAATTAACCAGCCTGCCATTTGGGGACGGGGTATAAATGGTAGAAGTAAGGAGTGCCGAGTATGGCCGAGAAAACTATTGATATCGCATCGCCAATTCTGTCGCGCAATGAGCGCCTGGCAGATCAGCTGCGCCAGCGATTCAAAGAGACAGGCACCTATGTGATCAATGTGCTGTCGAGTCCCGGCTCTGGTAAGACCACCACGATTCTGGGCACCAACGAGCGCCTGCGCGACAAAGCCGGCCTGCGCTGTGCCGTCATCGAGGGCGATATCGCCTCGGATGTCGACGCCATCACCATGAAGGAAGCCGGCATGCCCGCCATTCAGATCAACACGGGCGGTCTGTGCCACCTCGAGGGCAACATGATCATGGAGGCCGCTGATGCGTTCGACCAGGCAGTGGGCCTTCAAAACATCGATGTTATCTTTATCGAAAACGTGGGCAATCTGGTCTGTCCGGTCGACTTTGACCTGGGCGAGAACCTGTCCATCATGATTCTCTCGGTGCCCGAGGGCGACGACAAGCCCATTAAGTACCCGGGCATCTTCCAGCACGCTGGCGCACAGCTGCTCAACAAGGTCGATGTGGCCCCGGCTTTCGATTTTGACATGGATAGGTATACTAAGACACTCGATGACCTCAATCCGCAGGCGCCGCGGTTCGCCGTGAGCGCACGCAAGGGCGAGGGCATGGATGCCTGGTGCGATTGGCTCATCGGGCAGATCGAACAAACAAGGGCGTAAGTCGGCCGTCGTACGTGCGGGCGCAGCCGCAGACACACGAGATAGGAGCCTCTTTTGAAGCTCATCATCGCCGAGAAAAACGACGCCGCGCGTCAGATTGCCGAGCGTCTTTCCACGGGCAAGCCCAAAAAGGACAAGGTGTACAACACCGCCATCTACCGTTTTGAGTGGAAGGGCGAGGAGTGCGTGACAATCGGCCTTGCCGGTCACATCCTTGCGCCCGATTTTTGCGACAGCGTGCTGTTCGATAAAAAGCTGGGTTGGTATTCGGTCACCGAGGACGGCGAGATGCTGCCGGCCGACATGCCCGATGGCCTGGCGCGTCCGCCCTATGACACCAAGCGCAAACCGTTCCTTGCCGACGGTATCTCCATCAAAGGCTGGAAGCTCGAGAGCCTGCCCTACCTTACCTGGGCGCCCGTTATCAAGCTGCCGGCCGAGAAAGAACTCATTCGCTCGCTCAAGAACCTTGCCAAGAAGTCCGACAGCGTCATCATCGCCACGGACTTCGATCGCGAGGGCGAGCTGATTGGTTCGGACGCCCTCAACAAGGTGCGCGAGGTTGCGCCCGACTTGCCGGTTGCCCGCGCCCAGTATTCTTCGTTTACCAAGGCCGAGATTACGCACGCCTTCGATAATCTCGTCTCGCTCGACCAGAATCTGGCCGACGCCGGCGAGAGTCGCCAACACATCGACCTCATTTGGGGTGCGGTGCTCACGCGCTACCTGACGCTCGCCAAGTTTGGCGGCTTTGGCAACGTGCGTTCTGCCGGCCGCGTGCAGACCCCGACGCTCGCCTTGGTGGTCGAGCGCGAGCGCGAGCGCATGGCGTTTGTGCCCGAGGACTACTGGCAGATTCGCGGCATGGCTGCCGCGCAGGCTGCTGCCGAGGACGACCGCTTTAAGATCGCGCACAAGACGGCGCGTTTTACCGACAAGGATGCTGCCGAGATGGCGTATGGTCACGTTGACGGTGCCAAGACGGCAACCGTCGCCGCGGTGACCAAGCGCTCGCGCAAGCAGCAGCCGCCCACGCCGTTTGCGACCACCTCGCTGCAGGCTGCCGCTGCGGCCGAGGGCATCTCGCCCGCACGCACCATGCGCATCGCCGAGTCCCTCTACATGGCGGGTCTTATCAGCTATCCGCGCGTCGATAACACCGTGTACCCCGCGACGCTCGATCTGGGCGCCGTGGTGAGTGACCTGGCAAAGATCAACCCGGCGCTGGCGCCCGTGTGCAAAAAGGTGCTCGCCGGTCCCATGAAGCCCACGCGCGGCAAGGTCGAGACCACCGACCACCCGCCTATCTACCCCACGGGCGAGGGCGATCCGTCCACGCTCGACGGTGGCCAGCGCAAGCTCTACGACCTCATCGCCCGCCGCTTCCTGGCGACGCTTATGGGCCCCGCCACCATCGAGAACACCAAGCTCGAGCTCGACGTGAACGGCGAGCCGTTCGTGGCTTCGGGCGATGTGCTCGTGACCCCGGGTTTCCGCGAGGTATACCCGTACGGACTCAAGCGCGACGAGCAGATGCCGCCGCTGGAGCAGGGCGATACGGTCGACGTGTTCGACATTAAGCTCGAGGCCAAGCAGACCGAGCCGCCCGCGCGCTACAGCCAGGGCAAGCTCGTGCAGGAGATGGAAAAGCGCGGCCTGGGCACCAAGTCCACGCGCGCGAGCATCATCGAGCGCCTGTACGCCGTGCGCTATCTCAAAAACGATCCCGTGGAGCCGAGCCAGCTGGGCATCGCCATCATCGATGCACTGTCGCAGTTTGCCCCGCGCATCACGAGCCCCGATATGACCAGCGAGCTCGACGGCGACATGACCCGCGTGGAGCGCGGCGAGGACACCGAAGAGCATGTCGTGACGCACTCGCGCGCGCTGCTGGCCGGTGTGCTCGACGAGCTGCTCAAGCATACGCAGGAACTGGGCGATGCTATCAGCGACGCCGTCACGGCCGATGCGCGCGTGGGCGCCTGCCCCAAGTGCGGCAAGGACTTGGTTATGAAGACGAGCGCCAAGACCCGCGGCAGCTTTATCGGCTGCATGGGCTGGCCCGACTGCGATGTGACCTATCCGGTGCCGAGCGGCGTCAAGGTGAGCCCGCTCGAGGGCGAGGCTGCTGTGTGCCCCGAATGCGGTGCGCCGCGCATTAAGTGCCAGCCGTTCCGCCAAAAGGCTTTCGAGATTTGCGTGAACCCCACATGCCCCACCAACTACGAGCCCGACCTTAAGGTGGGCGAGTGCAAGGTGTGCGCCGAGGTAGGACGCCATGGCGACCTGATCGCACACAAGAGCGAGAAGAGCGGCAAGCGCTTTATCCGCTGCACCAACTATGACGACTGCGGCGTGAGCTATCCGCTGCCGGCGCGTGGCAAGCTCGAGGTGACGGGCGAGACCTGCCCCGAGTGCGGCGCCCCCATCGTGGTGGTCAACACCGCGCGCGGCCCGTGGCGCATCTGCGTGAACATGGACTGCCCGACCAAGGAGAAGAAGCCCGCCCGCGGCCGCAAGACCACGACCAAGGCGAGCGCGGCGAAGAAGACCTCGACTGCGAAGAAGACGACGGCTAAGAAAGCCACTGCCGCCAAGAAGACGACCGCGAAGAAGTCGACTGCCAAGAAAGCAGCCGCCGACAAGTAACGGCGCAGTCGAAACATTGCCCAAAAAACGAGCGAGGGTCCCATGATCCTCGCTCGTTTTTTGACCGGCAGTTAGGGACATTCCTTTTTCTGCCGGCAGTTTAGGAACGTCCCTAACTGCCGGCTCGGAAACGACAAGGCGTTAGTTCACTTCGACGGGTTTGGCGCCGGGATAGCGCTCCTCAAAGTCTAGGCGGTACTTATTGTCATTGGTGCCCGCCACGTTGTCGCGCGACAGCGGCGCCACGATCTCGTTCTTATGGTCCGCGGGCTTTGCGTACTTTAAGCTGATCTCCCAGGCATCGCAGATCGCATCGATGCGGTGATCCAGGTCGTCGTACAGAGCAATGATGTCCTTCCACGAGCTGTAGTTCTTAGAGCTTGTGGGGACGTCCAGGTCCTCGACGATATCGTAGTGCTGCTCGATGGTGTCTTCCGTGCGCTCGGCGACGTCGGCGAGATTTTGACGGGCGGTACGGTCCTCTTCCAGATAACCGCCATTGAACGCCTCTGCGCAGGCACGGACCTGGTTATCGAGATCTTCGAGCAGGTCGTAGTATTCGCTCAGGCGACGGTAGAGGTTTTGCTCGGAGAGGGTTGCTTCGCCGTCATCATCATCGTCGTCATCGTCGTAAAGGCTATTGAGGTTGCCAAGGGGCTTAAGGTCGTCGGAGTCGACATCATGGTGCAGCTTAGTAATCTCGGCAGTCGTTTGCGTGGCGGCGTTGTCGAAAGGCTTGATCACAAAAAAGATGACCAAGGCGATGATAATTGCCACGAGCACAACGATAACGGCGATAAGCGCCTTGGTGCTGCTCTTTTTGGCGGCGGGGGCCTGCGGTGAATCAGGCGCGTACGTAGATGCCGGTTGCTGTTGGGGCGGGGTGTCCGCGACGGGTATGCGC
>UQXA01000036.1 GCA_900544865.1 uncultured Collinsella sp. | reverse complement strand
GGCCCGTGGGTTATACCCTAAGAGCAAACCACCCTTTTTAAGGGTGGTTCTGATTACAATCGAAAGGATGTCATGGCCGAGGTTTGGCGCTTCTTTGCGCATGAGGATGATTTTGCCGATATAGACGAGGCTGGTGCGTGCGAGCGCCTGGGCCGTGTGCTGTCGTTTCCGACCATTTCGAGTATGGATGCCGAGGCGGTGAACTGGCAGCCGTTCGACGACCTGCGCGCGTATATGCAGCAGGCGTATCCGCGCGTGTTCGCGGCGGGCGAGGTTGAGCTTATCGACCATTCGCTATTGGTGACGCTTGCCGGTTCCGACCCCGCTCTCAAGCCCGTTATGCTCATGGGTCACATGGACGTGGTCCCCGTGGTGCCGGGTACCGAGGCCGACTGGACGCACGCCCCCTTTAGCGGGCACGTGGACGATACCTACATCTGGGGCCGCGGCGCGATCGACATGAAAGACCAAGTTGCAGGCATTCTCGAGGCGGTCGAGTATGCGCTGGCGCACGGTTGGCAGCACGAGCGCACGCTGCTCCTGGCCTTTGGCCAGGACGAGGAGACGACGCAGTACGGCGCAGGCGCCATCGGCCGCGCGCTCGAGGAGCGCGGCATTGAGCTTGAGTACCTGATCGACGAGGGCGACTACCGTATTGTTTCGGCTGCCGACTATGGCGCGGGCGAGGGCTGGCTTATGCATGCCGACCTCGCGGAGAAGGGCTACGCCGATATCGTACTCAAGACGAAGAGTGAGGGCGGGCATTCGTCCAACCCCTACGGCGGCACATCGCTCGAGGTGCTCAGCCGTGCCATCACCGCAATCTGCGATATCAAGTGGCCGACGCGCGTCACGGACCTGCTTGCCGCCCAACTCGTCGAGTTGGGGCTCTACACGGCCGATGAAATTGCCGCCAACGGGGATGCCATTGTCCGCGATTGCCTCGCCAGCAAAAAGCTCTATCCGCTGGTGACGACCACCTGCGCGCCCACGCAGATCGAGGGTGGCAGCACCGGCGCCAACGTAATGCCGCAGGATATGTGGGCCAATATCAACTTCCGCATGCTCGAGGGCACGAGCGTGGCCGACGTTGTGGCGCGCTGCCGCGAGGCGGTTGCCGCGGCGGGCCTTGCCGGACGTGTGGAGGTCGAACTTGGCCCCGGTAGCTCCGAACCCTCGCCGTCCCCGCGCATCGGTGGTCCCGGTCTCGAGGCGGTGCGCTCCATCGCCGCCCGCTATTTCCGTGATCCAAAGGGGACGGAGGAAAACGGATCATTCGAGCCAGTGGCAATTGTGCCCTCGACCGTGATCGGCGCGACCGACGCTGCCAACTACCAGCGCATTTGCTCCGAGTGCATTCGCTTCTCGGCCTTTGTGGTCGACGATGACGAGTGCGATCGCGGCGTCCACGGCACCAACGAGCGCATTACCCGCCGAGCCTACCTTCAGGGTGTCCGCTTTTTCATCGCTCTGCTCCACACGCTCTAGCCAAAAAGCAAGCCCTTGGTGCAATGGGGCCAGGTTTGTTTGCACCAATCATTCCGTGCGGGTTATATGCAGGTTTGCCTGCGCACGCTATCATGTATGGGTTAGACCGCAATTATGTACCCCATACGCGAAGGGATGCGCATGTATCTGAAGATCGACATGTTCTAGCCGGGCTTACCCCCGCAGCGGCGCCCCGCGCCCCATCAATTCTGCCGATTTTCACCTTCACGCATATAAAGGAGTCCGTCATGCGCGACAAGCTCGAAAAGATCATCAAGGCCTACGAGGAGCTCGAGAAGAAGCTTTCCGACCCGGCCGTCGCCTCCGATATCAAGGAGTTCACGCGTCTCAACAAGGAGTACGCGCACCAGTCCGACCTCATCGCCGCCTCGCGCGAGTACATCGGCGCGCTCGATGACATCGAGGCTGCCAAGGAAATGCTGCACGATACCACCGATGCCGATGAGAAGGAGATGCTCCAGATGGACATCTCCGAAAACGAGGCCAAGCTCCCCCAGCTCGAGGAAGACATCAAGTACATGCTCATCCCGAGCGACCCCAACGACGACAAGAACACCATCGTCGAGATCCGCTCCGCCGCAGGTGGCGACGAGGCGGCCATCTTTGCCGGCGACCTGTACAAGATGTACCAGCGCTTCTGCGAGTCGCGCGGCTGGAAGACCACCGTGCTCGACTCCAGCCCCAGCGAGGCCGGCGGCTTTAAGTCCATTGAGTTCAAGGTCGAGGGCGACCGCGTCTACTCCGTCATGAAGTACGAGTCCGGCGTGCATCGTGTCCAGCGCGTCCCCAAGACCGAGTCCCAGGGTCGCATCCAGACCTCCACGGCAACCGTCGCCGTGCTTCCCGAGGCCGAGGAGATCGACGTTCAGATCAACCAATCCGACCTGCGCATCGATACCTACTGTGCCTCCGGCCCTGGCGGTCAGTGCGTTAACACCACCTACTCCGCCGTGCGCATCACCCACCTGCCCACCAACACCGTGGTGCAGTCGCAGGAGCAGCGTTCCCAGATCCAGAACCGCGAGGTCTGCATGCAGATGCTGCGCGCCCGTCTGTACGAGATGGAACTCGAGAAGCAGCAGGCAGAGCTCGGTGCCGAGCGCCAGAGCCAGATCGGCCACGGTAACCGTTCCGAGAAGATCCGTACCTACAACCAGCCGCAGGACCGCGTGACCGATCACCGCATCGGTTTCAACTCCACCTACAACGGCGTCCTTCTGGGCGATCAGCTCGGCACCGTGATCGAGGCACTCGCCGCCGCCGAGCGAGCCGAGAAGCTGGCGCAGGCTGTGTAGGTTCCGCCGTTCTACCGAACGGCGGACCAGCCGACGCTGCGCGGGCCGCATTTGGACAATCTGACGTTCAACTTCAAGGGCGCGACCAGAAGGTCAGCGCCCTTTCGTTTCACGTCACCTTGTCTCAAATGCGGCCCGCTCGCTGTCCGTCCTCTACCTGCGGCGCTGCCTTGCTCCGGATGCGGTATGCTCAACCTGCGGGGTTTCCATGGCAGTCATTGGGGACGTTCTTAAACGGCTTGGTTGGGCTTATTGCTTTGAGATGTTGTTCGATCGGCTTTGATGGCCGTTAAACTGTCTACCTGCTTAAAGCAATTAACGGTGTGCATCTGCTATTGGAAATATTGCTCGAAAAATCGTCCAAGAAGTCGTGGGGCGATTTTTGACGCGTCGCGCGTCAAGCGATGTGGCAAGCGTTTGGTTAGATATTGGTTAGTTTTGGGGCAACCTTGCCAAAAGCTTGACGAATGCAAATCTAGACGTCGGCGAATGAACACTTTGAGCGAGCCCGGTGCAAAATTCTGGGCTGATTCTCGATAATCGCCTTCAATCGTCCCTTGCCAAGCGCTGGCCTCGCGTACAATCTGCTCCGACATTCGCGCGCCGTCCGGCGCTTAAGAGGGGAGGGCCCCATGGCAAACGAGATTTGGACCATCAAGCGTTGTCTCGAGTGGACCAAGGAGTACCTGGCCGAGCGCGGCGAGGAGCACCCCCGTCTTTCTGCCGAGTGGCTGCTCTGCGCTGCCACGGGTTTGGCACGCATCGACTTATATATGCGCATGGACGAGACGCTTAACGCGGCTCAGCTCGAGACCATGCACGCGGCCGTTGTTCGTCGCGCTAAAGGTGAACCGCTGCAGTACATCACCGGCAGCACGCAGTTTCGCATGATCGACGTCACGTGCGCCCCCGGCGTGCTCATTCCGCGTCCCGAGACCGAGATGCTCGTCGAGGAAGTCCTCAATTATCTGGATGCCGAGGTGCTGAGCCCCGAGGCTGCTGCCCGTCAGCGTGTTGAGCTGCCTTGGAACGATGAGGTCGAGGAGGCACGCAAGGCTGAGGCCGCGCTGGCAGACGAACGCGCGACCGCCGAGCGCCGTGCCGCCAACCTGACGGCCGCCGATGAGGCTGCGCTGGGTAGCGACGTGCTCGGCAGCCGTGCCTATGCCGAGGAGCTGGCCGACCGCGAGGCCGAGGAAGCCGCCGCGCAGGCAGCAGAAGCCGAAGTCGCGGAAGCCGCCGAGTCCGAGCTCGACGAATACGGCATCGCCATCGAGGGTGCCGACCAGGAGACGGCTTCAGCTCAGGATGCCGCTTCGCCTGCCCCAGCCGAGCCCCGCATCGCCCGCGTTCTCGAGGTCGGCTGCGGCACGGGCTGCATCTCGCTCTCCCTTGCCTGGGAGCGCCGCGGCCACGTTACCTGCACCGCCACCGATATCGAGCCGCGCGCTATCGATCTGGCCACCAAAAACCGCGACGCGCTCGGCCTCACGGCAGATGAGGTTGCCTTTAGTCTCACCAACCTGGTGAGCTCCATTCCCCGCGAAGAGTGGGGCACCTTCGACGTGCTCGTTTCCAACCCGCCCTACATCCCGACCGGCGTCATGCGCTCGCTGCCGCACGAGGTCAAGGACTTTGAGCCCGACTTGGCGCTCGAGGGCGGTGCCGACGGCCTGGACATCTTCCGCCGCCTGCTCAATGCGGCGCCTTACATGCTGCGCGCCGGCGGCCTGTTTGCCTGCGAGCTCTACGAGGGCGCCCTCGATGCCGCGGCCGAGCTCTGTCGCCAGGCAGGCCTTTCGGACGTGCGTATCGTCCACGACCTCACCGATCGTCCCCGCATCGTTCGAGCCATCGTCACCGAGCCCAAACAGCGTATTTAAGCTGAATAAATAGACATTTGCGCAAGTTTGTCCTTGCAATATACCGTAAAACTTCTACTATAGAAGGAGAAAGGTATGTCAAATCAGCTGCATCGGTACCGTATCGTGCTTGATTACATTGAACCTTGGCTTGATGAGCAGGATGAAGCTACGCTGAAGCAGATTTATGCAGACCTTTTGGTGCTCGAGAAGGAAGGTCCCAGCCTTGGTCGTCCGCTGGTTGACCGCGTAAAGGGCTCGAAGCTTCATCATTTAAAGGAGCTGAGAGTGACGTCGTGTGGTGGGCAGGTGATTCGCATCCTCTTCGCCTTTGACCCCAAGCGCCAGGCGGTATTGCTATTGGCGGGTGATAAGTCGCGAGCGGGATCGTCAAGGGCAAAATGGAACGGTTGGTATGCGATCAACATTCCAAGGGCCGAGCAAATATACCGTCGCCACGTAAGGAGGCTCGATCGAGATGGAACTGCATGAGTATATGGAATCTCGCGGGATAACACGCGACTCCATTACCGCCGAGCAGGAGAGGACTCGCGATCGTATCGAAGCCTATAAGCTTGCTCAGATTCGCAGGTTAAAAGATCTAACACAGGCGTCGGTCGCCCAGTCGATGGGCGTTTCTCAAAAACGTGTATCCGAGCTCGAGCGTGGGGAGTTGGGTTCGATGAGGCTCGACACGCTGAGCAGGTACGCAGAGAGCCTCGGCGGAAAACTGGTTGCAAGCATCGAGTTTCCCGATCGTACCGTTACGCTTGCGCGCTAAAAATCTTCAATTAACCCCCTCACTTTCACCGACTACTAGAGCCGCTCACCAAACCAACATGCGCTCTGGGCAAATAGGTTGAATGTTTCGTGCGAGAATGCCCCACAGTAAACAAACTTGCACCGGAGCGTAAGGGGCTGGCATACACATGCAGACGGTCTATCGGGTATACGAGGGAACGCGCGAGCCGCATCGGCTTGCCGTCGAGCGCACGGCCGAGGTGCTCGGCCGCGGCGGCCTGGCCTTGATTCCGACCGAGACCGTCTACGGTGTCGCCGTGGCAGTCAACGCCTTCTCGGGCGCCGTGCCCCAAGATACAAGCGAATTCCCATCGTGGCCGCGCGATCCGCAGGCTGCCGTCAATGGCGCCGCAGTTCCTGCGCTCGGCACCGGCTATCGCCGTATCTTCACTCTCAAGCAACGTGAGCTCACGCAAACCGTCGCTTGGCTGGTCGATGGCGTCGAAGCACTCGACCGCTATGGCGTGGATATCCCGGAAGATGCCCGCGTACTCGCGCGACGATGCTGGCCGGGAGCCCTGACTATCGTGGTCAAGGCAGCCCCCTGCGTGCCGACCTTTATGCGCGCTGCCGACGACACCGTGGCCCTGCGCGCTTCGGCCTCTCCCGTGGTCCAAGCGCTCATCCGCGCCTGCGGCAGTCCCCTTGCCTGCACGAGCGCCAACACGCACGGCGCGCCTTCGCCGGCAAGCTTTGCCGCCGTCGAGGGTCGCATCCTGGAGGGGGTCGATGTTGCCGTCGACGCCGGTGAGACCCCGTGTCGCGACGCCTCGACCATCGTGTCGTTCCAGCACGGCGGGCTCCAGATCCTGCGCCAAGGCGCACTTCCCGCATCAGAGATCGAGCGGGTCCTGTCCGACCCGATGCAATAGAAGGGTGTAAGCGATGTCGTTGAATCTGGGCAGCCTGGGCATGGAAGATGCCTCGTTTAACTTTGGCGGTTCCTACATCATGGCGCTCGACTGCGGCACTACCTCGGTACTCGCGGCCATTGTCGACGAATACGGCTGCATCGTTGCCCAGGCGCGTCGTAGCGTCAAAACCAGCTTCCCGCGCCCCGGCTGGGTGGAGCAGGATCCCACGGAGGTGCTTGCCAGCCAGATCGGCGTGATGATGGAGGTTCAGTTTAAGAGCGGCATCCATTCCGATCGCATCGCCGCCATCGGCATCTCCAACCAGCGCGAGACCACGGTGGTCTGGGACCGCATAAGCGGCCAACCCATCTATAACGCCATCGTATGGCAGTGCCGTCGTACCGCGCCGGCGATCGACGCGTTGGTTGAACAGGGTTGCGAGGAGCTGGTGCGCTCCCGCACGGGACTTACGCTTGACCCGTATTTCTCGGCCTCCAAGGTGCAGTGGATTCTCGACAACGTCGACGGCGCACGCGAGAGCGCGGCGGCGGGCGACCTCATGTTTGGCACCATCGACACCTGGCTCATCTACAACCTCACCGGCGGCCAGGTCTTTGCCACCGACTACACCAATGCCAGCCGCACGGCACTCTTTAATATCCATACGCTC
The DNA here is from genome assembly GCA_900544865.1 of uncultured Collinsella sp. Classification (GTDB taxonomy): domain Bacteria; phylum Actinomycetota; class Coriobacteriia; order Coriobacteriales; family Coriobacteriaceae; genus Collinsella. The sequence continues at coordinate 16,218 of UQXA01000036.1, read as the reverse complement.
GATTGGGACGACGACCTGCTGGCGCTCTTTGACGTTCCACGTTCCATGATGCCCGAGGTTCGCTGGAGCTCGGGCGACTACGGCCGCGTCGCGAGCGACATCATGACCAACATGCCGCCCATCATGGGCGTGGCGGGCGACCAGCAGGCATCGCTGTTCGGCCACTGCTGCTTCTATCCCGGCCAGACCAAAAACACCTATGGCACGGGCTGCTTTATGCTCATGAACACCGGTGACGAGATCGTCGAATCCAAGAATGGCCTGGTCTCCACCATCGGTATCGCTGCGGACGGCAAGATCAGCTATGCGCTCGAGGGCTCTATTTTTGCCGCCGGTTCAACGATGAACTGGCTTCGCAACAACATGGGCATCATCTCGAGCGTGAGCGAGTCGGCACAACTCGCCGCTTCGATTAGCGACAACGAGGGCTGCTACTTCGTTCCCGCCTTTGCAGGTTTGGGTGCTCCCTGGTGGGACCCGCATGCCCGCGGTATCGTGTGCGGTCTGACCGGCGCCTCGAGCCGTGCGACCATCGTACGTGCCGCCTGCGAATCCATGGCATATCAGAGCTACGACGTGCTGCGCGCCATGGAGCAGGACGTGGGGCTTTCGATTGAGCGCCTGTCTGTCGATGGCGGTGCCTCGCGCAACGAGTTCATCATGCAATTCCAGGCCGACCTGCTGGATATCCCCGTGCTGCAATGCGAGACGGTGGAGACCACGGCAATCGGTGCCGCGTACTTGGCGGGTCTTGCCGTCGGCTATTGGGAAGACCTTGAAGAGCTGGAGCAAAATGCCCAGATCGTTAGGACCTTCCTTCCCCATATGTCCGCCGAGCGTCGCGAGCAAAACCTTGCGGGCTGGCGTGATGCAGTCAAGCGCTCGCTCAGTACCGCACAGTAGGGCTGCGATGGGCTGCTCGATACAACAAACCGCTAAACTTATGCATGGCGTGCGGCGGCAACATTGCTGCGCGCCTTGTCAGCAAGGCCGTTTTGCGGCTGCAACGAAAGGGGCAATCAACCCATGACCGTCACCTACGATGCGTCCCGTGTGACGCTTGTCGATCATCCGCTCGTCCAGCACAAGCTGTCGATCCTGCGCGACAAAAACACCGGCACCAACCAGTTCCGTCAGCTCGTGCGCGAACTCGCGCTTTTTGACGGCTACGAGGCCATGCGCGACCTGCCTATGGAAGACGTCGAGGTCGAGACCCCCATCACTACCGCCACGTTCAAACAGCTTGCCGGCAAGAAACTCGCCATCGTGCCCATCCTGCGTGCGGGCCTTGGCATGGTCGACGGTATCCTCGACCTGGTGCCCTCCGCTCGCGTGGGCCACATCGGCATGGAGCGCGACGAGGTCACCCACGAGCCGCACGAGTATTACTGCAAGATGCCCAAGGATATCGACCAGCGCATCTGCCTGGTCGTCGACCCCATGCTCGCCACGGGCGGTTCGGCCGAGATGGCCATCAGCTACCTGCGCGGGCGCGGTGTCAAGGACATCCGCATGCTGTGCATCGTCGCGGCCCCCGAGGGCCTCAAGTCGCTGACTGAGAAGGATCCCGATGTGCATATCTATACCTGCGCCATCGACGACCATCTCAACGAGGCTGCCTACATCGTTCCCGGTCTCGGCGACGCCGGCGACCGCATCTACGGCACGCTCTAGTCGCTGGGCTAAGACGGCCGCGGCTGCAAATACGAAGAAACGGTGCGCGCGGTCGAACAAAAGGCGACCGCGCGCACTCCTGTTAACGGACGTTTTGCGCTGAGGGGTTCGAGAAAAACGTATTACCGTACCTGCGGCATAAAGAAGGTCTTAAGAAAACGAACAGGTGCGTATTAACCGATGCTTTTTCGGTTGTACTTTAGCGATTGGCTCGTACAATAGTCACCAATGTTTGGCGGGAACTGTCCTGTGAGGCGATAAAAAAGGAAAGTGAGGACGCCAGTGTTTCAGATAGCCGATCTGCTCGCTATCGTTGCAGGTGCCATCGCGGGCGCGATTGCCTTCCTTCCCTTTGTCTTTACGCTCAAGCCGGTTCTTGACGATAAGCAGAATGCGGACATGCTCAAGGGTATGGTGAGTCTCGCGGTCTCGGCAATCGCGTTGCTTGTCTTTACCTTGGTTGTGTTTGTGTTGTTCGGAGAGGCATTTCGCATGTTCCTCCTGGGCGAGGCGATCGGCTTCGTGGCCTTTATGGCCGCCTGCGCGGTTCGCGTCGCCAAGGCGCTGCGAGATCCTCATGAGGTCGAAAGGTAAGTCGTGGAAATTTTTGAAAAGCTGCCTGATGAGATTAATCATCTGGTCAGCGAGTTCAGCTCCACCCCTGTCGTGGGCGATCTGAGCTGCGGCATCACGCAGTACTCGTTTTGGCTGATCGTCTCCACGATCGTGCTCCTGATCGTCCTAGCCGTGTTCAAGAAGAAGCAGACCCTGGTTCCCAAGGGCTTCTTCGTCAACGGTTTCGAGTACATCATCGAGTACGTCGAGAACGATATCGGCAAGGGTGTCGTGGGTGAGAACTGGAAGAAGCACTTCCCGTTCCTGTGCTCGCTTTTCCTGTTCATCCTGATCAATAACATGATCGGCCTGATCCCGGGAATGAAGCCCGGCACCGGCGCAATCGGCTCCACCGCCGCACTCGCCATTTTCGCCTTCGTGTACTTCATCTACTACGGATGCAAGGCTCACGGCGTGATCGGCTACATCAAGAGCCTCGCCCCGCAGGGCGTGAGCTTCCCGATGAACGTGCTCGTGTGGGTCGTCGAGCTTTTCTCGACCTTCCTGCGCCTCATCACGCTTGCCGTCCGTCTGTTCTGCAACATGTTCGCAGGACACGTGGTCATGGGCTCGTTCGCCATCATGGCGAGCATGTTCATGCAGCCGCTGCTTCAGCAGGTTTCCGCGGCCCACGCCGTCGGCGCCCTGCCTTCGCTGGCCTGGCTTGCCATCCTCATCCTGATCTATGCGATCGAGCTTGTGGTCGGCGCCATCCAGGCTTACGTCTTCACGGTCCTTACCGCCGTGTATGTCTCCGAGGCAGAGGAGGTCGCGGAGGAGGAGTAGTCTTCCGTTCGTGCCTTAAAGGTAAGGCAATTCGTTAAACCGCCGGTGCCCGTACCCATGGAGCCCGGCAGTTATAAAAAGGTTATCCTGCGTGAAATAAGACACGCACGACAAAGGAGGAATCGTGGGAGTTATCGGTTACGGTCTCGGTGTTATCGGCGCTGGTCTTGCTATCGGCCTGTCTGCTCTGGGTGCTACGGGTGCTATGGCCCGTCAGCCTGAGGTCCAGGGCCGCGTGTTCACCGTCTTCATCATGGGCTCCGCTTTCGGCGAGGCTCTGGCTCTGATCGGCTTCGTTGTCGCGCTGATCGTTAAATAGCACGGAGCGTCAAGTATGAATCTTTCATCCCAGAAGAGCGCGATCGCACTCTCCGCGTCCGCGGCCGCGCTGCTCATGCCGGTTTCCGCGTTCGCCGAGGACGGCGCCGCCGGTGCGGACATCCTCATCCCTAAGATGGCGGAGTTCATCCCGGCGCTTATCGCCTTCCTGATTATCTGGATCGTGCTGGCCAAGGTCGCCCTGCCGGGCATCATGAAAACCATGGAGGAGCGCGGCAAGAAGATCGAGGAGAGCCTCGACGAGGCCGAGAAGACCAAGCAGGAGGCTATCGCCAAGCGCGCTGAGTCCGACTCGATCGTCACCGACGCCCGTCGTCAGGCTGCCGACATCGTTCTCGAGGCCCGTAAGGACGCCGAGTCCGAGCGTGCCCGTATCATCGAGGCTGCTCACAAGGAGGCCGAGGAGATCATCGCCAAGGCCCATACGACCGTCGAGGACGAGCGCAAGTCCATCTACGCCGGTGCCGCGAGCTCCATCGCCGACCTGTCCGTTGCCGTCGCCACCAAGATCGTGGGCGAGGCACTCGAGGACGATGCCGAGCAGAAGAAGCTCATCGAGCGCTACATCCAGGAAGCAGGTAGCCTGAATGCCGACTAGCCGCTATCAGGACAAGGTGCTCGAGACCTACGCGCGTTCCCTTTTGGAAGCCGCCAAGGCCGAGAACCATGTGTTCGAGGACCTCGAGATGATCGAGCGCTTGGCTTCTGCCAGCCCCGAGATCATCGCCGTGCTCGACACCATGTCCAAGCGCGACCAGCTCGACCTTCTTCCCAAGGTGGCAGCTGCCTTTAAGTATGTTGCCGAGGAAGACGAGGATGTAGTGGGCGTGACCGTCACCACGGCGATCCCGCTCGACGACGAGCTGCGTCAAACCATCACTAAGAAATGCGAGCAGGACTTCGGCCGCAAGGTATTCCTTATCGAGCAGGTCGACCCGTCTATCGTGGGCGGCCTGGTGCTCGAGGCCCGCGGCGAGCGTCGTGACATTTCCGTCAAGACGCAGCTGCGCATCGCGCAGGAGACCCTCGCAAACTCTGCTAATTCGTACGGAGGTGAAGCCTAATGTCCGAAACCCTCAATGCCCAGGATATCGCCAAGAAACTGCAGGAGCAGCTCACGAGCCTCTCCGCGACGGTCGATACGCATGAGGTTTCAACGGTCGACGAGGTAGGCGACGGCATCGCGCGCGTCTCCGGCCTCAAGAGCGCCATGGCAGGCGAGCTTCTGGAGTTCAAGAGCTCCGATACCGGTGAGACCGTCTTCGGCCTTGCCCAGAACCTTGACCGTGACGAGGTCGGCGCCGTTCTGTTCGGTGCCGTCGACTCCATCAAGGAAGGCGACGAGTGCCGCACCACTGGCCGCGTTATGGATATCCCCGTGAGCCGTGCCATGCTCGGCCGCGTCGTCAATCCGCTCGGCCAGCCCATCGACGGCCTGGGCGACATCGTCGCTACGCACCGTCGCCCCATCGAGTTCAAGGCTCCCGGCGTCATCGATCGTACCCCGGTGTGCGAGCCGGTTCAGACCGGTCTGCTCGCTATCGACTCCATGGTGCCTATTGGCCGCGGTCAGCGTGAGCTCATCATCGGTGACCGTAAGACCGGTAAGACCGCCATCGCCATCGACGCTATCCTCAACCAGCGCGGCAAGGGCATGGTCTGCATCTATGTCGCCATCGGCCAGAAGGCCTCCACGGTTGCCAACATCCGCGAGACCCTCGCTCAGCACGGTGCGCTCGACTACACCATCATCGTTTCGGCCACCGCTGCCGATTCCGCCCCTATGCAGTACATCGCGCCTATGGCCGGTGCCGCTATTGGCGAGTTCTTTATGTACAACGGCGAGGACGGCAAGCCCGCCAGCGAGACCAACCCCGGCGGCCACGTGCTCGTCATCTACGATGACCTGTCCAAGCAGGCTGTGGCCTACCGTCAGATGTCGCTGACGCTGCATCGTCCGCCCGGACGCGAGGCCTATCCTGGCGACATCTTCTACCTGCACTCTCGTCTGCTCGAGCGTGCCGTCAAGATGTCCAAGAAGAACGGTTACGGCTCCATGACGGCACTGCCGATCATCGAGACCCAGGACGGCGACGTCTCGGCCTACATTCCGACCAACGTCATTTCCATTACCGATGGTCAGATCTACCTGCAGTCCGAGCTCTTCTTCCAGGGTCAGCGCCCGGCAGTCGACGTGGGTATCTCCGTGTCCCGCGTCGGTGGCGATGCGCAGACCAAGGCCATGAAGCAGGTCGCCGGCAACCTCCGTCTGGACCTCGCTTCCTATCAGGAGCTCGCTGGCTTTACGCAGTTCGGCTCCGACCTCGACGAGGCTACTCAGAAGCAGCTGACCCACGGTGCTCGCATGACCGAGCTCCTGAAGCAGCCGCGTTACAAGCCGTTTGAGGTTGGCGAGCAGATCGTTACGCTGTTCGCTGGCAACGAGGGCTTCCTGGATGACCTGGAGATCGCCGACGTGCTGCCTTTCCGTGCCGAGCTCATCGAGTACATGGACAATGGCTTTGGTTCGCTGCTCGACAAGGTTCGCGCCAAGAAGATCGATGATGACACCAAGGCTGAGCTCTTGCGCGTCATCGGCGACTTCAAGCAGCAGTTCATGGCCAAGCACCATTCGGATGTTTCTGGATCAGAGGAGAACTAAGCCCCATGGCCAACCTTCGCGACATTAAGAAGCGAATCTCCTCGGTTACCACGACCAAGCAGATCACGCGCACGATGGAGATGGTCTCTACGGCCAAGATTCGTCGTGCCCTCGATCGCTCCAAGCAGGCCGAGCCCTATAAGGAGGCGCTGACCGACGTCATGTTGACGGTCGCCGGCGACGCCTCCTGTTCGGGCACCGATCCCATGCTGCAGAAGCATGAGAGCGTCAAGCATGGCCTGATTGTCGTTATTGCCTCGGACCGCGGCCTTGCCGGCGGTTTCAATACGACGGTGGAGCGCACGGCCGAAAAGCTCGCCGCTTCTTGGGCGAACGACGGCATCGAATGCGAGATCATCGCGTGCGGGCGTAAGCCGGCCACGTATTTCCGTGACCGCGCAAACGTTGTCATGCACTTTGAGGGCAACTCCTCTGAGCCCGATTTCAATCAGGCCCGCATGATCTCCTCTCATATCTGCGATGCGTATCGTGCCGGTGAGCTTGACCGTGTCGAGCTTGTCTACCACCACGCCAAGAACCGCGTGGATCAGGAGCTTCGCGTCGAGCATCTGTTGCCGCTCGACCCCGAGATGATCGCTATGGCCCACGGTCCGCGTAAGAACGAGACCGACGCCCCTAAGCGCATCTCGTCCACGTTCGAGTTCGTGCCCTCTCCCGAGCATGTTCTCGGCAAGCTTGTGCCGTCTTATATCCTGACGGTCATCTACCAGGCCCTGATCGATTCGGCGGCTGCCGAGCAGGGTGCACGCCGCAAGGCCATGCACTCCGCGACGGAAAACGCCACCGCGATCATCTCGACCCTTACCCGCACGTATAGTCGCGTGCGCCAGGCTTCGATCACGACCGAGATTAACGAGATCGTCGGCGGAGCCTCAGCATTGGAGGAACAGTAATGGCTAATAACACCGTAAAGCTTGCGGTCGAGGAAGCCACCAAGAAGACGACTGCCGGTGATGGTCGCATCGTGCGAATCATCGGCCCTGTCGTCGACGTCAAGTTTGACGGCGCGGTGCCCCCGATCTACAACGCGCTCACGGTCGAGGCCGAGACCCCGATCGGTCATCTGAGCACGATCCTCGAGGTCGAGAGCCAGCTTCCGGGCGGCGTCGTCCGCACGGTCGCCATGTCCTCGACCGACGGCCTGCAGCGCGGCCTCATCGCCACCGATACCGGTGAGCCCATGAAGATGCCCGTTGGTCCCAAGACGCTCGGCCGCATTTGGAACGTCATGGGCAAGCCCGTCGACGGCAAGCCCATGCCCGAGGTGGAGGAGTTCTACCCCATCCACCATGCAGCGCCCCGTTTCGACGAGCTCACCACCAAGACCGAGATCTTCGAGACCGGCATCAAGGCCGTCGACCTGCTCGAGCCCTACATCCGCGGCGGCAAGACAGGTCTGTTCGGCGGCGCCGGCGTCGGCAAGACCGTTCTGATCCAGGAGCTCATCAACAACCTCGCCCAGGAGCACGGCGGCACCTCGGTGTTCACCGGCGTCGGCGAGCGTACCCGCGAGGGCACCGACCTGTTCCTCGAGATGAGCGAGTCTGGCGTTATCGACAAGACCTGCTTGGTCTATGGTCAGATGAACGAGCCGCCTGGAGCGCGTCTGCGCATCGGTCTGGCTGGCCTTACCACCGCTGAGTACTTCCGCGATCGCGGCCAGGACGTTCTGCTGTTCATCGACAACATCTTCCGCTTCTCCCAGGCCGGTTCCGAGGTTTCCGCACTGCTGGGTCGTATGCCGTCCGCCGTCGGTTACCAGCCTACGCTGGCTACCGAGATGGGCGACCTCCAGGAGCGCATTACCTCGACCAAGACGGGTTCCATTACCTCCGTCCAGGCTGTCTACGTCCCTGCAGACGACCTGACCGACCCGGCGCCTGCCACGACGTTTACGCACCTCGACGCCACCACGGTTCTTTCGCGTAGCATTTCGTCGCTCGGTCTTTTCCCGGCTATCGACCCGCTCGCGTCTTCCTCCGACGCTCTCGATCCCTCGATTGTCGGCGAGGAGCACTACCGTGTCGCCGTCAAGGTCCAGGAGCTTCTGCAGGAGTACTCCGACCTTCAGGACATCATCGCCATTCTGGGTATGGACGAGCTGTCCGAGGAGCAGCGCCTTACGGTCAACCGTGCCCGTAAGATCCAGCAGTTCCTCTCCCAGTCCTTCCACGTCGCCGAGAAGTTCACCGGCAACCCCGGTGTCTACGTCCGCGTCGAGGATACCGTCCGCTCCTTCGCCGAGATTGTCGACGGCAAGGCCGATGACCTGCCCGAGCAGGCATTCCGCTATGCTTCCACGATTGAGGACGTGCGTGAGCGCGCCCGCAAGATGGGGGAGAAGTAGGTTATGCGTATCCGCATCGTGTGCCCCGTGAGCTGCGCCTATGAGGGCGACGCTGCGTTTGTGTCGATTCCGTCCACGGATGGCGAGTTTGGCGTTCTGCCTGCTCACTCCAGCGAGATCTGCACGATCGACCGCGGTTACGTTCGCGTTTCCGATAAGGCCATGGGCACTGTCGACCACACGTTTGCCGTGGCCGGCGGCTATGCCCAGGTTGCGGACGATGTCGTGACCGTTCTCGCCGAGCGCGCTTGCGATTTGGCGACCGTCGATGCCGACAAGCTTAAAGCTGATATTCAAGGTTTTGAAGAGAAGCTGGGTAATTTGTCGGAGGATGATGCACGCCGCGCCTACCTCTATAATGAAATCGCATGGTGTAAGCTCAAGCTTGCCCAATAGTCAAACGATTTAGCGTTCGACCATTTGCGAACACATCATGCCCGGGATGGCCCAGCCATCCCGGGCATGCTTTTTGAAAGGGTAGACCTTGGATATTATCCGCGTTGAGGGTGGCCACGCCATCGGAGGCTCCGTGCCCGTTTCGGGCGCCAAGAACTCCGCACTCAAACTCATGGCGGCAACGCTTCTGGCGCCGGGCAAGACGACGCTGCAGAACGTGCCCGATATTTCCGATGTCCACGTGATGGGCAAGGTGCTCAAGGGCATGGGCGCTACGATCGATGTTCTCGACGAGCACACGCTCGAGATTGATACCTCTCAGGTCGATTCTTGGGAGGCCCCCTACGAGCTCGTTGCCAAGATGCGTGCTTCCACAGCCGTGATGGGACCCCTGCTGGGTCGCTTCCATCGCGCCAAGATCGCCATGCCGGGCGGCTGCAACCTGGGTGCTCGCAAGATCGATATGCACATTCTTGGTCTTGAGGCCCTGGGCGTTGAGTTCGATACCGCCCACGGTTACATCAACGCTAATGCGCCCCAAGGTCTGCGCGGTACCACCGTCACGCTCGAGTTCGCCAGTGTCGGTGCGACCGAGAACCTCATCATGGCATCCGTGCGCGCGAAGGGTACCACGGTTATCGACAATGCCGCCCGCGAGCCCGAGATCGTCGATCTCGCTAACATGCTCAACGAGATGGGCGCCAAGATTGTTGGCGCCGGTACGCCCGTCGTGACTATCGAAGGCGTGGAAGAGCTCCATCCCGTTACCCATCGCGTGGTGGGCGACCGCATCGAGGCCGGTACCTTTATCGTTGCCGGTGCGTTGATGGCCGACGATCGCGGTGTCGACGTCACGGGTTTTTGCCCCATTCACTTGGGCATGGTGCTCAAGAAGATGGAGCTCATGGGTATCGACTGCGAGCGCGTCGAAGATGGCGTCCATGTGAACCGTGCCGAGCGTATCAAGCCGGTCGACATCCAGACGCTTCCGTTCCCCGGTTTCCCGACCGACATGCAGGCGCAGATTATGGTGCTCTCCGCCCTTGCCGACGGCAGTTCCGTTATTACCGAAAATATCTTCGAGAATCGCTTTATGTTTGCCTCTGAGCTGGTGCGCATGGGTGCCGACATTCGTATCGAGAGCCATCATGCCATGATTCATGGCGTCAAGGGCTTCTCGGGTGCACAGGTTACCTCGCCCGATCTGCGTGGCGGAGCGGCCCTCGTCGTAGCGGGCTTGATCGCCGACGGGACGACCGAGGTTTCGGCCATCCATCACATCAAGCGCGGCTACGAGCAGTTTGTCGAAAAGCTGCAGGCGCTCGGCGCGCATGTCGAGCATGCTACCGTCCCCGATCCCGTCATCTACTAATACAGGTTGCCTATGTTTAATAAAAAGCCCCTCGCGGATACCACCGCCCGAAGACCCTCAACTGGTGCGCAGGCCAAGATCTACAGTCGCGATAACGTGGCTCGCTATTCCGAGCGCGCTCGTCAACGTCGTCGTAGCCACACGATTCGTCACGTCGCGCTCATTGTCGTGCTTGGCGTGCTGCTGAGTGCCACTACCGCTGCCGGCCTGTGGTTTGCCACCATTATGGGCAAGCTCGGCGATTCCAATGTCATTACCGACAATCTGCGTCGGGTTCTGGTTGACACCGATGAGGCAAAGGATCCGTTCTACGTGCTGCTTCTTGGCACCGACGGCCGTCCGGGCGAGGATACGTATCGTGCCGACTCGATTATCCTGGCACGCATCGACCCCACGCAAAAGCAGGCGACGCTCATTTCCGTTCCGCGCGACACCAAGGTCGAGTACAAGGGCGAGACCATGAAGATCAACGCCTGCCATACCGTTGGCGGCGCCGAGGCCATGGTCGAGGCGGTCAACGAGCTGTGCGGTGTTCAGATTTCCCACTATGCCGAGGTCAGCTTCGACGGTATGCAGGCGCTGATTGATTCGGTTGGCGGTATCGACATTAACGCAACCGATGATGTTGACGACCCCGAGCACCTGGATATTAAGATTACCGCTGGCCAGCAGCATATGGACGGTGCCACCGCCCTTACCTATGCCCGCTGCCGCTACACCTATGCCGACGGCGATTACACGCGCATGCGCCACCAGCGCCAGGTGCTTGGCGCCCTTGCCAACCAGATTCTCAATAACTTCGATGCCACGAAGATCTTTGGCCTGGTTAATTCGCTGTCCGATATGCTCGTAACCGATATGAGCGTTCAGGATATCGTGGCTACGGTCAACGCCATGCGCGGTATGGATGTCGACGGTATCTACTCGGCCAACCTGCCCTCGTACGCCGACGACAGCACCATGATCGACGGTGTGAGCTACGTCTTTGTCTACGAGGACGAGCTCAAGGAAATGATGGAGCGCGTCGATGCCGGCAAGGATCCCAAGGGTCCCAACACCATGGGTCTTTCCGATGGTTCCAGCTCTACGATTGGCGACCTGAACAACAACACGTCTGACGATTACGCAAACGGTACCGCAACCTCATCGGTCAGCTCTGACGATTCCGATGACTCAAGCGATTCAAGCGATTCGGACTACTACGAAGAGCCCACCGGCGACGGCAACGGCTACGAAGCTAACTACTAGAGTTACGGCGTTTTACCAAACGCCGTAACGACTCGACGCTGCGCGGGCCGCATTTGGACAATCTGACGTTCAACTTCAAGGGCGCGACCAGAAGGTCAGCGCCCTTTCGCTTCACGTCACCTTGTCTCAAATGCGACCCGCTCGCTGTCGTTGCCAAAACATCGGCGTTGCCGGAACACTTGGCACTTGGGGACGTTCCTTTTGTGCCGGCAGTTTGGGACACTCCTTGCGTTAAGAGGCTGGCGTGCGTCAACCTGTTCACATTGCAGCAAAAAAATCGCCCCGTTCTCGGTTGAGGACGGGGCGATTCGTCTTTCGGACTTGTGCAGCCAGGCTTATGCAAAGCGGGCGACGAGCTCCTGGAGCACATCGGTCATCTTGACGAGCGAACTGACCGGGACGAACTCGTTGACGCCGTGGTAGCAATAGCCGCCGGTGGAAAGGTTGGGGCAGGGCAGACCGCGGAACGACAGCTGCGCGCCGTCGGTGCCGCCGCGAATCGGCAGCACTTGGGGCTCAACGCCGCAGGCAAGGTAGGCTTCCTTGGCAACATCAATAAGCTCGGGATAGTCACGAACGATCTCGGCCATATTTCGATACTGCTGCTTAATCTCGACCGTCACACGCTCCTCACCCAGACGCTGGTTGAGCATCGAGGCGGCGGCATCAATAAGGTCGAGTTTCTGCTGGAACTTGGCGGCGTCATGGTCGCGGACGATATAGCGCGCTGTGGCGTGATCGACGGTCGCAGATACACCCTCAAGGTGATAAAAGCCCTCGTAGCCTTCCGTATACTCCGGGCGCTGCACGTAGGGGAGCAACGCGTTGAAGTCGCAGAACAGATTGCCTGCGTTGACCATACGACCCTTAGCGTCGCCCGGGTGGATGGACTGGCCCTCAAAGCGGACGGTCGCCTCGGCGGCGTTAAAGCACTCCCACTCCAGCTCGCCGATGGGGCCGCCGTCGACCGTGTAGGCGTACTTGCAGCCAAAGGTATCGATATCCAACAGCTCGGCTCCGTGGCCGATCTCCTCGTCAGGGCAGAAGCAAATGCCGAGTGCGGGATGGGGCAGAGAAGGGTCCTGAGCGATACGCGCGACAAGCGACATGATCTCGGCGACGCCTGCCTTGTCGTCTGCGCCCAGCAGCGTGGTGCCGTCGCTGCAGACCAGGTCCTCACCCGCGAGGTCATTCAGGGCGGGAAGCTTGGCGGTACTCATGGCAACGGGTTTACCGTCAACCGTGCCGCAGACCAGGTTGCCGCCTTCGTAGTGCACGATGTGCGGCTTCACGCCGGCGCCCGGTGCAACTTCGGTGGTGTCGAGATGGGCGATCAGGCCCAGGGCGGGCTTGTCCTCAGCGCCCGCACTTGCTGGGATATGCGCGCAGACATAGGCGTGCTCGGTCACGTGGGCATCTTCCGCACCAAGCTCGCGCAGTTCTTCAGCCAGTACGTTGGCAAGGTCAAACTGAACGGCGCTCGAGGGTACCTGGTCGCAGTTTGCATCCTCGGACTGCGTGTTGATCTGGACGTAGCGCAAAAAGCGCTCGAGGACATCGGGGCTCGTGGTGGTGTTTTCCATAAAGACCGCTCCAATCTTGGTTGTCGTGTGCAACAAGAACTCTAGCACGGTATGCCACGGCATACCATGACGCTTGGATGGGGTAGAATCAGCCATTGAATGCAGAAGGGACGGAAGATCATGGATACGACAAATAGCTCGCGCGAACTACATCTGACGGTGGCGAACGAAGACTACTTGGAGTGCATGGTTCGCATTGAAAGCGAAGAGGGGGAAACCAACGGCGTGCGATCGGTCGACATCGCGCAGCGCCTTGGCGTCTCCAAGGCATCGGTCAATAAAGCGGTTTCGGCGCTCAAGGCATCCGAACTTGTCGAGCAATCGCACTACGGCAAGGTAGTCCTGACCGATCGCGGCCGCGAGGTTGGTACGGCTATCTGGTACCGTCATCGCCTCATCCGCACGTTTTTGGTTCAGGAGCTCGGTGTCGAATTTGAGCGAGCCGATTCCGAGGCCTGCATGATGGAGCATGCGCTTTCCGAGGACACGATGAACCGCTGGCTCGCCTATCTCGAAAAGCAGGGAATCAGCGTCGAGGAATAGCGGGATATATATGGATACGAGTTATTACAACCGCTTTGGTGCCGAGGAACTTACGCGCCGCTTGTCGAGCGAGACCTTGTTGGCGCAGGGCCCCATGGGCAGTGTTCTGTTGAGTGAGTATGATGCCGCCGACATTCCACCGGCGTTTTGGAATCTGGCAGAGCCGCAGACCGTTTCTCGTATCCATCGCTTGTATGTCGCCGCCGGCGCGCAGGTGCTCATTACCAACACCTTTCAGGCATCGAGCTATGCCCTCAAGCACGACCAGATTGCGCCGTCCGTGGCGGAGGTCAATCGCGGGGCCGTCGACGATGCCCGCCAGGCGCACCCTCAGCTGCTGCTGGGCTCGATGGGCCCGATCGGTATTGAGTGGTTTGCCGAGGACTCTGCCGAGTATCGAGAAATCCGAGGCATTTCGCGAGAGCAGGCATACGCCCTGCTCAATGCTGGTGTTGACGGTCTGCTGATCGAGACGGTGACGTCTATCCGTAATTTGCAGCCCATGCTTGCCGGCGCCCAGGATGCCGCCGACGGCATGCCTGTTTTGGTAAGTTTTGTCGTTGACGATAAAGGCGACCTGCTAGGCGATGGCCTCAACATCGAGGCTGCTGTTTTGTACGCCGAAAAGCACGGCGCAAACTCGGTTGGCGTTAACTGCTGTTCACTTGCGGCCGCGAACGTGGCGGTGCCCAGGATGGTTGCATCGGCGACTACGCCCGTCACGGTACGCCCCAACGTGGGTGATCCGGTCCAAACACAGGATGGTCCTGTGTGGCGCGAGAACCCCGAAGCCTTCGCGCGTGCTTGCATCGAATGGAGGCATGCCGGTGCCGCAATGGTGGGCAGTTGCTGTGGAACCACGGCGATCACCACGGCGGCGATGGCCGAGGCGCTCGATATATAAAGGTCAAAACCGCTCCATACGGGGCGGTTTTTTTGCTTGCACATCGTCGGTAGCATTTGCCCAAATAGTGAATGCCGGTTTTGGCAGGTTGCTGGGCGAGCGTTGCGGGTATACCCCATGCGTACCATGATTCAAACACTGTGAGGTGTCTGCGCGTGTGCGCGATAATTCATTTTGGAACTGACGGTTGGCGCGCCCGCGTCGACGACGACTTTACCGCCGACAACGTTGCCCGCATTGCCGATGCCGTCGGCGAGTTGTGGCAAAAGACCAATCCCGGCAAAACAGTCTATATAGGGTTCGACACCCGGCCGCAGGCGCGCGAGTTCGCTGAGCTTGCGGCAGGCGTGCTTGCGGCTCACGGATTGGACGCAGTACTCGCATCTCGGCCTGTCCCGACCCCCGCCCTTACGTGGGCGGCGGCGTATGACGGCGAGGCCTGCGGTGCGCTCATGGTGACGGGGTCCCATCATCCGCAGGGGTATCTGTGCCTTAAACTACGCATGGGAGATGGCTCGACGGCCAATCAGGATGTCATCGAAGAGCTTGAAGAGACCATGGCCCCCGAGCCGATGGGGATCGAGGAAAGCTATCGCACCGCGGATATTATTCCTGACTATATGCAGGCGGTGGCGTCGTTTGTCGATGCCGAGGCCATTCGAGCCGCTCACCTGCGTGTGGTGGTTGACCCCATGGGCGGCGCGGCCCAGGGATATCTTGCCGACCTGCTGCGGGAGCTAGGCGTCGAGGTGCACGAGATTCATGCCGGAGAGTCGTCCGATCAAGAGGACATTTGCCCCGACCCTGTTGAGCCATGGGTGGACGCTTGCGAGCGTGCAGTTGTCGAGGACGGGGCGTGCGCGGGCCTGGTGACCGACGGCGATGCCGATCGTATTGGCGCGGTCGACGAACGCGGTAGATATATACATCCGCATCAAATCATGGCGCTTGTTTTGGGCGACCTCGTTCAATTCCGCAATTTGGAGGGGCGTGTCGTCGTCAATCTCTCGTGCTCGACACTCGTACGCCGCATTGCTGAGGCGCTTGGCTGTCGCGTGACCGTTAAGCCGGTCGGTTTCAAATATATAGCTGCAGAGATGAAGAAGGGCGGCGTCCTCATGGGAGGCGAGGAGGCCGGCGGCATCGGCATCGCCGCGCATATGCCCGAGCGCGATGGAATCCTTGCTTGTCTGATTCTGTGTGAGCTTATGGCAAAGACGGGCGCGCCCTTGGGCGTTTTGGTCGATCAGCTCGAGGCCAGTTTTGGTAAGACGAGCTACGGGCGTCGCGATTTGCGCCTTGAGGCCGAAGACGCCGAATCGCTGCGAACACTGCTTCCTGGCATGAATCCCAAATCGATTTGCGGCAAGGC
The DNA here is from genome assembly GCA_900544865.1 of uncultured Collinsella sp. Classification (GTDB taxonomy): domain Bacteria; phylum Actinomycetota; class Coriobacteriia; order Coriobacteriales; family Coriobacteriaceae; genus Collinsella. Next base: position 356 of record UQXA01000036.1, on the reverse strand, counting down.
GCCGCAGACTGTAAGCCATATGGATGGTTTACGTTTGCCATTCGAGGATGACACCTGGCTGCTGATCCGCCCCAGCGGGACCGAACCGGTGGTTCGTGTATACGCCGAGGGGTTCTCGGTGGAGGAGCGCGATGAGTTGCTCGATGCCGGCTGTGCCTTGGCTAAGGGAGCCTATCAGCTTTAGCCATATGACGCTTCACTATAAAGAGACCCTCGGCGAGTGGTGGAGAACGGCCGGCAAACGTAAGCTGAGTATTAAAATGTGTAGGAAATGTGTACGCCCAGATTCCCGCCCCCGGGACCCCTCCGGTCTGGCAATATATCTCCTTGCCGCGCGGCCCGGTCGGACCGGATCA
>UQXA01000035.1 GCA_900544865.1 uncultured Collinsella sp. | reverse complement strand
ACCTATGACGTTCTGATTCGTAGTCAGACCCTCTATCCAGCTGAGGTAACGCCGCGACTTGTTGATTATTATGCACATCGACTGAATAAAGGTCAAGCATTTTTCGAAAAAAGTTATCGAATTTGATTTTTACTCATTTGACGCAGTCGATCGACTCGATACTTTCTAACACGGCAAAAACAACTTCTCAAGTATATCGACATATAAGAAAAGCCTCCGTTGCCGGAGGCTTTAAAATTCAATTGGTGCGGCGTATAGGATTCGAACCTATGACGTTCTGATTCGTAGTCAGACCCTCTATCCAGCTGAGGTAACGCCGCAGCGCAAGACATATAAAACCACTTTAGCTTATTGGAGTCAAGCACAATCTCAAACTTTTTTGTGGAACGCAGTTTTGTCATGCTGCTCCGCATATACCGCCGTTCCCCGTACGATCGATTGGCTTTTCAATCACGTCAAACCTGGCATCAAGTTCCCTCAAGAGCGATCTCACCCGCTGGGCACAATCATAATCGGCAAACGAGATGCTCAGCATGCGCGCGACCTGGTTGGAAGTCCCAACTCCATAGAAGTGCTCCAGCGCCACAAGTCCCTCGTGCGTCACAAAGGTCTCGACCACATGCGGCGACTCCTCAAAGCACCATTGTGTCAACGGACCCTCACTCGTCTGCCGAACCACCAGGCCGCCCATGCCAGACGGCTCACACGTTACAAGCAGGTACTCCCCGCCCTCGTCGCTCTCAAACAAAACCACCCGATCATCAAACAGCTCCATCGCGTCCCCTTTCTCTCGCTCTTATTTAGCAAAAGCATAGCAGGTAGATGGCTGTATACAGAACAGTTGTTCGTGTGTTTTCTATTGAGCTGTCCGCACGGCATGATATGGACCTGCGCACGAAATAGGGCGCCCCCGAAGGAGCGCCCTTGCATATCCCCTATGCAGCCAAGTTACGCGACCGGCTCGATCTTCTCGAGACCGCCCATGTAAGGACGCAGAACCTCGGGGATCGTGATGGTGCCGTCGGCGTTCTGGTAATTCTCCAGAATGGCGGCCATGGTGCGGCCGGCCGGCAGGCCGGAACCGTTGAGAGTGTGCAGGTAGCGCGAACCCTTGAAGTTCTCGGGGTCGCGATACTTGATGTTGGCGCGGCGAGCCTGGAAGTCACCGCAGTTGGAACAGGAGCTGATCTCCTTGTAGGCGTTGTAGCTCGGCAGCCAGACCTCGACGTCGTAGGTCTGCCGGGCAGAGAAGCCCAAGTCGCCGGTGCACAGGCTAATCACGCGATACGGAAGGCCCAGCTGCTGCAGCAGATACTCGGCCTCGGCGGTCATGCTCTCGAGCTCCTCGTCGGACTCCTCCGGCTTAGCGAACTTGACCATCTCGACCTTGTCGAACTCGTGCTGACGGATGATGCCGCGGGTGTCGCGACCGGCGGAACCGGCCTCCTCACGGAAGCAGGGGGTGAAGGCGGTGTAGCGGCGCGGCAGGGTGTCGGCATCGAGGACCTCGCCGGCGTGCAGGTTGGTGAGCACGACCTCGGCGGTGGGGATCAGGAAGTTGTCACCCGAGACGTGATAGGCGTCGTCCTCGAACTTGGGCAGCTGACCCGTGCCAAACATGGTCTGACGCTTGACGACGATGGGCGGCCACCACTCCTTAAAACCACGGCTGGTGTGCGTATCGAGGAAGAAGTTGATGAGGGCGCGCTCCAAGCGGGCGCCGGCGCCACCGAGAACGGTAAAGCGGCTGCCGGAGAGCTTGTTGCCACGCTCGAAGTCGAGGATGTCCAGATCGGTGCCCAGATCCCAGTGCGGCTTAAAGTCGAAGTCGAACTCGCGCGGGGTGCCCCAGCGGCGACGCTCGATGTTCTCGTCCTCGTCCTTACCGTACGGCGTGGCATCGCACGGAATGTTGGGCAGGTGAGCCATGAAGTCGTACTGCTCCTGCTCGAGGGCGGTACGACGCTCGGCCAGACCGTCAATCTTCTCGTTGACGGCGCGCACGGCCTCCTTGGCGGCCTCGGCCTCGTCCTTCTTGCCCTCCTTCATCAGGGCGCCGATCTTCTTGGACTCGGCATTGCGCGTAGCCTGGAGCTCCTCGACCTCGGTGATGACGGCACGGCGCTCGTCGTCGAGCTCAAAGAACTTCTCGCGATCCCAAGACGTCTGGCGGTTAGCCATGGCGACATCGATGGCATCGGGGTTCTCGCGAACAAACTTGATATCAAGCATTAGATCCTCCGGCGATATACATTCCATTTAGGTTGCAACCTTGTACATGTATGGGCAAGTATATACTTATGAGCGTTTACGACCCAACTCAACTACGCAAGAAGGCACCCAATGGACGCAGTTTTTTCCTTTTTGTTTGGCACCCGCACCGGTTTTGCCATCCTTTTCGCCGGCGGCATCCTGTTATTTGCGATTCTTGCCTTTGTAATGGAGAAGCGTACCCATAAGATGTACGTCGACCGCGGACCCAAGTCCGAGGATGAGGAAGACAGCTTCTGGGACTAACCTGCCAAAAAGGGACAGGTTTATTTTGGTCGGTTTTATCTGGGCAAACGCAAGCGCCCCGCAACTGGAATTGAGCCAGTTGCGGGGCGCTTTTCGCTAAAAGGACAAAACCGCAGGAAAACCTGTCAAAATAAACCCGTCTTTTTTGGTCGGTTTTACTGGAGAGTTGCGTCGATTGCCTTGACCAGGGCGCTGCGCATGCCGGCGTCCTCGAGTGCAACGACGCCCTTGATGGTGGCACCACCGGGCGAGCATACGGCATCCTTCATCGCCGCAGGATGCTGGCCAGTTGCAAGCTGCAGCTTTGCCGTACCCAGCACCATCTGGCTCACAATACGATAGGCATCGGCACGCGGGATACCGTGCTTGACCGCCGCATCGCCCAGGGCCTCGATTGCCATAGCGACAAATGCCGGAGCGCAACCACCCACCGTGCCGCCCACAAACAGCAGGCTCGTATCGAGCTCGACCACCGCACCGAGCTTGCCAAGCAGATCAAGCACCACTGCGCTCTGCTCACCACTAAGCGTGGAAGCCTTCTCGCAAGCGATGACGCCCTCGCCCACCGAAACCGGTGTGTTGGGCACCGTCGAGATATGCGCGACGCCCGGCAGGACCTGTTCCCACTTGGCACTGTCCCAGGTCCAGGCAACCGACAGAACGACCTTTTTGGCAAGAGCATCCTTGAGCGGGGCGAATACCTTCTCGATCATGTACGGTTTGACCGCAGCGACCACGATATCGGATGCAGCGACAACCTCCGCCGTATCACGACAGGCAACCATCCCACGCGCCTTACAACGCTCGACCAAGGCGTCGTAGTGGCCCGCGCAGGCGCACATATCGCTCGCAGCCACACCGGCGGCGATCCAGCCATCGGCCATAGCGCTCGCCATATTGCCAAAACCGACAAATCCAATCTTCATATCTCATAGTCCTCTCAGACACGCTCTTCAAAACGAAAGCTATTGTCCCACGGCATTGTTTCGTATTGCCGACCTATTTGTGATACGGCTCGCCACGGCTGATCTTGCAGGCACGGTAAACCTGCTCCAGCAGCACCACGCGCGCCAGGTTATGCGGCAAGGTAATGCGTCCAAAGCTGAGCATCTCGTCGGCGCGGGCGCGTACCTCATCACTCACGCCGTCCGAACCGCCGATTACAAAGGCAATGTCGCTGCTGCCTCGCAGCATAAGATCGTCGAGCCTCGCCGAGAGCTCCTCACTCGAACGCTCCTTGCCCTCGATAGCCAGCAGGATCACATGCGCTCGAGACGGCAAGGCAGCAAGAATCGCCGCCCCCTCCTTGTCACGTGCGGCATCCACACCGCCCGCCTTGGCCGGGTCGATATCGGCCACCTCGCGGATATCGACCTTGGCATAGGCACCCAGGCGCTTGGTGTACTCAGCGCATGCGTCCTTCCAAAAGCGCTCCTTGAGCTTACCGACGCAAACGACGGTGTATTTCACGCGCGTCTACTCCTTCGAATCGTTTTGAACTTTGCCGGCGGTCAGCATCTGTTCGAACATTGAGGCCGACTGCGAGAAGTCGCTCGGCAGCACGACCGTCGAGGTTTTACCCGTGCGAGCAAACTCCGTCATCATCTCGGACCACTGCGTAAACATGAACAGTTGGTTGGCCTCGTCATTGCCGACACCCGTCTCCTGGATGATCTCGAGCGAATCCTTGATACCCAGCGCGATGGCCTTGCGCTGGTTGGCGATGCCCTCACCCGCCTTTTCCATTGCCTCGGCCTCGGCGGTCGCCTCGGTGACGCGCTTGATGCGGTCGGCCTCAGCGAGCTCCTGTGCCGCAGCGCGCTTGCGCTGGGCAGCGTTGATGTCGTTCATGGAGTTCTCAACCTCGGTCGGCAGTGCGATTTTGGTGATGAGCGTCGACACGAGGGTGAAGCCGTAGGCGGCCATCTGCTCGGAAACGGTAGCGTTGACATCCTTGGCGATGTCATCCTTCTTGGCAAAGACCTCATCGAGTGTGTAGACGGGGATCGAAGAGCGCAGGGCGTCGGTGATGAAGTCACGCATCTGGTCGACGGGCTCCTGCAGCATGTAGTAGCTCTTGTAGATACCCGAATCTGCCGGGCCGGCGCCCATGTCATAGCTCACGTGGTACTGAGCAGAGACCTCAAGGCCGATGGTCACGTTGTCCTGGGTCTTAACGTCGATACCAAAACCGTTTTTCATGGTGCGTAGACTCACCGTGGCGGCTTTGCGGTCGATTACGGGCACCTTCATGTGGAAGCCCGCGTTGACGATGCGGTTAAACTTGCCCAGGCGCTCGATGATTACGGCATGCTGCTGTTCAACGACATAGCAGGCGTTGGGGAGCAGCAGCAGCAGCAAAATGATGATGGGAAGCAGAAGACTCGTAAGGGCGGCAATGATTCCGGACAACAGCATGGTCTCTCCTCTGATAGGCACACGTTGGCACTAGGATACCCGTCCAAGGAGATCGTGCATATCAAAAAAGCTCCCATTGCTGGGAGCTCTTCCATTTAATGGTGCGGGCGAAAGGACGTCCGCGTATCCGCTTCGCGGATCCGCACCGGCTTCGGCCGCCTGCCGGCGTCCTCGCCAGCTCGCTAAAAACGCTCCGCGTTTTCTTTACGCTCGCTCCTTCACAGGTTCAAGTCCCTGCGATGGGCCCATAACAAAAAAGCTCCCATTACTGGGAGCTCTTTCATTTAATGGTGCGGGCGAAAGGACTTGAACCTTCATGGGGTTGCCCCCATACGGACCTGAACCGTACGCGTCTGCCAATTCCGCCACGCCCGCGTGCAGGAATTAGAATAACGGAGCGCCACCACGAACGCAAGAACTATTTTTGAAAAAGTTTGCAGGCATTCTCCCAAGCGGCTTGCGCGATTGTTTCGGCGTCCTCACCAGTGCGATCGACACGGTCGTTAACCAGCGCGTTTGCCGTAATGGAGATCATTGCGGGTTCGCATTCAAGACCGCGGATGGGCTCCGGAGCCATATACGGGCAATCCGTCTCGAACAAAATTCGATCGAGTGGGGTTGCCGCAAATGCCTCGCGCACGTCGTCGTTGCGCTTAAAGGTGGCCGCACCACCATAGGCGATATAGCAGCCCAGCTCCACAAAGCGCTCCATCGTGGCGCGGTCCTCGCCAAAACAGTGCAGCACACAACCGGCCTGGGGCACACCCACCTCGCGCAGTACGTTGTACGCATCAACGTGCGAGGTGCGCTCCCCATCCGAGTCCTCGTGCCGCAGGTGTAGCTCCACCGGCACATTGCGGCGCACGGCAACTTCGAGCTGACGTGCCATACAGTCAATCTGCACGCTATGGGGCGCCGGCGCGACGTCATCGTCGTAATCCATGTGGTAGTCCAGACCGATCTCGCCGATACCGGCGCACAAAGGGTCATCGAGTGCGGCAACGACCTGTGCGTGAACGTCGTCGGTATAGTCCGGCGCGCCATACGGATGCACACCGGCAAGATACTTGATCTGCGGGATATCCTGCATCGGCAGAATTTCGCGCACGAGCCAGTCGCTATAGTCCGTCACGCTGCGTTTGTCAGCGATGGGGTCGAACATCGTCACCAGCAGGTCGACACCCGCAGCTTTGGCGCGCACGAGCGTCTCGGGCACTTCTTTGCCCCAAAACGAAAGCAGATGCGCATGCGTGTCGGCAAGCGGTGCCAAGGGCACGGGGCAGGCGACCGTCTTCTTTTTCTTGGTAAACGTCACGCGTGCGGTATTAGGCATCATGGATTAGCTCCTGGGCCAGGCGGACAAAGTCGGCAACATCAAGCGTCTCGGCGCGCGTGGTGGGTGCGATACCGCAAGCCTCAAAGGCGGCATCGAGCACGTCCTTGGCAAAGCCGTTGGCGCTCATGGAATTGCGGATGGTCTTGCGACGCTGGGCAAATGCAGCATCAATCACGCGGGCCACAAATTCGCGATCGAGTCCTTCGGGCACCACGCCGTCAACACGGTCGATACGCACGACAGCCGAGTCCACGTGCGGCGCCGGCATAAAGCAACGCGGCGGCACCTCAAAGCGACCCGTCACCTGCGCATACAGGCCGAGCTTTGCCGTATAGCCGCCATAGGTCTTGTTGCCCGGCACTGCGGCAATGCGATCGGCAACCTCCTTTTGCACCATGACGACGGCACGCTTGAGCGCCGGCATCGTCTGGAAAAATTGCAAAATGATCGTCGCCGCCACGTTATAGGGCAAGTTCGCGACAAATACCGTGGGCTCGCCACCGGCGGCTTGCTCAATCTGCTCCGGCGTCACCTTGAGCGCGTCGCCCATGATAAAGCGGAAGTTGGCATAGTCGGCGGCATGGGCGTCGAGCACCGGCTCGAGCTCGGGGTCGGCCTCGATTGACGTGACGCACGCCGCCTCCTGCAGCAGCGCAAGCGTGAGCGTACCAACGCCCGGGCCAACCTCGAGCACGTGCTCATCGCCTGCAAGCTCGGCAAGCTCGCAGATGCGCTCAATCACATGGTTGTCGATCAGGAAGTTCTGGCCCAGGCGATGCTTGGTCGCAAGGCCAAACTCCTCCAGCAGCTCCCTTGTTGCCGTGGGGTTTGCCAAAGGCGAAGTTGTCATAGTTGCCTCCTTAGCATGATGGCGGCGTCTTGAAACGAAAGGGCATGGACCGTTGCGGCCATGCCCTTACATCTAAACAGCAAATTGCCGATATGGCGCGCTACGTCTTAGCCCAGACGCGGGAACAGCGGCTCACCCTTCTCAACGGGCTGACCACCGGCAAGCAGGCCCCAAGCGCAAATGCCCTTGAGGTCGTCGCTCGCGGCCTCGTTCTCACAGGACAGGCGGCGCAGGGCCTCGACGGAAGTCTGAGGCATGAGCGGCATCAGCAGGTGAGCGGCAATGCGGATGGCCTCGAGCAGGTTGTAGATCACGAACGCCAGCTCGTCAGCCTTGGCCTCGTCCTTGGCAAGCGCCCAGGGCTCGGAGTCCTCGATGTAGTGGTTGGCAGCATGGATGAGCTCCATGACCTCATCCTTGGCTCCGCCGTAATCGAGCACGTCCATCTTGGCCATGTAGCGGTCGACCAGGCCATCGGCGATCTTTGCCAGCGGGTTGTCAAACGCGTCGAAGGATGCGGGCTTGACGGGCGCGCAACCGTCAAAGTACTTGCCGCTCATGTTGAGCGAACGCGAGATAAGGTTACCCCAGCTATTGGCCAGGTCGGCGTTGTAGACCTGCTCCATGCGATCGAAGCTGATGGCGCCGTCGGTGCCGGGGACCACATCGGTCATGAAGTAGTAGCGATAGCCCTCGACGCCCAGCATATCGATAACGTCCTGCGGAGCGATGGCGTTGCCGCGGCTCTTGGACATCTTCTCGGCCTTGCCAGTCTCGGCATTGCGCACGGTCAGGAAGCCGTGGGCAAAGACGTGCTCGGGCAGGGCCTCGCCGATGGCCATGAGCATGGCGGGCCAAATCACGCAGTGGAAGCGGATGATGTCCTTGCCCACGATGTGGAACTGCGCGGGCCAGCGATAGGCCAGCTCGGCACGCGCCTCGTCGGTGTCGACACCGTAGCCGACGGCCGTCATATAGTTGAGCAGCGCGTCGAACCACACGTAGGTCACGTGGCCCTCGTCAAACGGGACCTGAATGCCCCAGTCAAAGCTCGTACGGCTCACGGAAAGGTCGTTGAGGCCGCCTTCGACAAAGCTGCGCACCTCGTTCATGCGGAACGCGGGCTCGACAAAATCGGGGTGCTCGTCATAGAGCTTGAGCAGCTTGTCCTGGAAGGCGGAAAGCTTAAAGAAGTAGGACTCCTCCTGCACGCGCTCAAGCGGACGGTGGCAGTCGGGGCACAGGTGCTGGCCGACGCTGCCGTACTCCTCGTCGCCCTTCTGGACCTGTGTATCGGTGAAGTAGGTCTCATCAGGCACGCAATACCAGCCGTCGTAGCTGCCCTTATACAGGTAACCGGACTCCTTCATGCGCTCCCACAGGTACTGCACGGCATGATGCTGGCGCGGCTCGGTGGTGCGGATGAAGTCGTCGTTGGAAATCTCGAGCTTGCTCCAAAGCTCCTTGAAGTGCGGGGCCTGGCTGTCGGTCCACTCCTGCGGCGTCATGCCATGCTTGGCTGCGGCCTCGGCGACCTTCTCGCCGTGCTCGTCCATGCCGGTCAGGAACTTGACGTTATAGCCGGCGGAGCGACGATAACGGGCCTGAACGTCGGCGATGATGGTGGAATAAGCCGTGCCCAGGTGCGGATCGGCGTTGACGTAGTAGATGGGCGTCGTGATAAAGAACGAAGGCTTGCTTTGATCCATGGGGTTTGTCCTCCAGAAAAACGTTGCATACAGAGGATGATTCTAGCGCAAGGGCTGGATATCCTCCATCTATTGCATATCGAGCACCATGGCATAGACATCGCGCTTGCGGCGCGAATACTTCTGAGACAGGCGCTTGGCCACCGCAGACGCGGGCTCCCCCTCCTCGAGCGCGGCGCGGATATCCTCGCGCAGGGCCTCGTCGGGATCCGCTGCCGCGGCGCCAACCGGCACGGCACCGGCCTCCTCATCCTCGCTCGGCGGCGCGATGACCAGCGCAATCTCGCCCTTTACCTCGCCGCGAGCACGCAGCTCCTCGGCAAGCTGGGCAGCGGGCCCGCGCAAGACTTCCTCGTGCAGCTTGGTGAGCTCGCGGCAGACGGCAACCTCACGCTGGGGAAAGACCTCCACCACGGCCTCGAGCGTCGCCACGATGCGATGTGGAGACTCGTAGAAGATGAGCGCGCCGGGCACCACGGCAAGGCGCTGCAAACGGCGCACACGGTCGCCGTGCTTTCGGCCCAAAAAGCCCTCGAAGAAAAAATGCTCGCAGGGAATGCCGGACGAAACGAGCGCCGTGACGCAAGCAGAGGGCCCGGGAATAACTTCTACGGGCACATCGGCCTCACGTGCCGCCTCGACCAGCGCCTGGCCGGGATCGGACACGCTCGGCATGCCGGCGTCCGAGGCAAAGGCGAGGGTCTCCCCCGCCAGCAGACGGTCGACTAGGCCGGCGGCGCGGCTGGCGATCACATTCTCGTCGCAACGGACAAGCGGCTTGGAAATGCCCAGGTGCATCAGCAGCTTTGACGTCACACGCGTGTCTTCGCAGCAGATGGCATCGGCGGCGGCAAACGCCTCGCCAACGCGCGGGGACAGGTCGCCCAGGTTGCCGATGGGCGTGCCGACCACATAGAGTTTGCCCGTATGGGCGCTGTTTTGCGTCATATCAACCTATTCAATCATGCCGCGCTCGAGCGTACCGAGCGCCGCGCGGGCGTCCCATGCTGCAATGCGCTTCTCGGTCTTCCACGTTTGGAAGAACCAACCGGCAGCCGGCGCAAAAGAAGCCAGCTGATTGGCGATAAACACGCGCTCGTAGGCATTGCGGCCCTCGGGCGTAACCGACGAGTTGGCAAAGATCGCCGCGCCCGACCATTCGCCCACCAGCACGGGGAACCCAGTCGAAATCGCTTCTTTGAGCTCGCGCTTGTTGCGCGAAATCGCCGTCGTCAGCCCGCGGGGGCTCGTGATATCGAGCGCATACTCGTCACGGTAATGGTACAGGTGAAGGTCCATGTAGACGTTCTTGTACTTGGCGCCGCGCATAAAATGCTTCCACTCGTTGGGATGCCCCGACGACGAGAAGACGACGATCTTATCCTCGGGCATATACGAACGGACGAGCTCGTAGGCGTCGCGATAGAAGTTGCGCAGGTAGTGCGCCGGAATGCCATCCGTCATGGTGAAGAGGCTCTTGTGGACGCTCATCTGCGGCGTGTCCAGCAGCTCAATGCCCAGCAGGCTCTCGGCCTCGCCGTAGCGATCGGCCAGGCGCTCGAGCACGTCGAGCGCAACATGACGGCCGTTGGTGGACGAATGCCACTCGGCGACAGCCTCCGGCGTGGCGGGCGAATCGTTGGAATCGCCCTGGCCACCGGGCACAGTTGCCAGATCAAGCAGCACGCGGATGTCGTACTTGGCAGCCCACTCAATTGCACGGTCGATGTAGTCGACAACCGAGATGTAGGACGCATCGGACTCCTGCGAGCCAAAGGCATACCAAGGCACCGGCAGGCGCACGGCGTTGAGGCCGATCTGCGCCATACGGCGAAAATCATCCTCGCTCATAAACGTCTCGTAATGACGGCGCATGCGCTCGTTATAGGCGGCGGTGCCCATGGCCTCCTGCAGCTCGGCCGCGTTGGATGCACCGGTCGCCGCGTATAGCGACGGGGTCACCCAAGGCTCGGGAATAAACCAGCCAGAGAGATTAACGCCGAGTATCCTCTCCATCACTGCCCCCTTCGGATCGTGCAGGCTGAGCCTGCATCGTATTGCACAGGAAAAGTATCGTTTTGAGTATACCCGCGCGTGCGGACAGACGACCGAACGGTCTGTAAAGTGGCGCAAAAGCGGAAGGAATGTCTGGGCGGGCCCGAGATGGCGCGCCGAGATGTACATATGCGCCGGAAGTAGGCGGCCGGAAAGCGCATCCCGTTTTTCGCAAAAGACTGGGATGCATTTTCCGTTCGAGGCCTCAACCGGAAAATGCATCCCGTTCTGAGCGCGGGATCTGGGACGCAGTTTCCGCCAAAGACCGCAAAAGGAAAGCACATCCCATTCTGACGCCGGATTCCGGGTCGCGCTTTCCCAAGCGGCCTCAAAGCGGAAAACGCATCCCACTCTGAAGCCAAATTCCGGGACGCAATTTCCGCAGAGCCCTCAATAAAAGAAAAGGACCCCTTTGCAGAGGTCCTAGTCAATTCAAGGTGGCGGGGAAGGGAATCGAACCCCTGACACGAGGATTTTCAGTCCTCTGCTCTACCAACTGAGCTACCCAGCCATTTGAGGTGTGCCTTGTTTCAAGGCTTGATTAGTATAACCAAGGACGCGTTCCGGTCAACCGAGAATTTTAAAAAAGTTTTTGAGCACAGCCTCGGTTCTATAAATCGGCACGTCAGAGGCATCAGCCGGCAGCAAGAAGTTTTTCACTCAGAGCCGCACGGGCAAACTCACTTGGCGTCATCCCCTCGGCAGCCGCCCGTCGACGAATGGCCTCCTTCATTCCCAGAGGAATCTTGACCGACAGCGTTGCCGTCCCCTCACCTGGGAGCGGGGGCCGTCCATGCACAATCCCGCCAACGGTGTGTTCGCCATCCGGAAACTCTCCGCGCTCGTACGACTCGCACCACGCGTCAATCATTTCATCCGTTACAACCTGACCATTAGCGGCCGTATACGTCTTGCCCATCATCGACCCCTTTGCCGAGCCTGTTCAATCTCCTGCCAAAATTTCTTCTGGACTGGAGACAAGGCATGAATGATAAGCCACCCACGGACAAGCTCCACCGCGACAAGCTCCACGCTTCGTCCGTCTGAGAGCCATCCAATTGCAAGCCATCTCGGCGGCTCGTCCTTCGACTCGCGACGAATACACTCAGTAACCGCAAGCCAAGCGCTAAGCACCTGCTTTTCCGTCAGGTGCTTTTTAGCGTTGGGATGGATCTCAACATCCATGCATCTTCTCCTCCATCTTACCCAATTTCGTATGACGAAAGTCCACTGTCGCCAATTCTTAAGCCGGCACGCGTTGGAGAGCAGGAGTCGAAACAATGATTGAAGGACGCTCTAGTACGGCCCAGGCGCCGAGGCAAGAGCACATGTGCCAAGGACGGACGTTTTCGTAGCGCGCGAGGATATTGCCGTCGCGATCGATGAAGGCGATGTCGATGGGATAGGCCATAAAACACGTATGGACCGAAGAGCAGCGTGGAAACGCCATGACGAGCGGCAGGCCGTTGGCGGCAACCGGACGCCGTCCCAGCATGCCGCGCAGGCGCACGACAAACGACTCCGCCACCACAAACTCGGCCGGCGTCCAACCCAGCCTGTTGAGTGCCCGCGCGTAAGCGATGTAGGACGAGACCGCGGTCACATGACCACCCCCGGACGCCATGGATCGACCGTCACCGCGCGCTCGTGCGACAACGTTGTCGGCGCCCCCAGCGAAACGCCAGCGATGCTGAGAGAAGTCGGCCACGGCTCATAGTGCATGGTGCAGGTGTAGGTCCTAAACGTACCGGATAGGGAGAGCAGGCCACCATCTGATGCCTTCGCGCCTTGCTCGCTCGACACTTCGATCTGCAAGTCATAGCCTTCCATGGCATTCAGAATTTGAGTCTGGACCGTCACCGAGGCATCGGCAGAGTTCTCGTCACCCTCCCCGCCCGGTGCCACAGCGTGCGCCAACACGATGTCGGGCACCACGCGGTCGAAGCGCGCGACAGCGCTGGCAAAGACCATGACGTTGTACACGATGAGTGCCAGCACCAGCAAAACGGGCGTAACCACTGCCATCTCAACCGTCGCTTGGGCGCGCTCCTCGCGCAGACGCATGCGGATACTCATTACGACCCACCGCCCAGAGCGCCAACCAGCGTGGCGACATCGACGGTGAGCGGGATGGAGCCGCCGCCGGGCAGAGGAATCTCCGCAAGTGTGAACACCGTGCCGCTAATGGTGCGTTCGACTTGATATTCCAACGCCTCGCAAAGCGCCTTGGGATCGGTCACGCCCAACGGAATACTTCGCAGTTTGTCTTGCGCTTGAGAGAGACCCGCAATGTCAGACCCCGGACTCTTAATGACATTGGCGGAATCGGTCAGCACCGGCTTTCGCAGGCGCAAGTCGCACGGTTCCAAACCCAGCGCCGCCACGGACGCCGAAACGGTATCGCCGAGCCACGATGCGATGGAGCCCAACGCGCCGCTGCCCCCTCCTAGGCCTTTAATCATCTCGTCCATAAGTTCGTCGGCCGAACCTTGGATATCACCGTATCCTACGAGCAGCCGTCCCCAAACATCCATGACGCCGTCGAGCACGCCGGCAACGCCGCCCGAGCGTTCCTTCAATGTCGAGAAAAATCGCGAAAGCACGTTGTTTTGCGCCGTCGCCTCATCGGGCGCCAACACCGCGGCAGAGATAGCACCGCGATCGCCAAGCCTGACTGCCGTGTTAAACGAAGAGTTGAGCTCATCGGGGCTCGAGATGGCACCCGAAACCGCAAAGGCGACCACGCCGTTGCGACCGGGCGGAGCGATACGCGGGCGCTCGCCCGAAAGCTCCTTGATGGCCTGGTCAAACGTATTGCCCGCACGATCGGCCTCGTCTTCGGTCTGACGCTCGAGCTCGAGCTCTTTGTTGCGGCATTCGACGTAGTCTTCCAGAGCCTCTTTGAACTTGTCAAAGTGGTACTCGAAGCCGTTTTCGATGAACGATGGCGGCATTAGGGCGCTTCCAAGCGTAACCACGCCGAAGCCGCACGCTTCGCATGTATCACGACCATCATAATCAGCAACAGATGCCAGCCCACTCGGAGTCCCTTTCTGATAGACGGGGCATTCGACTCCATAATGCAGGTATGTTCTGCCGTCGTTGTTGCTTACAGGCCATGCGGCATCGGTGTAAAGTTCGGTCGGCCGCACCTCGTTTGGGACACGCGGCAATAGTGGGATATAGGCAGAAAACCGTTCGCCATCATCTTTTATGTATGCTCGATCGACCTCTTCAATCGCATAGGCATAGAACGCTTTTCGAGCGGCTGACTGCGCTTTCATCTCGACGCTCGATCCCTGAGGTTTTTCATTCGCCAAGCGCTGTCGGTAATAGGTTTTCGCGCGATTGAGCGCTATTTGCGGCTCCCATGTGATGCTCGACTTTTCATGACGGTTCTGGCTGTCAGATAGTTCTGCTAGTTTTTTCGCACGCTCCCACATACACGAGTACTTGCCAATCGAACTCTCGTCCGACCCGCCACAATCCGCCAGCCAAGCGCGCTCTTTAGCCTTCGCCGTCTCCTCCGAGGCCTTCCGCAGCTCCTCGGCCGCACGCTCTAAATCATCTGATGTGCCTTTAATGGCATCGGTCGAGATCTCGGACCCCTCGAGCGCAGCGAAGTCCGACTCGGATGTCTTGGGCACGGCAAGCGCCGTACCGGTATAGGTCACACTATCGGTATCCTGCGCCGACACCGCCTGCGTGGCACGCGCGGCGATCAGATACGGCAGAGCCGTCTCGATTTTCTGTAAGCCTTCCGATGCGCTTTTGGCAAACTTGTTGCGCGTTTTAATGATCTCAATCCCGGTGTCGACCATATTGCCGGCAACTGGTTCGGCACCCGGGATGAGGATGGCGACCAGGCCCGTCCCGATCGTGGCAAACCCCGCTAGGCCCAAACTCAAAATGCTCGCATCCACCACCGTGGCAGCCGTGTGATAGGACGACACCACATTGGCGCCTGCCAGCGCGCCGCTATCGGCAGCCACCTGGGTGTCCCCCGCGCGCGACATGCTCCATATCGCCGCCGTCGACGAAAACAGCAGCGTGAGCACCACCAAGATGACCACCGCAGAGGAAAGCGTGGTGTAGGCACCGTCTTCGATAAACAGGTCGATACCGGCTCGACCCATAAAGCCGCCTCGCTTGCGATGGCAGCTCGGACGGCGCGTCAAAACGCGTCTAGACCAGAAACGCTTAATCCCATGCAGCAATCCACGAATCATAATCTCCCTCCAGCCATTCGGGACGTGATTGATACGAGACATCGACCTTGAGCTCAACGTAGCCGCCCTCGGCGGTACCACCCATAACCTGCGCAAACGCACCGATCACAGGCAACGGCTTGACCTCGCCGGAAACGGACACGGACGAGACGCCGCCCGCATCGGCCCGGCTAAGCTCGACATCCCACGACAGCGGCCCGCCGGCATGAAAGATCGAAACGTTGGGCACTGCGGCAAGCCGGCGGAGGGTGAACTCCTTAAGATCGTCGTCCTCCGCCGTCGTCGTGGTCATGAGCCGCGCGGTCTCGGCGGCGGCAGACTCCATGACCGCGCGCGCATAAAGCAGGCACACCGGTTGCAGTGCGAGAAGGATGAGCGTCAGAAACGTCGGCAGCAAAAAAGCGGCCTCGACCGTAGACTGCGCCCGGTCCTCGCGCGCGATATCAATACAACGCGATGTCCTTAGCGCCCGCAGCGGCGTCGATAACCGACGTCGAGGCAACGCCATGGGATGCCGCCCGCTCAACCAGCGCCGCCAAGCGTCCATCGGTGCCAGCACGCCAAAGTCCCACAATCGCCAGCACGATCGATAACAGCGCCACCGTGACGATGGCGTATTCGACCGTCGCCTGGGCAGATTCCTCACGCAGAATGCCATGCATTTCACGATCCCTCCTTTGAGCTTATTGTTTGCGGGACCAGACGCACGGCGCGCAGACGACACGAAGCATCGCCAGCATCCGCGGCAACCGTCACCATATCGACCCAGCCGCGCCCATCGCGCACGATGGCGCCCCATACGTTGCCCTTAATATCGAGATAGCCGCTCAGGGCGAGCTGGGCCGTTGGCACCTCGCGGTAGGCGCGTAACATATCCGCCGCTGCCTCGGTCATCGGTCGGTCCTCGGACCATGCAAGCCGGACCGCAATCGCGTTGTCCTCAGGCGAATCCGTCGCAGTGCCAGACCGCTTGTCGAGCATCCGCAGAAAGGTTTGCGCCGTGACAGCGACATCCGAATCGTCCGCATCTCGCATCTCATCTTTTTGAGACGCCACCGCCGAATCTGAGCCCGAATCGAAGGCGGCCCCAGGACGCTGCTGCCGCGCGGCGTTTAGCCCCCAAACCGCCACTGCCACCGCCACAACCACACAGGCAAACACCAGCAGTGCGCCGACAGGCCGCCTACCCTCTACAGGCTGTTGATGCCCTCGCTGATAGCGTTCCATAGATCTTGGACCTTGCCCTTAAATGCGACAATGGCAATGATGGCGATCACCACGAGCACGCCGACCAAGATGGCGTATTCGGTGGTGCCCTGCGCACTCTCCTCCTGCAGTAGCTCCCCGGCATGCTGGCGAGCGCGAATTGACTGGCAAACAGCCCAGCTCCAGACCTTGCCAGCAACGTCAGTCATCGTGTTCATGTATTCCTCCCTACATCATCCCGCCTGCTCCCAACAGCGGGCCCAATATGGACAGAAGCAACGCCGGCAAGATGAGCGTGCCGGTGGGAATCAGCAGCTTGACGGGCGCACGCTCGATCTCGCGCTCGACCGCGGCGCGATGAGCCGCACGGATCTCGCGACTTTGAGCGGCCAGTGTCTCGGCAAGTGGGGCACCCAGAGCGAGCGCCTGCCCCACCGTGATGGCAAAGGTCTCGAGCGCTCGCACGTCCAGGTCGCGTGCGGCGGCCAACAACTCGTCCTCACGCGTGCCCACGCCCACCTGCCACGCCATGCAGGCCCGCTCAAGTCGAAGAGCCAGCACCGACCGGCGGTTGGCGCAGAAAATCTCAAGCGCCGCATCAAACGAAAGACCGGCCGAAAGACCCAAGCGCACAACATCGATCATCTCGGACACTTCGCCGAGCGATACTCGCGCCGGGCCGCCCGCTCCAACCGCGCCCTTCATTCGCGCGGCCAGAGCATCGACCACCGAGCGACCCGCGGCAGCGACCAGCACCGCCTCGCGCTTGCAGGCCTCTGCGATCTTGCGTGCATCCGCCCGATCCAAACCCGTCGCGACAAATACACTCAGAGCGCACAGGCAAGCCGCAACTGCAACCGGGGCGCTCATAGCTTCACCCGCATAATGCGCCGGATAACCACCAGGGCAACGGCGTTGAGGGCAAGACCCAGCACCACAGTGCCCGCGCCGGCAGGCGTCGCAAGACCGCGACGAAAATCTGCCGAAAGCAGCGCCAACACCGCGCACATGCCCGTCGGCATCGCCGCGACCATATGCGCAGACATGCGAGCCTGCGACGTCTTAACATCCAGGCGGCGCTTGAGCTCAATGCGCTCCCCCACCATGCTCGACGCCTCGGACAGTAAGTCGGCAAGCGGAGCACCGGTGCGCTGAGACACCTTAAGCGCCAAGGTCACAAGCGAAAGGCCAGGGGCGTCGATGCGCACGAGCAAGTCATCGAGCGCGTCGGTCGCCGAGATGCCGCAATCGATTGCCGCCGCCACCCGCAAAAACTCGGTATGCACCGGTTCTTGCGCATGAGCGCCCACAAAGCGCATGCCCTGGGCCAGTGAATGTCCCGAGGCAAGCGACATGGAAAGTGCGGTAAACGCCTCGGGCATGGCCTCTTCTGCATCGTGTTGCTCGCGCCGGCTCTCAAAGCCATCCCGAGCGGCGCCAACGGCAAACGGAGCAACAAGTCCCAAGGCAAATCCGAGGGGCGATAACGACACCATCGTTAGCAAAACGCAGCAGACACCGCTCGATAGCAGCAGAAACGCCAAACGCCCCGAAGCATCCTCGATCGCGAGGCCAAGGCGACGCGCCGGAGCCAGCGATGCCCACGAACGGGCGATCTTTTTCAGCAGATCGTTTTCCACCAGCTCACGCGGCAGCTTCTCTGCCACCGTCTCGAGCGCCTGACGCGCCAGCTCCGCCGGCGGTACCTGCGGCACACGAGGTTCCGCCCCGCACGCCGTCGCAACAGAAAACCCTGCCAAACCCCCTACGACGAGGGGCACAGCGACCTCCATTCGTCCACCTCCTCTTGTGTGAGCGTCCCCGACCGCAGGCCTTCTGCGATAAACGGCGGCTCGCGGTCAAGCTTCCAGGTGCGCTCGGCGGCATCGAAAGTCACATAGCGCTCGAGCTCTACGCCGCCCGACGCGGCGCGACGCACCCCCGAATACGAGGAGACGAAACGCCTGCCATCGGCGTGGCGCTCGGACATCACGATGCCGTCGAGCGCCATGGCAATCTGCTCCTCGATGAGCTCGCTCGGCAGATCGATGCCATAACGTGCAAGCAACGTCAGACGCACCACGGTCTCCTGCTCGGAACCCGCATGAAGCGTGGTGAGCGACCCGTCGTGGCCCGTGTTCATGGCCTGCAACATGTCGCAGCACTCGGCACCGCGCACCTCGCCCACCACGATGCGGTCGGGGCGCATGCGCAGGGCATTGGTCACCAGGTCGCGGATCGTCACCGCGCCCTCGCCCTCAATTGAAGCCTCGCGCGCCTCTAGGCGCACCACGTGCGGATGATGCGCAAACTTGAGCTCAGCAGAGTCCTCGATCGTCACGATGCGCTCGCCGGTGGAGATCTCGCATGACAACGCGTTGAGCAGGGTGGTCTTACCAGATCCCGTGCCTCCCGCAACCGCCAGGTCCTGTCGCAGCGACACCGCGCACGACAGCAGCTGCGCATACCAAAGCGGCAGCGACCCCAGCCCCACAAGCTCGTCCAGCGAGCAGATGCGGTCCGAGAACTTTCGGATGGTGAGAATCGGTCCGTCAATCGCCACAGGCGGAATCACCGCGTTGACGCGATAGCCCGTTTTGAGGCGGGCGTTGACGATGGGGCTGCGCTCGTCGATACGGCGGCCAAGTGGCGAGATGATGCGGTCGATAAGCACCCGGATCTGCTCATCATCCTCAAACGCATGCTCGATGGGGTACAAGACGCCGCCGCGTTCAAAGAAAGCCGAGCGGCAGCCGTTGATCATGATTTCGGTAACGGTGTCGTCCTCGATGAGCGGCTGCAACGGCCCCAAGCCCACCACGTCATCCAAAATCTCGTCGATGATAGTCTCGCGCTCGGGCGTCGCGAGATCGGTCGGCTCCTCAACATTGAGCGCCGCCTCCACCGCAGGACGCAATTCCGAGCGGGCAAGTGCCGGGTCGATATAGGCGCTGATACGCGCCACTTCGTCGTAACCCATGCGGTCCATCACGGCGCGCTTGGTGCGTCGTTTCACCGCGCGGCGACGCCCCGCATCTACAGGCGCTGCCGCCGCTGCAGCGCCAGCAGCCTTAATCCTCGTTTGCAGGCTCATCGCTGATCACCCTCGCGCGACCAGGGAAGGCGAATACGCGGGCGTTCGGTGCGCATTGCACGGTCGGCGACCATATCGCTCCAAGGGCCGACGGCGCACCCCAGTTCCACGAGCATCTCGCGCGTGGCCTCGCGCACGCTGGTCGCAAAAGCGCTGGTCTGCCCCACTGCCTCGTCAGCGCGCCCAAACGCCATGAGCGCGGCGAGATCCTGCCCGCCATCGGCGATACGAATCTTGGAGCTCAACGCACAGGCAATCTCAAAGCGCATGGCGACGTCCTCGTCTGCCCCGCGCGCACCGAACCGGTTGAACACGGCGCTCATGCGCGTGCGCGGCACACCTACTCGACTTGCCAGTTCAATGACGCGCGACGCCGATGTCGCGGACGACACCGCCGCATCGCCAACGACCAGGCAACGGTCGCTCGCCGCCACCGCAGCCGCCACGGCATCGCCCCAAAAGACCGAGGTATCGATAAAGACCACGTCGGATTCGCGACGCAGGACATCAAGCAATAGCTCCACCGGACGTGCCATGAGCTCGGCTTGCTCGGGCGCCGCGACGGGACCCCAGAGCGTAACGCCCGGCGCCACGCGCATCGATGTGGCTACGATATCCGGCTCGGTGAGCGCGCCCGCCGCCGACGGCTCGATAAGTGCCGCCATATCGCGCGGAGCATCGACGCCTAACAAGTCGTAAAGGTTTCCAAACATCAGGTCCAGGTCGAGCACGGCGGCACGCAAGCCCAACAGCGACGATGTGTGTGCCATGGTGGCAACGATCGTCGACTTGCCGCAACCGCCCGAACCCGAAATGGCGCAGATGACCGGAGCTCGATGCTGCGGAGCGGCAGCGTCTGCCGGCGGCATCGGAGGCGGCGGGGCGGGCGTCGGCGACAGCGTCCCCGTCTCCCCCGCCGCAACCACACGCTGCGTCCAAGCCGGCATGGCGGCTTGTTCGGTCTGCAAGGCAGGCTCGTTCTGTGCAATCTGCTCATGCTGCATCAGCGACAACTCGCCGCACCCGGCAAAGCCCTCAACTTCGTCGAGTTCATCCGCCAGATTCACGCCGTGCACGTATCCCATATCTACAGCCGGGGAGTCGCCAGCATGCTGTGCCGGCCCTCCAGCGTCATCGTATACAAGGGGGTTCCGGGGGCGCCGACCATGCTCGGCTTCCGCTTTTCCATAATCATCAACACGCGGGCCTCTTGTAGCGCGAGGCGCCCCGGGTTCCCTATCAACAAAAGCATCGGGCTCAATCGTCATGCGCCGATCGGAATCAACCGCTCCCTCGCCCGCGCGCCCGTTGCCGCATATACTGTGCGCAGCGATGACCTCGGTCGCCCCCGCGCGAAACAGTCCCTCGATATCCGACGGATCGAGCACTTCTATCAACACGACCACGCGACTCACGCGGCCTTCGGCCGTCAGGCGCGCAACAGTCTTGCGCACATCTTCGATATCAAACAGAGACGCCGCGATGATGGCAGCCCCGCGGCGCGACGGAAACGCCCGCGCCATGGAAACCAGCCCGTCCAGGTCACCCACACGAAGCACCTGTGCACCCGCATCACGGCCCTCGACTTCCTGCTGCAACAGCCCGTAATCGCCGCACGCGCAGCACGCAAGCCAGATCGCCTTCATCACTCGTCGCCTCCGCTCTTTTTGCCGCGCGCCGTGGCGGGAATCGTCAAGCTGACCGTTCCCTTGCCCGAGGCTCCCAGCAGTTCCTTGACGTCTTCGGGGTCAGCCGCCAGCGTCACCCATTCAATCTTGCCCTCGCGCGTGGCACCGGAATTCTCACTGGTATCGATCACGTGCGCGCCGCACAGTCGATCGGTTACGCCATCTTTTTGCACGTACACGTCCACATAGCTGCCCACGCCCGTGGCACCGCCGACCGAGTGCTCGGCATCGACCGCCACCGAAACGGCGACCTTGCCCTTAGGCACCTCGAGCTTGTGGCTCTCGGCCTTGGTGTAGACATTGCAGATCACGGCGTTTTTGGGAATACGCGAAGTCGTCACGTCGCCGCGCACCTGGCGCAGCTCGGTCGCCGCGTCACGCGGCAGCAGACTCGTCAGCCATTCCTGGGTTATGACATTGGTCTCATCGAGGGTCTCGCCCACATCGATATCGCGCGCCGCGACGCATACCTCGACGCGATCGCCACCGTACTTGGCCAAGGTCTCAGCCTGGACCTGTTCGGCTTGCGAGCGGATCGACGAGCCGTAAACCATGCAGAGCAGAGCAGCGAGCACGCCCGCGACCAGACTGATGGCGATGCGCTTGCTCTTGTTCACGGCCGCTCCTCTCATGGCAGTGCCGGGCGAATGCCCGTACCACCATTGTCTGGGCGGTCAGAGCGCAAAGCGGCGCAATCGCGATCTTGGTTTTCGATGTCAAACCAATCGCTGACCAAAAGCTGACCAGCCCGTCAAGCTCTTGGCAAGGTTTTGGCCAGCACGTCAGCAAACTGCATGTTTCGAGGCTTTTCCGCAGCAAAAAAGCCGTCTCCCGAACAGTTAGGAGACGGCTGTCATAGGAAAAATCAATTACAGATGGACATCGGGATCGAGCATTTGAGCACTCACGCGCATGGATGACGCCAGGTTTTGGAACGTTTCCAAACGCAGACTGTCGATCTGCCCGGCGTCCTCGGCCTCGCGAACGGCACAACCCGGCTCATGGGTATGCGTGCAATCGCCAAACCGGCACGCGCGCGATGCCTCGACAATCTCGGGGAAGGCGCGCGCCAGACCCCGCTCGTGACCCACGAGCGGTAGGCTGCGCAGGCCCGGGGCATCGGCGATCACGCCGGCGTCGCCCGGCAGCGCCACCATCACACGCGCGACGGTAGTGTGACGGCCCCGGTCGTCGCGTTCGCGCACACCGCCAGTCGCCAACGTATCGTGGCCCAGCAGTGCATTGAGCAGCGTCGACTTGCCGGCACCCGACTCGCCCAGAATCATGGCGCAGCTCCCGGCGGGCACGCAGGCACGGACCTCGTCCAGGCCGCGGCCCTCGGCAGAGGACGTCACGATCACGCGCACGTCCGGGCCCACCAGGCGGCGCACGCGATCCAGATCGCGCTCGAGCTCCTCGGCATCGCAGCGGTCAGCTTTGGTGAGTACCACCACCGGCTCGGCATCGCAGTCGAGCGCCAACACCAGCGAGCGCGCCACGCGGTCGAGCAGCACCTCACCGGCACCGAGCGCCTGCACGATTAGCACGCAATCCACGTTGGAGCAGAGCACCTGACGCTCTCCGCGGGCACGGCCGCGCCAACGCTCAAAGCTCGTACGGCGCGGCAGCACGCACTCAATCACGCCCATATCGTGCCCGGGAGCGCGGCGCACCGCCACACGGTCGCCCACGGCAGGCAGCAGGACCTCGTCCTCGCCGCGCGACTTGGCAAACCCCACGGCATGCTCGGCGCGGAAGGTATCGTTGGCAGTCGCCACCAGCGGAAACCCGCGATCCAAGCGCACAACGGCGCCAAGCTGCATCTGCTCGGGCTCCTCAGCATGTGCGCAAAAGCCGCCAAATGCCGCCTGCTGAGCTTCATCGACCGGCAGGTCATCGAACGCCGGAACATCCTGCAGCGCGTCAAGTCCCGGCACGCTTGCCAGCAGCTCCTCGGCAGACGCGGGGGCCTCGGTCGCGAGTTTCCGACGACGGTCACGCTTAGCCCGCGCCCCCGTCGTCTTTTTCTTCGCCTTAGCCTTCGCCTTGCCCACAAGCGCCTCCCAGCACCATAAATCACAACTGAGCAGGTATTTTAAATCAAAAAGAGCTGGCCGGGCAAAGCCCTAAATCAGAACCACCCTTAAAAAGGGTGGTTTGCTCTTAGGGTATAACCCACGGGCC
>UQXA01000034.1 GCA_900544865.1 uncultured Collinsella sp. | reverse complement strand
CACGAGCGGGGGCTCCTATCTTTTTAGTGCCCTCGGATTGGGTCATAGTGTCTGTTGGTGACGGTATCATTGGCGTTTCCGTTCTTGTTGGCGAGGTCAACGGTGCTGTCTTTGCCGTATTATTGAGGCTGTTTGTTGCTTTGCTTGTTGTTGAGGGGCTTTGTTGGACAGCTATTTAACTCTGCAATCGAATATTGAGGTTTCGGGCGAGTTTGTGGACCGTAAGAGCCGGTTTATTGCCCAGCTGGTCCATATTGAGTCCGAGGATGAGGCGAATGCCTTTATTGAGATGGTCCGCAAGCGTCATTACGACGCTCGGCACAATGTTCCCGCGTGGATTTTAGTCGATGGACGCGAGCGCCAGAGCGATGATGGTGAGCCGAGCCGCACGAGCGGTATGCCGACGCTCGAGGTGCTGCGCGGCGCAGAGCTCAAAAATGTTTGCTGCGTAGTGACGCGCTATTTTGGTGGCACGCTGTTGGGGCCTGGTGGATTGGTGCGCGCCTATACCGCGGTGACGCAGGCGGCGGTGGCAGCTGCTCGAGAGGCTGGGCAGATCGTCGAGATGACGAGCGTCGTGCCGGTTGACGTGCATGTGGCCTATCCGCAGTACGAGCAGGTGCTTCGTTTGGCGCAGGATTCGGATGCCAAGGTTTCGGATACCGATTACGCGGATGCCGTGACGATTCATTTGGTGTTTAAGACGGGGGAGCAGGAGACGTTTTGCGCTAAGATGCGCGAGCTTATGGCGGGCCGCGAGGAGATTGAGGTCGGCGCTCCCGAGTTTGCGGAGTTCTAACGGCGACGGCCGGCGTGCTTTTGGATGGATCCCAAGCGCGCCGGCCGTCGTTTTTCTGTTGCTGCCGTTTACTCGGCGAGCTGCTTTAGCACATCACAGGCGATCTCGACGGCATCGTCGATGCAGCCGGGGCAGCTGCGGAGCGGACCCTTGTCCGATCCGATGCCCTTGAGCGTGCCGCAGACGGTCGTCGTGTTCTTCTCGCCAAAACGCTTGGCTATTTCGCACGACAGCTTGTAGGTCTGGCCCTTGGTCTTGGGGTTTTCCATGCCGTCGCTCATTACAAAGCCCATGATGACAACAGCGCCCGAGATGGCGCCGCAGGTCTCGGTCATGCCACCCATGCCGGCGCCAAAGCCCTCGGTGAGGGTAAAGGCGGTCTGGGGGTCGAGCCCGACGGCGGGCGCGAGCGTGCAGGCGACGGCCTGGGCGCAGTTAAAGCCACGGGCGTGATATTCGGCAGCTTGAGCCTGACAGGCGGTGATGTCGAGCTGGGCCGTATCGATTTGCTTCATCGTTGTCTCCTTGGTCACGGTGTACTCGCCTATGGTACCCGTGACGGGGCATGTAATCATCGAGAGCTTCATGTATGCCACGTTTTTATCTATCGAGCAAATGCCCAAGGCTTTAGATAGATACCCCTGATCAATTTGTCCCATAACCTACCTTGGGGATGGGTTGAGAGGGGTGCGGGGTAGCGGTATCGTGAACCGAATAAAACGTAACCCAGGCAAGGGAGCTAGATATGAGCGAGCAGACCATCGGTACGACGTGTGTTCAGGGCGGCTATCACCCGGGAGATGCCGAGCCGCGCCAGGTGCCCATCTACCAGTCCACCACGTGGAAGTACGACACGTCCGAGCACATGGGCAAGCTGTTTGACCTAGAGGAGTCGGGCTACTTCTACAGCCGTCTGCAGAACCCCACGTGCGATCTCGTTGCCGCCAAGATCTGCGAGATGGAGGGCGGCACCGCTGCGATGCTCACGAGCTCGGGCATGGCTGCGAATTTCCTCGCGATTTTTAACGTGGCCGGTGCCGGCGATCATGTGGTCGCGAGCTCTGCTATCTACGGCGGTACCTACAACCTGCTCGCCCATACTATGGAGCGCATGGGTTTGACCTGTACCTTCGTTGCCCCCGACTGCACCGACGAGGAGCTCGAGGCAGCCTTCCAGCCCAACACCAAACTCGTCTTTGGCGAGACCATCGCCAACCCCGCCCTTGCCGTGCTCGATATTGAGCGCTTTGCCAAGGCCGCGCACGACCACGGCGTGCCGCTGATGGTCGACAACACCTTCCCGACGCCCGTGATGTGCCGTCCCTTTGAGTGGGGCGCCGACATCGTCACGCACTCCACCACTAAGTACATGGATGGCCATGCGGCCTACCTGGGCGGCGTGATCGTCGATCACGGCCAGTTTGACTGGATGGCCCATGCTGATAAGTTCCCGGGTCTCACCACGCCTGACGAGAGCTATCACGGCGTGACCTATGCCGAGAAGTTCGGTCGCGAGGGCGCCTTCATTACCAAGGCCACCGCGCAGCTCATGCGCGATCTTGGCCCCATGCAGAACCCGCAGGCGGCGTTCTTCTTGAACAGCTCGCTCGAGAGCCTGCATGTGCGCATGCCGCGTCATTGCGAGAACGGCCTGGCCGTTGCCAAGTTCCTGCAGAGCCATCCCAAGGTGCGCTTCGTGAGCTATCCGGGCCTGGAGGGCGACAAGTACTATGACCTCGCTCAGAAGTACATGCCAAACGGTACCTGCGGCGTTGTGAGCTTTGGCTTTAATGGTGGTCGCGCGGCGGCCGAGATCTTTATGAAGAGCCTCAAGCTCGCCCAGATCGCCACGCATGTGGCCGACGCCCGCACCTGCTGCCTGCATCCCGCTAACGCTACGCACCGCCAGATGAACGATGAGGAGCTCATCGCCTGTGGCATCTCCGCCGACATGGTGCGCCTGTCGTGCGGCCTCGAGGACACGGCCGATCTGATTGCCGACCTTGAGCAGGCACTCGAGCAGTGCTAGGCTAGCTCCGTACAAGGTGCCGATGCTGGCAGAAAGCTTCGGTGACCTTTCGTTCCGATTCCGTAGGCGGGACCCCAATCGCGGCTGTTTGCAGGCGATCGGGGCCCCGTTTTTTGCGTTAGGCCACTCGAAAGGATGGATATGGAGAAAACTGCAGAGCAGCTGCGCCGCGAGCACATTGTCCTAGAGGGCGACACCCATGGCAAGAACAAGTGGGCGATTCTGTTCACCGTGCTCATCATGACGTTTATGGTGTGTCTGGATTCGACCGTCGTGACCGTGGCGCTGCCCGTGATGCAAAAGGAGCTGGGCGTGGGCCTCGATCGCATTCAGCTGGTAAGTTCGGTGTATCTGCTTGCGACTTGCGTGGCTATGTTGCCGTTTGGCCGTCTGGGCGACGTGCGCGGCAAGGTGAATGTGTTCCAGTTGGGCGTCATCGTCTTTTCGGTCGGTTCGCTGCTGTGCGGCCTTTCGGCCTCGCTTGAGGTTCTTATCCTGGCACGCATTGTTCAGGGCATCGGTTGCGCGGGGGCCATGGCTAACAACATGGGTATCATCACCGAGTCGTTTCCGGCGCGCGAACGAGGCCGTGCCATGGGTATTCTCGCGACCTTTGTGGCCCTCGGCATGATGTGTGGCCCCGTGCTCGGCGGCATGCTGGTGGCAAGCTTTCCCTGGGAGAGCATCTTCCTCATCAACCTGCCCATTGGCGTGATCTCGTTTATCGTGGGACTCTACACGCTGCCGCATGTTAGGCCAGAGGCCGGCGAACGTCCCATGCCCCTTGCCGAGGCCGCTCGTCGCTGCTTTGCAAATTCGGCCTTCACCATCAACCTTGCCTGCATGCTCATCGTGTTCGTTGGTATTGGCGCATCCGAGTTTATTCTGCCGTTCTATTTTCAGGATGCGCATGGGTTTGGGTCTGACGTTTCGGGCCTGCTGTTTTTGGCGCTGCCAATGGTGAATGCCTTTATCGGCCCGCTTTCGGGAACGGTTTCGGACCGTGTTGGCTGCGAGGGTCCCACGGCGGTCGGCCTGGGCGTGTATGTGTGCGGTCTCTTTGCGGTAAGCACGCTCAACGAGCACTCTGCTATCCCTGTGATCGTGTGCTGCGTCGCGTTTATGTCGTGTGGCACGTCGATTTTCCAGAGCCCCAATAACTCGCTGTATATGGGTTCGGCTCCGCGCGAGGCACTCGGTTTTGCAGGCAGCTTGGGCAGTTTGGCGCGCTATGCCGGCATGGCACTTGGCATTACGGTGGCGTCGAATATCCTGTATGGACAGATGAGCGTGGCGATGGGCGAGGCCGTGACCAGTTTTGTTGCAGGACGTCCGGATGTGTTCCTGTTTGGTTTCCGTTCGGTGTTCTATGTGTTGATGGCTGTGGCCGCTGTGGGCTTTGCGCTTGCCATGGTGCGTTTGGTGAAGATGCGCGCCCGCCATTAGCGTGTTGGGAGGCTGTCTGCCACGATTCGCGCCGTCCCAAAAAGACTGGTTTGTGGTGCGATGCGGCTTGTGGGACGGGCGGGGGTCGGTCCGTGGTAGACTATCGAACAACGTTTATTAATCGCGCGGTATCGTTGCCGCGAGAAGGGGTTGCGCCATGCAGGAGCTTGAGGATCGTATTCGCCATGACGGCATCGTAAAGGCCGGTAACGTCCTTAAGGTTGATGCCTTCCTCAACCACCAATGCGACGTTGAGCTGTTCGACCACATGGGCGCCGAGTGGGCCCGTCTGTTCGAGGGTGTCGAGATCAACAAGATCCTGACGATTGAGGCTTCGGGCATTGGCATGGCTTGCATCGCGGCTCAGCATTTTGGCGGCGTGCCGGTGGTCTTTGCCAAGAAGGCGCAGTCCATCAACCTCGACGGCGAGCAGTATGCCACGACCATCTACTCCTTTACCAAGCAGAAGGAGTACCCGGTCATTGTGGGTAAGCGCTTCCTGTCCGAGGGCGACAAGGTCCTGATCATCGACGACTTCCTGGCCAACGGCTGCGCGCTTGAGGGCCTTATTAAGATCTGCGAGGCTGCGGGCGCCGAAGTTGCCGGCATTGGCATCGCCGTTGAGAAGGGCTTCCAGGGCGGCGGCGATAAGCTCCGTAAGCGCGGCTTCCGCGTTGAGAGCCTGGCACGTATCGCCGATATGGACTGCGAGAACGGCGAGATCACCTTCGCCTAAGCGCGCAACACAAGCGATTGGTATGCGATGTGACAAAGGGACTGTCCCTTTGTCACATTTTTTGTATGAGGGGAGGTGTTGATATGGACGAGAACAAGATGGGATGGCGCGAGTATGCGCGCTATGCCGAGATGTCGGCCGAGGAGTTGGCGCGCGATTGCGAGGTGCAGGTGTTTCGCGCGACTGGTCCGGGCGGACAGGGCGTCAACACGACGGACTCGGCGGTGCGCATGAAACATATCCCTTCGGGAATTACCGTGACGGCGCGCGAGAGCCGCAGCCAGTTCCAGAACCGTGCAAGCTGTCTGCGTAAGCTGAGGGCAGAGCTTGAGCGTCGTGGCCGTCCGCCGCGCCGACGCGTAAAGACCAAGGTGCCTCAGCGCTCTCGCCAGCGCAGACTCAATGACAAGCACTTCAACGCCATTAAAAAGGCCAACCGTCGCAAGCCGGGCAGCGACGAATAGCCTACTCATAAGTTGCGGTGAAATAGGGACTGTTTTGCGGCTTTAGATGCATAAACAGTCCCTATTTCACCGCAACTTAGGGCAGCTAGCGGGTGGGGTGCCAGACGTGGAGGGCTCCGCCGAGGATGTCGACCTCGATGCGTGAGGCGACAACGGGCTCGCCGTCGGCCTGGATGGGGTAGTCGGGCTCCTCAAAGGTAAGCTCGGCATGGCGACAGCGGCGCATGCGAACCGGTGGCAGCTTGGTATGGTGGCCATCTTTGGCCGAAAGAAACATAGGCAGGGCAACCGCACGCGGAACGGGGCCGCAGGCGTAGCAGACGTCGAGTACGCCGTCGCAGGGGTCGGCATCGGGGCAGATGCGATAGCCCGAGCCATAGGTAGGACCCAGCTGAATTGCCATGATGATCGCCCGCACGCGCTCGGCGGGCGCGCCATCAAAGCTGATGGTCATGGGGTAGTTGCGATAGCGCAGGCCAAACTGCTCAAGTCCCGATAGGGTGTAGAGCGGAGCGCCGGCGAGGCCCGTCTTTTTGCGCAGCTCGGTGGTGCCCAGGCCGATGGCGGCATCGATGCCGACCGAGAGCGTCTGGTCGTAGTACTCAACGGTAGCCTCGCCGCTGCCGCTCGCAGGGCTCCACGAGCGAATGCGCCCGATGTCCTGACGCTGCAGCTCGCAGGTGAGCAGCGCGCCAAAATCCTTACCGGAGAAATCGTCGATGCCGAGCGTTTGGGCAAAATCGTTGCCAGAGCCCACGGGTAGGATGGCAAGAGCGGGGCGGGTGTCCTCCTCTTGCGTCATAAGCCCGTTGACGACCTCGTGAATCACGCCGTCGCCGCCAAGGGCGATAACGGTGCGATAGCCCTGGGCCTGTGCGGCCAGCTCCTTGGCGTGTCCCATGCGCTCGGTTAGCACCAAGTCAAACTGGGATGCGCGTGCAGTCATGTCCAAAAAGCGTTGCAGGCGCTCGGCAACTTCGTGCGCCGCACCCGACTGGGCGGCTGGGTTGGCGATGATGAGCGTGCGGCCAAAATCAGTTGCGTGCATGGGGCGACTCCCGGCGTATGACGTGACGGTGCGGTCGCGCTCAGGTCGAATTGCCCCCGATTGTGGCTGCACGTCGAATACTTACGTCTACTCTATCAGGTCGTTGTGGCGCTCGATAGCATCCGCTACCGTACCGCCCTCATCCACAATAAGCGAACGGCGCTTGGGCGAGATGATGCGCTGGGCGGGGTACACGCCGCGGTGTCCGGCAGTTAGGTAGCTGATAAAGGCCACGATGACAAAGAACCCGGCTGCCGTGCCGTGGAACAGGTCGATGGCCATCATGCAGGTGGTGATGGGCACGTTGAGGCCGGCACAGAACACGCCGAGCATGCCGAGAGCCGCCAGAAAACTGGGGTCGATTCCGACGAGGCAACCGATCCAGCCGCCGAGCGCCGCACCGATGCCAAACAGGGGCGTGACCTCGCCGCCTTGGAAGCCCGCACCCAGGGTAAGCGCTGTGACGACCAACTTGATGGCTGCGTCTGCCAGGGTGGTGTTGCCGGCAAATCCGGCGCCGGAAAGCCACGTGGAAAGGCCGGCGTAGTCCCAGGCGTCGAGGAGGGCATACGCGGCCAAAACCACGAGTGCGCCTATAAGTGCGCGAACGAGGTAATTGGTGATAAAGCGACCGTACAGGCTCTTGACGGTTCGAACCGACCACGCAAAGAGGCGTGCCGTCAGACCGAAGATGATGGCGCTGATAACAACGATGACGACCGTTTTGGGCGTCATGGCGGGAACGCTGACGATGACATTCGCTTCGTACTCGGTACCCAGGGCGAGTGATGTAAAGTAGCCGGTAAACGAGGCGACCAGGCAGTAAATGCCCGCGGTGTAGTCAATCTTGCCGATAAAGCACATCTCCATGCCAAAGAAAGCTCCGGCAAGGGGCGAGCCGAATACGGCACCAAAGGCCGACGAGATGCCGGCGAGCATGAGGTCGTGGTGGTCATGCTTTTTGAGGTGGGCGAGGCTCGAGATGTTGCTGGCGATGGTGCCGCCGATCTGCACTGCGGCCCCCTCGCGACCGGCCGATCCGCCCGTTAGGTGTGTGAGCGTGGAGCACACAAACGTGAGGACGGCCATGCGCATATGGATGAGGCGTGTGCCCAGAGCGGAGTCGATGACCAGGTTGTTACCGCGTTTGGCGGCAAGACCGTGGTTTTTGTACACCCATGCGGTGGCAACGCCCACAACGGGAAGCAAGGCGTAGACCCACACATGGTGCTCGCGATAGTCGGTGGCGATATTCAGCGAGGCCAAAAACGCCCAAGCGGCAACGCCCATGGCGAGCGAGACAATGACGACGAGCGCGAGCAACTTGGCGCTCGCGAGTAGGTTGCGGGCGTTGCGGCGCGTGTCGGCAGCCAAGAGATGCTCGGAGCGGGTAAGTTGATGCCTGCCTGCCGTGATGACGTCGTTCAGGGAGAAAAAGCCGCCATCGTCGAGCGGCTGGGAATGATCCTGCGTTTCGTTTGCGCTTTCGGTTTTGTCGTTATGAGCCATACGTTCCTCTTTTAGGTTGCAACGCAAGCATTATAAAACGCGGTAAACGCGACGAGCCGGTGGGTTGGTTTCCATTCTGTTTCGCGGCCTACAACCGACAGGTGTATTTGCGGGTACAGGCCGAGTCGCGGTCGTGCGTCGGGGGATTATACTGAGACAAGCATAAAGAATCGGCGCCCCTGTTGTGCGCCGTGGCATTAAGAGGTGCATATGGCAGAGAAACTCATTCCACTGGAGGACGCACAGTCGATTGTCCTGTCGCACGTTGCTCCGACCGATCTCGTCGAGATTCCCGTGTGGCAGGCCGCCGGCCTTCCCCTGGCCGAGGACGCGGTGGCCGATATCGATATCTCGCCGTTTGCCAACAGCGCTATGGACGGATATGCCGTGCGCTCGGCGGACTTGACGCAGGCATCTGGCGAGGCGCCGGTGACGCTCGACGTTATCGGACACGAGGCCGCGGGCCATGTCTTTGAGGGCGTGGTCGGCGTGGGCGATGCGGTCCGCATTATGACGGGCGCGCCGGTGCCCGAGGGCGCGGATGCCGTGGTGAAATACGAGATTGTCGAGGTACTTGACGGTGACGGCAACGAGGGCTCGCACGTGAGCTTCTCGGCACCTGCCAAGGTAGGGGAGAATGTTCGCTCTGCCGCCGAGGAGGCCCATGCCGGTGACGTCGTGATGCGTGCTGGAGAGGTTGTGGCCCCGGCGGGCGCGGGTCTGCTGGCAAGCGCCGGGTATGCAAGCGTGAAGGTGCACGCCGCGCCGCGCGTGGGCATTATCTCGCTGGGGACGGAACTGGTCGCACCGAGTAAGGTACCGGCGCGCGGTCAGATTCGCGACTCCAACTCGTCGGCGTTGATGGCCGAGGCACTCGATGCCGGCGCCGAGCCCGTGTTCTACGGCATTGCGCCCGATGATGAGCGGGCGATTGCCGAGCTGGTGCATCGTGCCGTGCAGGAGTGCGATTTTGTCATTACGAGTGGTGGCGCCTCGGCGGGTGACTACGACTATGTGACGGCGCTCGTCCGGCGCGAGGGCGAGGTGCTGTTTGACCGCATCTCGATGCGCCCGGGCAAGGCCATCACGTTTGGCTTGCTCGCAGGTAAGCCCTACCTGGGACTTTCAGGCAATCCGGCCGCGGCGTATGTAGGCTTTGAGATGCTTGCCCGTCCGGCGATTCGCAAGATGCGTGGTTTTGCCGAGGGGGCGCGCCCCGTGCAGCGAGCGGTTCTTACCCACAGTGTGAAAAAGCGCCAGGACCGACGCTTCTTCGATCGCGCCACGGTTTCGCGCGACCCCGAGACCGGTGAGCTGTTGGTGACCGAGGCCAAGACGCAGAATTCGGCGCTGCTCGGCACGATGCAGCGGGCCAACTGCCTGCTGCGTATTGACGAAGGACCGTGCGACCTCAAGGCGGGCGACGTCGTGGATGTCGTGCGTGTCGACCTGCCCGAGGGAACGGTGTTGTAGGAGGAAGACTATGGAGTTGAAGATATCGATCGTGACGTGCTCGGACACGCGCGATCTTGCGCAGGACGAGGCCGGAGCCGCACTCGAGGAGCTTATCGAAGCGCAGGGCTGGACGGTCGCCTCACATGTGGTCGTGCGCGACGACGTCAGCGAGATTGGTGATGCCATTGTGGAAGCCGCCGATGAGTGCCACGCCAATGTCGTGCTCACCTGCGGCGGCACGGGGCTTTCGATGCGCGATGTGACGCCCGAGGCGACGCGTGCCGTCTGCGACCGCGATGTGCCGGGTATTGCAGAGGCGATTCGCGCGTACTCGATGACCAAGACGCGCCGCGCCATGCTCTCGCGCGCTATTTGCATGCAACGAGGTCATACACTTGTCGTAAACTTTCCCGGTTCTACGAAGGCCGCCCGCGAAAGCTGGGAGGCCATAGCGGACCAGCTGGAGCATGCGGCTCAGATGACAGCGGGCGGCGGACATACCAATTAAGCGGTTTACCTGCGGTGGGGCGACCTTATCGGTCGCTCCGCTTTTGTTTTCCGCCGAATCGACGCCGAGGTGTACGGTAACTCGAAACTATATTCTCAGCGAGAATAATTTCTCACTAACATTATTCGCGCAAAAGTATAATCTGATTGCAGATTAAAGCCCGCGGTGGGGTACCCGGGCACAAGGTCCGAAAGGGTTGAATATGTTCGATATGGTTTCTCGCCGCGGATTCGTCTCGCTTTCTGCTGTCGCCGCTGCCGGCCTTGGTCTTGCTGGCTGCTCGGGCAGCAAGACGTCCGAGCCGGCCGGATCCGATGCCGGCTCCGCCAAGTCTTCCTCTAAGAAGAAGGCTGTCGAGCTGCAGGTCTTTGCCGCCAACTCGCTCGAGAAGGCTCTGCCGGAGGTTCAGGAGCTTTACACCGAGCAGACCGGCACCACGTTTGCCGACACGCAGTTTAAGGCGTCTGGCGACCTTGTCGAGCAGATGCGCGCCGGTGCCGCCGTCGACGTGCTCATCACGGCTTCCAAGGGCACCATGGATGACGCCGAGACCGCCGAGCTCATCGACGCCGATACGCGTGAGGACATGTTTGTCAACGACCTTGTCATCGTTCGCGCCGAGGGCTCCGATACTAAGGTCGAGGCCATCGCGGACGTCGCGAACCTGGACGGCAAGATCGCCATCGGCGACGCTAAGACCGTTCCCGCCGGCAAGTACGCCAACCAGGCGCTGGCTTCTATGGGTCTCTATACCGGCACCGAGGGCGACGACGGCGAGTACACGCCCGAGCTCGCCGACAAGGTAGCCCTGGCCGATAAGGTGGGCACCGCCGCCGCCTATGTGTCCACAGGCGACTGCGTGGCTGGCTTTGTCTACAGCTCCGATATCTTCCGCTACGACGGCATCGAGGAAGCCTTCGTGTGCCCCGAGGATTCGCACAAACCCATCGTGTACCCGGGTGCCGTTGCCGAGAGCTCCGAGCACGCCGACGAGGCCAAGGCGTTCATCGACTTCTGTCTGACCAACAAGAAGGCTCAGAAGATTTGGGCTAAGTACGGCTTTGAGCTTTCCGAGTAGTGCGGCTTGGCGCGATAATTCCATCGTTTTGTGTTTCACTCCGTCCTTGTATTCGCTTGGAGCTTTTCGTGCTTAATAGATTCCGCATGCTTGTCGCCTGTGCTTTGACCTTCGCGCTTTGCTGGGTGCCGGGATTTGCGTTTGCCGGGGACGCTGAGCACGGGGCCCAGGTTGCTGCGACCGCTCATGGGCTTTCCTATGGAATCGAGTGTTTTGAGCGGTTGGCGAAGGGGACCGCTCGTGCCATGGAGGGCCAGCCTGAGGGCTACCGGTTTCCCGTTGACGAGGATGTGGACCTTGTAGTGGCGCCTGCTGCCGATCGCGTTGTGGTGTGGATATCGCCCAAGGCGGTCGAGAAGTATGGATTGGATCCGCAGGACAACGAGTGCGTATCGGGTCTCAAGGCCCTCGTCTGTGACCTCGACAGCGCAAACTGCATGGGAGGTGCGCGGCTGGGGGACGTGGATCTTCCTTGGTATGTCACGGCGGAAACAACGTTTGATGCTGGCGGGTATACCTATGGCTTTGATGAGCGCGGTGCGGATGGGGACCGCTATGTGGTGATTTCATCGACCTCGGGTGATGCCAAGGGCGGAGCGCGTTGGCTTGATAGCGCTCAAATGGTAGAAGCATCGTCTGTCGTGATGCGGGATGAGCAGGGGCCCTGGACCTCTCTGACCTCCTTTTTGTGCGACATCGACTATCGCCCGTTTTGGGTGTCCATAAAAACGAGCGGCCTTGCCCTGCTGATCTCCTTTGCGCTGGGCCTGTTCGCCGCGTGGAAGACTATGGGTACCTCGAGCCGCATCAAGGGCCTGCTCGACTCGGTCTTTACCATCCCTATGGTGCTGCCGCCCACGGTCTGCGGCTTTTTGTTGCTTATGCTGTTTGGTCGCTCGACCAGTGTTGGACAGTGGCTTATCGCTCACGGCATCTCAATCGTCTTTACGTGGCCCGCGGCGGTGATATCTGCCGTGGTGGTGTCGTTCCCGCTCGTCTATCGTACGGCGCTCGGAGCCTTCGAGAGCCTCGACACACAGATGCTCGATGCGGCGCGCACGCTGGGATGGTCCGAGCGTCGCATCTTTACCAAGCTTATGATGCCGCTTGGCTGGCCTTCTATTGCCGCCGGCACGGTGCTCGCCTTTGCCCGCGCGATGGGCGAGTTTGGCTGCACGCTGTTCTTTGCGGGCAACTACGCCGGTATTACGCAGACCATTCCCATCGCCATCTACTTTGAGTGGATGGGCGGCAACACATCGGTAGCCCTCTTTTGGGTCGTGGTCGTAATTGCGTTCAGCTTCCTGGTCATCCTATTCATCAATATGTACACGGCGTATTCGCAAAAGTATCGCGAGCGCGGCCTGTCCCGCGCGGAGCGCAAGCAGGCCAAGCAGCTGGGCGGCCAGACCGATTCGCTCGACCCAGTCGGCGGCGATGCCTTGCGTATCGATCGCGAGGCGCTGGCCGAGCTTATGCGCGATGACACGGCCGCAAAGGGAGGTCGATAAGCCATGTCGCTCGTTCTGGATATCAAAAAGCACTACCCCGGGTTTATGCTCGACATGCAGCTTGAGGCTGGCGAGGAGCGTGTGGCGCTGCTCGGTGCCTCCGGATGTGGCAAGAGCTGCACACTGCGTTGCATTGCCGGTGTGGAGACGCCCGACGAGGGCAAGATCGTCGTCAACGGCGCGACCTTTTTTGATTCGGCCGCGGGCATCAACCTGTCGCCCCAGGAGCGAAAATGCGCCCTGCTGTTCCAAAACTATCAGCTGTTTCCCAACATGACGGTGGCCGATAACGTATGTGCCGGCGTAAAGGACGCGGGCGACGCCGCGGCGCGCAAAAAGCTTGCCGAGTGCTATTTGGGCATTTTCGGCCTGGCCGACTTTGCCGACCGCTATCCCGCGCGACTCTCGGGCGGTCAGCAGCAACGTGTGGCGCTTGCGCGCATGGTGGCGGCGCATCCGGGCATTTTTATGTTCGACGAGCCCATGAGCGCGCTCGATTCCTATCTTAAGAGCGCACTCGAGCAGAACATGCTCGACCTGTTCGATGTGTGCAACCGCACCGTGCTCTACGTGAGCCACGACATCGACGAAGCATGCCGCCTCTGCCAGCGCATCTGCGTGATGCACGACGGGCATGTTGAGGAGACCGGCTCCGTCGAGGACGTGGTCCGCCGTCCGCAGACGCTGGCGGCACTGCGCCTGACGGGCTGCAAGAACACAAGCCGGGCGCGCAAGATCGGCGACGAAGAAGTTGAGGCCCTCGACTGGGGCATGAGCTTTAACGTGGGTCGCGAGGTTCCCGATACTGTGGCGTACCTGGCCATGCGCGCAAGCTACTTCCATGTTGACAACCGTGCCGAGCGGGGCCGCAACAGCTATGATTTGCACGTGGCCCGAGTGAGCGATTCACGTTTTGAGCGCCTGGTGCTGTTGGATGCGCCGCGTACTGATGCGCCCACGCGTCTGCAGTGGAAGGTCAACAAGGTGAGTGTACCCGTGGAAGAGCTGCCGCAGGCGGGTGAGACTCTGCGCATGCATTTTGATGCAAGCAGGATTCATCTCGTTTGCCGATAATGCGGGGGCGATGCGGTCGAGGAGGTAGTCCTCGACCGCTTTGTTTTCACTTCGCCGTTCGCCGATTTCTACATGACTAAACCTTATCAGTCTGATAATTAATTATCAGACAGTGAGATGCTCACATCCCGACGCTGTCGTACGCATGTCGGCGGTGTTCGTCTGGACGACAACCGTTGATATAGTTACCTTCGACGAGAAAAGGAGGGCGCGCTGATGCCGCAGAAGACATATTCGCGTCGCGTTGCGGCGCGCGCCCTGTATATGGCTCGGAGCCGCATATGAGCAGGTATGTTCACGGCTCCGGGAGAGACGACGCACAACTAAATAATCAGCTGCAAAGCAGGTTCCCCAAAATTCCGGGTTTAGGCACGGCTGGGTTTTCGCCGCCCACCGTGCAGAAATACCGTAGCTATTCATTTTTGGTTCGAGAGGGGAACCGTCATGGCTGAAGAATTCGATTTCCATCCGATGTGGGAAAGCCTCGGCATGAATCTTGCCGACCACGACATGCTGCTGGGCGCCGTGGGCCAGATGTACGGCGATATGTTCCTGACACAGAACAATCGCCCCAAGTCTACGTCCTACCTGGATTTTGTCGCCACCAACATCCACAGCGGCCGTATTAAGGAGATGCTCGACAAGAAGGAGGCCGGCGAGGCCACCAAGATCGTCGGTTCGTTCTGCGTCTACGTGCCCGAAGAGATCGTGCTTGCCTGCGATGGCATCCCCGTGGGCCTGTGCTCGGGTGCCGACTGGGCAACGGACAAGGTTGAGGAGCACTTGCCGCGCAACACCTGTCCGCTCATCAAGAGCTTTGCCGGCTTTAAGCTGGGCGAGGTCTGCCCCTACATTGAGTCGAGTGACCTGGTCGTGGGTGAGAACACCTGCGACGGCAAGAAAAAGGCCTACGAGTTCTTTGCCACGCAAAAGAACATGTACGTCATGGATATTCCCAACGTACACGACGAGTCGACGCTCGTGACCTGGAAGGCCGAGGTCAAGAAGCTCGCCGCCAAGATCGAGGAAGAGTGCGGCGTCAAGATCACGCCCGAGCGTCTGAAGGCCGCCATCCACGCCGTCAATGAGAAGCGTCGCGCCCTGCAGCGCCTCGCTGCCACGCGCGCTGCCGACCCGGCGCCCATCAGCGGTCTCGACAGCCTGCTGACCGTTCAGGCCGCCTTTATGGACGACACGCCGCGTCTGACCGGAGCCATCAACGAGATGGCCGCCGAGTGCGAGCAGCGTGTCGAGGCCGGCGAGGGTGTGGCGCCCAAGGGCACCAAGCGCATCCTGTACACCGGCACGCCCATGGCCGTGCCCAACTGGAAGCTGTTCAACCTCATCGAAAAGGCCGGCGGCGTCGTGGTGGGCGAGGAGTCCTGCACGGGCTCGCGCTACTACAAGGACCTGGTCGATGAGTCCGGTGAGACGGTCGACGAGATGCTCGATGCTATCGCCGAGCGCTACTTTAAGATCAACTGCGCCGTCTTTACGCCCAACGACCAGCGTATGAAGGACATCGTCCAGATGGCGCACGACCTGCATGCCGACGGCATCGTCGACGTGGCCCTGCAGTTCTGCACGCTCTATGAGATGGAGTCCTTCCAGGTCGAGAAGGCCGCCGAGGAGGCCGGCATTCCGTTTATGCACATCACGACCGACTACGCCGGCGAGGACGCAGGCCAACTGCAAACCAGGATCGAGGCTTTCTTGGAAACCATTTAGGGCTATCCGTCTCGGCGGCTTCCCCAGGCACCCGATCTTGCCGTTCTAACTGTCGCTTGCGTACCAAAGTACGCGGCGCTCCTCTTTCACGGCAACCTCGAGCACCTGGGAAAGCCGTTTCCTTGGTTGGTTAAAAGGTTTGTTAAGGAGCTATATGTCGGAATATATTGAGCAGCCGTTGCCGTCCACGTTTGAGGAGTTCAACGAGCAGCGCAAGGCGGCGTTTATTCGCGTCAAGGATTATAAGCAGGCGGGTAATCGCCTGGTCGGCTTTCTGTGCAGCTACACGCCGCTCGAGATTATCGATGCCGCGGGGGCTGCGAGCGTGGCGCTGTGCGGTACGTCCGATGAGGTGATTCCCGAGGCCGAGAAGGTGCTGCCGGCTAACCTCTGCCCGCTCATCAAGTCGACGTACGGCTTTGCCTACTCGCAAAAGTGCCCGTTTACGTACTTTAGCGACATGATCATCGGCGAGACCACCTGCGACGGCAAGAAGAAGATGTACGAGCTACTCAACGAGCTCAAGCGCACGCACATTCTGCATCTTCCGCAGGGTCGCGATCGCGCCTACGAGCGCGAAGGCTGGTACGAGGAGTGCCGCCTGCTCAAGGAGGAGCTCGAGGGCTTCTACGGCATCACGATTACCGACGATGACCTGCGTGCTGCCGTCCGTCGTCGCAACCGCTTGCGTGCGGCTCAGCTCAAGATGTTTGCGCTGCAGGCCAACCAGCCGGCGGCCATGAGCGGCGTCGACTTGATGAGCACTATGTTTGCCGGTACGTTCAGCTTTGATATCGAGGCCTATACGCAGCAGCTGGAGCAAAAGGTCGCCAAGCTGCGCGAGGCCTACGACGCGGGCGAGCGCCCGGTTGCGGCGGACGCCAAGCGCATTCTGATCACCGGTTGCCCGGTGGGCGGTGTGATCAACAAGATCGGCCGCACCATCGAGTCCAACGGCGGCGTGGTCGTGTGCATGGACGACTGCTCGGGCGAGCGCACGGCGGCCATGATGATCGACCCGGAGGCTCCCGACATCTTGCGCGCCATCGCCGACCGCTACCTGGACATTAACTGCTCGGTCATGACGCCCAACGACGGTCGTATGGAAAACACGCTGGCCATGTGCGAGAAGTACCATGTCGATGGCGTGGTAGAGAGCGTGCTGCAGGCCTGCCACACCTTTAACGTTGAGAGCGCACGCATGCAGGAGGCCGTCGAGGGTGCGGGTATTCCGTATATGAAGATCGAGACCGACTACAGCAACGGAGACATGGGCCAGATCGAGACTCGCATCGCCGCCTTCATCGAAACCCTCTAGCTTCCTCAGGCACCGGATCTTGCCCCTCAAACCGTCGCTTGCGTACCCAAAGTACGCTGCGCTCCTCTTTCGGGGCAATCTCCGGCACCTGAGAAACCTAGAGCTAAGGCGCCTGAACGCGCCGCTGTCTTTGATGTTTAGATTGGGAGAGAGCCATGATAGGGATCGGGATCGATATCGGGTCTACGGCGGCTAAGGCTGCTGTGGTCGATGGGGAGGGTTCGGTGGCGTGGACGTGCGTGCAGCCAACCGGGTTTTCCTCGGTC
The DNA here is from genome assembly GCA_900544865.1 of uncultured Collinsella sp. GTDB lineage: Bacteria > Actinomycetota > Coriobacteriia > Coriobacteriales > Coriobacteriaceae > Collinsella. The sequence goes on along the minus strand of UQXA01000034.1, from coordinate 6,901 downwards.
GATGCTTCCGAGCGGCTGCGCGAGGCGCTGGCAGCGGCCGGCTACGACGTGACGGCCGACGACGTGCGCGTGATCGCGACCGGCTACGGTCGTGTCGCCGTGCCCTATGCGCACAAGGTCGTGACCGAGATCACCTGCCACGGCACCGGTGCCGTGCGCCTGTTTGGCGATCACGGCACGGTGATCGACGTGGGCGGTCAGGACACCAAGGTCATTCAGCTTAAAAGTGGCCGCGTGGCCAAGTTTGCCATGAACGACAAGTGCGCCGCCGGCACGGGGCGCTTTTTGGAGATCATGGCCGACCGCCTGGGCATTTCCCAGCAGCAGATGGCCGACCTGTCGCGTTCCGGCGAGCCCACCAAGATCAGCAGCATGTGCACGGTGTTTGCCGAAAGCGAGGTCATCAGCCTGATCGGTCGCGGTGAGCCGCGCGAGAACATTGCGCGTGGCGTGATCGACAGCGTGGTCTCGCGCGTGGCCACTATGGCCGGGCAGGCGGCGGGCGCCCCGTACTACCTGACCGGTGGCCTGTGCGAGAACGCCTTCGTGGTGGAGCGGTTGGGCGAGCTACTGGGGTCGCCGGTGACCACCTCGCCCCAGGCTCGCTTTGCCGGAGCGATCGGCGCGGCTGTCCGCGCCGCCGCCTTGGCCTAGGGGTGTACCGCGACATGCGCATCCTCAATATCTCGGCACAAAAACCAGATAGCACCGGCAGCGGCACCTACCTTGCCGCGCTCGTACGCGAACAGATCGAGACGGGGCATCGCGCCGCCGTGCTTTGCGGCGCGGCACCGGGTGATACCCAAGGCGAGCTGGACCGGCGTGCTGCCGTGTTTGCCGTACCGTTCGAGTCGCCCGAGCTGCCGTTTCCCATCTGCGGTATGTCCGATGTCATGCCCTATCCCTCCACGCGCTATCGTGACCTGACGCCTTCGATGCTCAAGGCATTTGAGCGGGCATTTGCTGCTGCAATCGATCGGGCGGTGGCTGAGTTTCGGCCCGATCTGGTGCTCTGCCATCACCTGTATCTTGTGACCGCATTGGCGCGCGAGTGCGTCCGGGGCGTGCCGGTTGTTGCCGTGTGCCATTCGACCGACCTGCGCCAGCTGCGTTCGCATGCGCTCGAGCGCGATCGCATCGTAAGTGCGGTTCGTCGGCTCGATGCCGTCTTTGCGCTCCATGCTGAGCAGGCTGAGCAGATTGGCCTGGTGTGCGGCGTCGATGCCGATCGCATCCACGTGGTTGGGACGGGCTACGACCGTCGTGTCTTCTGCCGCGACGCAAGCGTGACGAGGCAGCCGGGATCGCTTGTGTACGTGGGCAAGATTTGTTTTAAAAAGGGCGTCGAGTCGCTGGCTCGAGCCGTGTCATTGCCGATTGACGATGACGTCCGCCCATCTGGCTTGGTACTTGTGGGCGGTCGCGGGGACGATGCCGAGTACGCGCGTATCGAGCGCTTGGCCGCGGCCTCGGATGTGCCGGTGACGCTGGCGGGGCGCCTGGATAGCGATGGGCTCGTGCATGCCTACCGCAGTTCCGACGTCTTTGTGCTGCCTTCGTTTTACGAGGGCCTGCCGCTCGTGACGATTGAGGCCCTCGCGTGCGGCTGCAAAGTTGTGGCGACTGATTTGCCCGGCGTTCGTCCCTGGATGGAGGCGATGCTTCCCGGTGCTCCCGTGACGTGGGTGGCGTCGCCGCGTATGACGGATGTCGACACGCCCGTGGCGGCCGACCTTCCGTTGTTTGAGCGCGCGCTGGCAGATGCTATCGCGCAGGCGCTTGCGGCGCCGCCTTCGACGTTCGAGCCGTCGGCGGTCTCTTGGGAAGCGTGCCTGGGGCGTATACTTAAAGTCGTTGATTTGTTGGAAGGGGGTTCGTATGGCTAAAGAAACCGTGAGACTCACGTCCATGACGGCCGCGACCGGTTGAGCCGCTAAGTTGGCTCCCGGAGCCCTCGCCCAGGTCCTGGGCGACTTGCCCAATGTGCATAACGACAACCTGCTCGTGGGGTTCGATACCTCCGACGATGCGAGCGTCTTTCGCGTTGGCGATAACCTGGGCCTCGTGCAGTCCATCGACTTCTTCCCGCCGATGGTCGATGACCCGTTTCTGTTTGGCCAGATCGCCGCGGCCAACTCGCTGTCGGATATCTACGCCATGGGCGGGCGGCCGAGCCATGCCATGAACCTGCTGTGCATTCCCAGTTGCTTGGGCGTTGAGGTCGCCGGCGAAATTCTGGCGGGCGGCGCCGACAAGTGCGTCGAGGCTGGCTGCTCCATCGCGGGCGGCCACACCATCAACGACGACGAGCCCAAGTACGGCCTGTCCGTGAGCGGGTTTGTCGCGCTTGACCGTATGCTCGCCAACAGCGGCGCGCGCGTGGGCGATGTTCTGCTGCTGACCAAGGCGGTTGGCTCGGGCATCATCACCACGGCCATTAAGGGCGAGCTCATCGAGCAGGACGAGGCCGCAGCCGTGTTTGACTCGATGCGTACCCTCAACGAGGCCCCGATTCGTCTGGCCGAGGGACTCGAGCTTCACGGCTGTACTGACATTACGGGCTTTGGTCTGATCGGGCATGCGTGCGAGATGGCCGAGGGCTCGGGCGTGCAGGTTGAGCTTGCGTCGGGGGCGGTGCCGCTCTTTGACCAGGTGCTCGACATGGCGCGTCTGGGCATTATCCCCGCGGGCTCCTACCGCAACCAGGACTTCTTTGGCCCGCGCGTGGCTGCCGACGAAGACCTGGAGCCGGGCATGTTGGATGCGCTGTACGATCCGCAGACGTCTGGTGGCCTGCTCATCGCGGCACCTGCTGCCGATGTGGATGAGCTTGCGCGCCGTCTGCATGCCGAAGGACGTATTGCCGCCGTCGTCGGTCGCGTGTGCGAGTCGGTGCCAGGCGGTCCTGCCGTCCACGTTGTTCGCTAGCCCGCACGTTTGTGTAACTGTTTACCGTTCTCTAGAACGGTTCTTTCGAAAGGAAAAGCTATGTCTACCAAAATTGAAGTCAATGCCATGGGCGATGCCTGCCCGCTGCCCGTCGTCAAGACGCTCAAAGCCCTGAAGCAGCTCGATGGCGAGGGCGCCGTCGTGACCTCGGTCGATAACGAGACCGCCGTCAAGAACATTTCCAAGATGGCGCAGGAGAAAGGCTGCACGGCCTCGGTCGAGAAGGTTTCTGACGCCGAGTGGCACGTGACCGTGGCGACCTCTGGCGCCGTTGCCGTGGCCGATCCCGAGCAGGATGGCGCTGCCTTCTGTGATGCCAGCGCCGGCAAGGGCAAGCTCGTCATTTCCGTCTACACCGACTGCATGGGCCGTGGCGACGACGAGCTGGGCCACAAGCTCATGAATGCCTTCATCTTTGCCGTGACGCAACAGGAGGAGCTGCCCGCGACCATGTTGTTCTACAACGGCGGCGCCAAGCTCACCGTCGAGGGCTCGCCGGTGCTCGACGACCTGAAGGGACTGGCCGAGCAGGGCGTCGAGATTCTCACCTGCGGTACCTGCCTCGATCACTATGGCATTAAAGACCAGCTTGCGGTGGGCGAGGTCACCAACATGTACGTGATTGTGGAGAAGATGGAGCAGGCCGTGCGCGTCGTGCGCCCGTAGCGTATTGGTTGGAGTTGCCATGAGGGAGAAGCGCCCGGCGCTTGTCATCACGTTTCCCACCACGGCGGCCGCCATGGGCTGCGAGTCCCTGTGCATTGAGCGCGGTCTTCCCGGGCGAACGATTCCCGTACCCGGGGAGGTCGCTGCCGGCTGCGGTCTGGCGTGGAAGGCGTTGCCTGCCGATGAGGAACTGCTGCGCGGCGAACTCGCCGCGGCGGGCGTTCCCACCGAGGGCTTTACGGTGATTGATATGTGGAAGGTCGTGCGATGATCTACCTGGATAACGCGGCGACGACCATGCACAAGCCGCAGACGGTCATCGATGCCGTGACGCAGGCGATGTGCTCGCTCGGCAATGCCGGACGCGGCGCCACGTCGGGTGCCCTCGATGCCGCTCGTACGATTCACGGTTGCCGCGCCAAGCTCGCGCGCCTTTTGGGTTGCCCGAGGGCGGACCATGTGTGCTTTACGCCCAACTCTACGGCGGCGCTCAACACCGCCATCAACGGGGTGGTGTGCCCCGGCGACCGTGTGGTCACGACGGTGCTCGAGCACAACTCCGTGCTACGTCCGCTTAACCGCCTGGCGGTAGAGCGGGGCGTGACCGTTGAGCATGCGGGCTGCGATGCGAGCGGCGCGCTCGACTACGACGAGCTCGAGCGGCTGGTGACGCCTGACACGCGTGCCGTAGTGGTGGCGCACGCCTCCAATGTGACCGGCAATGAGGTCGACATTGCGCGCGTGGCCGCCATGGCCCATGCGGCCGGCGCGCTGGTGATCGTCGATGCTTCGCAGTCTGCCGGCACGGCGCATATCGATATGCAGGCCATGGGGCTCGACGTGGTGTGCTTTACTGGCCACAAGGGACTCATGGGTCCGCAGGGGACCGGCGGGCTGGCCGTGGCGGAGGGCATTGACGTGTGGCCGTGGGCCATGGGCGGCACGGGCGTGCACAGCTTCGATGCGCTGCAGCCGCTTGAGTGGCCCACGCGTCTTGAGGCGGGCACGCTCAACGGCCACGGCATCGCGGGCCTTTCTGCCGGCCTCGACTTTATCGAGGCCCAAGGCGGAGTCGAGGCGATCGCGGCGCACGAGCGAGCACTGGCGGATCGCTTTCTCGCTGGCGTGCGCGAAATCCCGGAGATCAAGCTCTACGGTGCGTTTGACCAGCCCGTGCGCTCGGCGATCGTCTCACTCAACGTGGGTGATATCGACTCTGCCGAGATCTCGGACGCGCTTATGCAAGGGCGGGGGATTGCGACGCGCCCCGGCGCCCATTGCGCTCCGCTCATGCACCGCGCGCTGGGGACCGAGCGCCAGGGTATCGTTCGCTTCTCGTTTGGGTATTTCAACACGGAAGAGGAAGTCGACACCGCGGTCGACGCTTTGCGCGATTTAGCCTGCTAGAGCGTATATACTTGCGGGACGGGTCTTTTGCCCGTCCCGTTTTTGTTTCGACCCGAAAGGTGTGCATATGGCCTCATCCGCTCCGCGCGGTTTGCGCTCCGACCATGTCGTTACCGTCGGCATTGCGCTGTTCTCGATGCTCTTTGGCGCCGGTAACCTCATCATTCCGCCGTTGCTGGCACTTCAGGCCGGCACGGCCACGCCGCTTGCCATGATTGGCTTTTTGATTGCCGCTATCGGTCTGCCTGTTATGGGCTTTATCGCCGTGGCGCTTGCCGGAACGGCACGCGAGCTTGCCGGCCGCGTGCACCCCAAGTTCGGCGAGTTCTTTGTCGCGGCGGTGTATCTGGCCATCGGCCCGTGCCTGGCCATTCCGCGCACGAGTTCTACGGCCTTCGAGATGTTGGTGCCGCTGCTGCCCGAGGGCGTCTCGCTCGGCACGGCTCGCCTGGTGTTTGCCGTTGGCTTCTTTATCGTCGCGTTTGCGCTCACGCTGCGTCCAGGCGTCATCACGCGCGTGCTCGGCCGCATTACGGGCCCCGCGCTCATTGCGCTCATCGTGCTGGTCGTGGGTGCTGCCGTGATCTCGCCGCTGGGACCGGCTGCCGCGCCGCAGGCTCCCTACAATGCCAGTGCTACCGTGCAGGGCTTTTTGACCGGCTATCAGACCATGGACCTGCTTGCGTCGCTCGCCTTCGGCATCATCATCGCCGAAACCATCCACGAGTTGGGTGTTACCGATGACAAGCGCGTGGCCTTTGAGATCTCGCGCTCCGGCGTGATCGCCGGCGTGCTCATGGCCATCATCTACTGTGGCCTGGCGCTTGCCGGCATGCAGCTCGGCACGGTTATGCCCGATGCCACCAATGGCGCCGCCATCCTTGCCCGCTCTGCCTCCATGCACTTTGGCCTTGTCGGCACGGTCGTGGTCTTTGCGATCTTTTTCCTCGCCTGCATGAACGTGTGCATCGGTCTTATTAGCTGCTGCTCGCGGTACTTCTGCGAGACGTATGTGGTTGAAGGGGGAGCGGAGGCTTCCGAGGGGGCCATGCGCCGCCCCTTCGCGATCCTTGCCTTTGTGTTCGCGGCGTTTTCGTGCGTGCTCTCCAACGTGGGCCTCGACGTGATCCTTATGTTCTCGGTGCCTATGCTCAATGCCCTGTATCCCGTTGCCATTGTGCTGGTGCTTATGGGCCTGATGCACGGCTTTTGCGACGCGCATCCGCAGGTTTGGGTTTGGGTCGGCGGCGTGGTCGCGGTGCAGAGCGTGATCACCTCGGTCCGCGACGCGTTCTTTACTGGTGCGTGGCTGCCGTTCGATGCGTTGCCGCTGGCAGATATCGGTGCTGCGTGGGCACCGGTTGCTGTGGCGGCGTTTGTGATCGGTCTGGTTCATAGCCAGTTTGTCACACATTCGAGGAGCTAGGGTATCGTCGCTTGCACAGGCGGGAAGTCTCCCCTATAATTTCTTTCGCTTTGGGACACGCAAGGTTTATGCCTTAGCTGCTCAACACCTTCGGGACGTGGCGCAGTTTGGTAGCGCGCCTGCTTTGGGAGCAGGATGTCGCAGGTTCAAATCCTGTCGTCCCGACCATATCTTGCGGGCGTAGTTCAATGGTAGAACCCCAGCCTTCCAAGCTGATGACGCGGGTTCGATTCCCGTCGCCCGCTCCATAAGATAGATGAATGGCTCTGGTTTCTTTTGGGACCAGAGCCATTTTCGTTAGTGTACGGGGTGACGGGGGCTTATAGGACAAAATGTGTGTCTGCTTTAGGGGCATCGGCGCAGGTCGATGCCCCTTTTTCAGCCGTTTAAATTCCGTGCCCGCTTTTAACCGCTCGGACAGAATGTGTGTCCGGTTGCCTATCGTTCCCGCAG
>UQXA01000033.1 GCA_900544865.1 uncultured Collinsella sp. | reverse complement strand
GCTTGAACTGAGAAGGGGGAGGCCTCGCGGCCTCCCCCTTTTTTGCGTTTACGGGGCGTAAATGACTCAATTACACCAGACGATCTTATCGTTTTTGGTATTGAGCCTTTATTTAAAGAAGATAAATCTAATAACAAGGGCAACTGCTATGACCGCAATGATCAAAAGCAGGATTGTCAGTCGATGCTGCTTGCGTCGTTTACTTGTCGAAACGAAGATTGATTTTCCCTGTTTTGGTGTTTCGAGATAGCGAGCCGAATGCGTCAAGGTTTGCTTTGGTCGAGGACCTCTTTGTTGATGAGCGGCGGATGCTTTCATCGGCTCATCACTAGCTGCGCTGTTTTTAGATAATGGTGCGTCTTTCAGATATACAGGGTCTCCCGAGGCGACGCCCATATGTTTACGTCCCGTTTGGGCATCCTCGAGCGTTTGATATCGATTTCTCGTCACATACTCGGGCTCCGGATCATTAATGGGCTCTTGCGAGATGTGGGGGCGATGGAACCGTGGCGGCTGCGTGGAAGTATCTTCCCCCTGCGTCGGCATAAACATATTGTTCTGGTTTTGGTCGTCCATGATGCCCTTTAGCTCGTTACCAACAACGTGTACGCGCTCATTGTAAGCCCCTTGTTATTTATAGCTGGGGACATACTCGGTATTTAAGCTCTAGTTCAAAGAACCTTAACCTTCCTAAAACCTGAGTCATACGCACTTAGATATGCTTATAGTACTGGACTAAAAAAACTTTATAGTCGATGTATATATGAGCACTGGGTGGGCATATATAAGAGCGTCAAAAGAAGTCCCAGTCACCTGGAAGATGACTCGGCAGTCCTATAAAGGAGTGGTAAACATGGCAAGCATGGTTCCTTATCGTTCGGTTTTTGGCGTTCGTCCCTCTGCAAGCTCGCTGTTCGATCTGTTTGATGATATGAGCGACCTAGCGAACAGCTCGATTGCCTCTAAGGCGTTCCCCGTTGACGTTGAGGATAAGGGCGATGGCTATGAGGTCAAGGCTTATCTGACCGGCGTCGCCAAGGACGATATCGATGTCGAGCTTAACGAGGGCCGTCTGTCCATTAGCGTGAATGTCGAGGAAGACGAGGAGAACGAGGGCAAGAACTTCCTGCAGAAGGAGTTCAGCTCGTACAGCGCGACGCGTGGCGTGTATCTAAAGGACGCTTCGAGCGAGGGCCTCTCGGCTAAGTACGCTGACGGCATCCTGACCGTTACGGTTCCCAAGATCGTCGAGAAGAAGAACGTTACGAAGATCTCCATCGACTAACTTCGTTGGTGTTCTGCGCTATTAAAAGACAGCAAAAGGGGCTGGGAAGCGATTCTCGGCCCCTTTTGCTGTCTAGGACAGTCTATTGAATGGTTGCCGGTTGATACTGACTCGCAGGGCGTATCGAGAGTTTTCGCGATCCTTGGAGAAGGGTTGCGGAGCTGCCGACCTCGTCATCTAGGGTTGCGGCCAGAGCTTTGGCATAGCTTTTGACGGTAAGGCTCGGACGATTGTTATCTTGGCTGATATGCATGGCAATGAGCTGTTCGGTGCGATCGGTAACAAGTTCGCGCGCGGCTTCGGCGGCTTGGCCATTGGAGAGGTGCCCCCTTGCAGACAGGATGCGCTCCTGAAGAAAGCGGGGGTATTCTCCCTCGCGCAGCATGGTCACATCGTGGTTGCTTTCGAGTGCGAGGACTCGACAATCTTCGAGGGTGTTCATGGCCTGGCTCGATAGCTCTCCGGTGTCGGTGGCAAAGCCGATGGAATCATCAAGGGTGTCGAATCGATAGCCGACTGGATTGATGACATCGTGTGACGTTGAGTAGGTTTGCACGTGGATGCCGGCAATGGATAGGGTGTCACCGGGATCGAATTCCTCGACAGGCAGATGCGAAAGATTTTCTTTGCTCGAAAGAGTGCCCCTGCTGGCAAAGAGGGGGCCGTGCCAGTGCTTGCACCAGACATCGAGGCCCTTGATGTGATCGCTATGCTCATGAGTAATGAGAAGAGCCGAGACGTTGTCTGCCGAGAGCCCCAGTTCTGCCATGCGCTTTAATGTCTCGCGGCGAGACAGTCCGTCATCGACCATAATGAGCCCCTGCGGGCCCTCGATGAGTGCGCAGTTGCCTTTAGAGCCACTGCCGAGGATATGAAGGTGCAGACGAGACATAAGATTCCAAAGGATACAATGGGTGCGGACGAATAGAGGAGGAAGCGAATGCCAACGGTATCACAGCATTACGGACACCATGCCGTGCCTGGGGCAGTCGATGAGACCCGGACGAGACAGCAGGCTGCTCCTGTCGTGCTCATGGTATCAGGCGGCGCGGACTCGACGGCACTGCTTCTTATGGCGTGCACATCAAAGCTGGATATCCAAGACGGACGCGGTGTTGCCCCCATTGCTCGCGAGCGCCTGCATGTGCTGCATGTAAACCATCATCTGCGCGGCAAGGCGTCCGATGGCGACGAGGCCTTTTTGCGTGAGCTCTGCGCGCAATATGGTTTACCGCTGTGTGTGGAGCACGCTTATTTTGATGGGGAGTCGGGCAATATTGAGGCCGCGGCCCGCGAGGTGCGCTATGCCGCGGCGCGGAGGTATGTTCGCGAACTCTGCGCCCAGACGGGGGCGCCGCGAACGGCGGCTCGTATCTGCACCGCGCACACGTCTTCGGATCGCGCGGAAACGTTTTTGATGAACGCGATTAAGGGTTCGGGGCCCGCTGGTCTATCGAGCATTCCTCGCCGGAGGAATATCGTGGTGCGTCCCTTGCTCGACCTAACTCATGGCGAGCTCGTGGGCTATCTACAGGTACATGGTCAGCCGTGGCGTGAAGACGAGAGCAATGAGGATATCTCGTATCTGCGAAACTACGTGCGCCATCGAGTGATGCCGGTGGTGGCGCAGCGCAACGCGAGCGTCTGCAAGACGATTGGCGCCGCCTGTGAGATCTTGGGTGATGAAGATGCGTTTCTATCCCAGCTGTCGGCACAGGCGTTTCGAAGCTGTTTGCGCAAAGAGGCAGCGGGCGCGCTGGTGCTCGATGCCAGGCGCCTTGCTGCGGCCGAGGTGGTAATCGCGCGGCGCATCGTGCGACTGGCGATTAAGCGCATCGATCCGGACGCTCGTCCCGAGATGCGACATGTGGAGCGAGTCCTTTCCTGCGTTGCCGAGGGCGCCGGCTCGGTCACGCTTCCGGCGGGGATTGACGCACGCATTGAGTTTGGCATGCTGGCGTTTAAGGCGCCGGCGGCTCGCGAGGGCCTGGTCGCGGACTGGGTTACCGTACCCGGTCGTTTGCCGTTGGGCGGGGGGCGCATGCTGGTCGCAGAGCCGATGGCCGTTGAGCCGGGATGCGATATCGTGCGCCGCGCCCGTGAGCTTGCGGTTGCCGGGGAAGTGACAGCTTTGGTAGACGCGGCTGCCCTGGGTTTTGCCGACAGCGATAGTGAGCGGATCCTGGCGGGCTCACGTGGCGAGATCCCTGCAGAGGCGCGATTGGCGCGCCTGTGGGTGGACGGTCCCGCACCGGGAGACGTGATGTGCCCGTTAGGAATGAGTGGCCGAAGCAAGAAGGTATCCGACTTGCTAGGCGAGGCTCGCATTCCCGTTTCCGAGCGCGCCGGCGTGCCCGTGGTGAGGACGGCGCCGGGAGGTGCCGTGGTGTGGGTCGCCGGAGTTCGCGCGGACGAACGTTTTAAATGCACGGCGGCGACGCGTGTGGCTTATCTGCTTCGCGTGGTTGACGCGGATTAGCCCCTCGCACCAGCTGTTCTGTGCGGCGTTGACGGTATTCCCGCGCTGATGGTGCGCGGGCTGGAAAATATACCCCGTGCGCTGCTAGAATGTGTAGTTCGCGTCCATACGGCGGTGTGTGGGCGATTAAGCACAAGAAAGGGTTGTCATGGCTTCTCAACATCCGGATATCGAGAAGGTTCTGTTTACGCAGGAGGATATCGACGGCATCGTTTCTCGCCTGGGCGAGGAGATCACTCGCGACTACGCGGGTAAGGATCTGGTGCTGATCGCGGTTCTGCGCGGTGCCGTTGTCTTTATGGGCGACCTGATGCGCAAGATTGAGCTACCGACCAACATCGATTTCATGGCTGTTTCGAGCTATGGCGACGGTGTGAAGTCTTCGGGCATCGTGCGTATCATTAAGGATCTGGATATCGACATCCGTGGTCGCGACGTGCTGATCGTCGAGGACATTCTGGACTCGGGCCTGACCCTCAAGTACCTGATGAAGAACCTCGAGAGCCGCAAGCCCGCTTCGCTGGAGGTCGCTGCCTTCCTGTGGAAGGAGGTTGAGGACCGCACCTCGGCCATCACGCCCAAGTATGTTGGAACCCATTGCCCCGATGCCTTTGTGGTGGGCTACGGCCTCGACTATGCCGAGCGCTATCGTAACCTTCCGTATCTGGGCATTTTGAAACCGGAGGTTTATTCGTAAGATGCCCGACGACCATAACGATAACAATTCCCAGACTCCCCGGGAGCCTAAGATCCCGGGGATGCCCGGAGGCAAGAAGCCCACGCGTACGGGCTGGCTGTATTTTATTTTGGCTTGCGCGCTTCTGGGCTACGCCTTCTTTAACATGGGCTCCGGCTTTGCCAATTCCAGCAATACCGTTAAGCTCGCGACGAGCGAGATGGTGAGCGCCATCAAGCAGGATCGCGTCGAAGATCTGACCTATACGATTCAAGACGGAAGCGTGACGGGTCATTACTGGAAGACGAAGAAGGACAAGGGCGATACGAGCGAGCTCAAGAGCTTCTCCTCGACCTATGTCGGCTCCGATTCGCTTGCCGAGCTCATGGCGGAGCACCCCGATACCAAGTACATCGTCAACACCAACGATCCCGATTTTTGGGGCGACTTGGCGATGAGTGTGCTTCCGACGATCGCCCTTATCGCCATCATGTTCTACTTTATGCGCCAGATGATGGGCGCCAACAACAGGAACATGCAGTTTGGCAAGACCAACGCCAAGACCAACGAGGCCACACGCCCCAAGGTCAAGTTTGAAGACGTTGCCGGCGTGGACGAGGCAGTCGAGGAGCTCGAGGAAATCCGTGACTTTTTGAGCGATCCGGATCGCTATCGCAAGCTGGGCGCCAAGATCCCGCGTGGCGTGTTGCTGGTTGGCCCTCCGGGCACCGGTAAAACGCTGCTGGCCAAGGCCGTTGCCGGCGAGGCGGGCGTGCCGTTCTTTAGCATCTCGGGTTCCGACTTTGTCGAGATGTTCGTAGGTGTCGGCGCCAGCCGTGTGCGTGACCTCTTTAAGGAGGCCAAGTCCCAGGCCCCGTCGATCATCTTCATCGATGAGATCGATGCCGTGGGACGTCAGCGCGGAGCTGGCTTGGGCGGCGGTCACGACGAGCGCGAGCAGACGCTCAACCAGCTGCTGGTCGAGATGGACGGCTTTGAGGAAAGCGAGTCGGTCATCCTGATCGCTGCGACCAACCGTCCAGACATCCTGGATCCGGCATTGCTGCGTCCCGGCCGTTTTGACCGTCAGGTTACGGTCGACCGTCCGGATGTGAAGGGCCGCGAGCAGATCTTGCGCGTGCATGCCGAGAACAAGCCGATGGACGAGGACGTTAAGTTTGAGAAGCTCGCCCAGATGACCGTTGGCTTTACTGGTGCCGATTTGGCGAACCTGCTCAACGAGTCTGCGCTGCTGGCCGCTCGCCGTCATCGTTCCGTGATCTCGATGGACGAGGTCGAGGAGTCGATGGAGCGCGTGATTGCCGGACCGCAACGCAAGGGTCGCGTGATGACCGAGGCCGAGCGCACCACGATTGCCTACCACGAGAGCGGTCACGCCCTGGTGGGCCACATCCTGGAGCACTCCGATCCGGTCCACAAGATCTCGATCGTCAGCCGCGGCCAGGCGCTGGGCTACACGCTGCAGCTTCCGCAGGAGGACCACTTCCTCAAGACCAAGAACGAGATGCTCGACGAGCTCGCCGTGTTCTTGGGCGGTCGCGTTGCCGAGGAGCTCATGTGCGATGATATTACGTCGGGCGCGAGCAACGATCTGGAGCGCGCAACCAAGATGGCGCGCGAGATGGTCACGCGCCTGGGCATGAGCGAGGAGCTGGGCACGCAAGTGTTTGGCGAGGCGCAACATCAGGTGTTCCTCGGTCGCGATTACGCCGATCATCAGGATTACTCCGAGGAGACGGCGCGCCGCATCGATATCGAGGTTCAGCGCATCATGCGTGAGGCCCATCGTCGTGCGGTCGAGATCCTGGACGCCCGTCGCGATCAGCTCGATCTGATGGCGAAGGTGCTGCTTGAGCGCGAGACCGTCGAAGGCGACGCCGTGAATGCCCTGCTCGATAACGAGTGGGACGCCTACCTTGAGCGCGAGGGCGATATCCTGGCGGCCAAGGAGGAGCGCAATGCCAAGGCGGCTGGCTTGCCGACCAAGAAGCGCACGCCTCGTATGAGCGAGGAGGAGCTGGCGGCTGATGCCGCGGCCTTTGCGCAGGCGGCCATGCAGGAGGATGCCGAGGCCGCGTCCGATGATGCTGGCGATGACCATACCGTCGTCGATGCCGATGCCGACAAATAGTCTTTGTGGCGAAAGCCTCCGCGGGGAAACCTGCGGAGGCTTTTTCTTTTGAGCGATATGGGGCCGCCTGTTGATTGGGGACAGACTTAAATGAGCGTTTTCACGCATTTAAGTCTGTCCCCAATCAACATTGCTGCGGCACTTTGCTCGGCTAAAGCGTACAATAGCGCCTATGCGAAAGGGGAACAGATGATCAACGAAACTATGTATGCTCGCGGTGCGGAAAGCTCCATCATCCGTGAGATTTTTAGCTATGGCCTTGAGCGCAAGGCCCAGATCGGTGCGGAAAACGTATTCGATTTTTCGCTGGGCAATCCGAGCGTTCCGGCGCCTGCTGCTGTGGCTGAGTCGATTAAGAAGGCCCTGGAGCTGCCGAGCGACCAGCTGCACGGCTACACGCCCGCACCGGGCCTGCCGCAATGTCGTGCCGCTGTGGCCGAATCGCTCAACCGCCGCTTTGGCACGAGCTATGAGGGCAAAGACGTATTTATGACGGTGGGTGCCGCGGCTTCGCTCACCTGCACGCTCAACGCCGTTACGAACCCGGGCGACGAGGTTATTGTTATCGCCCCGTACTTTCCGGAGTATCGCGTTTGGATTGAGAAGGCCGGCTGTACGTGTGTTGAGGCGCTCGCCGATGAAGATACGTTCCAGCTGAGCGTGGACAACGTGCTCAAGGCGATCAGCGATAAGACGGCGGCCGTCATCATTGACTCTCCCAACAATCCGACCGGTGCCGTATATACATGCGACACGCTGACGCGACTGGCCAATGTTCTGCGCGAGGCCAACGCTCAGCGCGATCCCGAGAATCCGATTATGCTCATCTCGGATGAGCCGTACCGCGAGATTGTGTACGGTGCCGAGGTGCCTTGGGTGCCCTCGATCTACGAGCACACCATCGTGTGCTACTCGTATTCCAAGTCGCTGTCGCTGCCGGGCGAGCGTGTGGGGTGGATCTTGGTTCCCAACACCAATCCGCAGGCTGCCCGTCTGATGCCGGCTGTTGCGGGTGCTGCCCGTACGCTAGGTTTTGTATGCGCACCGGCACTCTTCCAGCGCGTAATCATCGATTGCATCGATGAGCCGAGCGATGTCGAGGCCTATGCGCGCAACCGCACCGCGCTTACCGACGCACTAGCGGAGTACGGCTACACCTATGTTGAGCCGGATGGTGCATTCTACCTGTGGGTGAAGGCGCTGGAACCCGATGCGAATGCGTTTTGCGAGCGTGCAAAGAAGTATGAGTTGCTTGCGGTTCCCTCGGACAGCTTTGGTATGCCGGGTTGGTTCCGCCTGGGCTATTGCGTGAGTTACGAAACGATTATCAATTCGCTACCCGCTTGGAAACAGTTGGCGGACGAGTATCGTTAAAAGTAAAGCGCTCTGCCTACAATGTTTTACGTGAAACGGGGTTTGGTGTTAAGCCAGACCCCGTTGTCATGGACGTTGTGTCTTTGGGATGGAGTGGTTTTACGACTATCGAAGGCTATGCGTACAATGAATATAAGCGACGGCCGTGCCAGATAAGGAGACCTGATGCCCTACATGCTTTCTTGTGACATTCATACCCATACGATATTCTCTGCGCATGCATATTCGACCATTGAGGAGAATGTGTACTGGGCGGCAGAGCGTGGCCTGCAGGTGCTCGGATCTGCCGACCATCTGAGCTCTATGGTTACGGCTTGCCCCAATGACCTGCGCAGTTACCAATTCTTTATCAACCAGGATATCTGGCCGCGCATTTGGAGCGGCGTGCTGGTGCTGCGTGGTGCCGAGGCCGATATCGTTTCGCTGGACGGAAGCCTGTTTGGCGAGGACACTCCTGTCACGCTCGATATTGCCGGCGATTCGTACAGCCGTCAGCATTCGCTGTTTGATTTGGTTACGCGAAATTTGGATTATTTGGTTGCGAGCGTGCATAATCCGCAGATTGCTGAAGGCGCGACGCTGGCCCAGACGACCGAGATGTATATCAATGCCCTGGAGCACCCCAAGGTGTTCATGCTGGGTCACACGGGGCGTTCGGGTGTGCCGTTCGATATCGACGAGGTGCTGTTGGCAGCTAAGGCCAAGCACAAGATTATCGAGATCAACAACCATAGTCTTGAACACGGTGTCGACACTGAGCATTGGGCCGTATGCCGCAAGATTGCCGAGCGCTGCGCCGAGCTGGGCGTGGGCATTGGCGTGTCGACCGATGCCCACATTGGCATGGCCATTGGCAAGCTCGATCACGCGCGCAAGATGCTCGACGAGATTCACTTCCCGCTGGATTTGATCGTGACGCGCGACCGCGAGACGCTGCTGCGCGAGATGGCGGCAGCCGGCGTGTGCGACCTGTGCAAGGGGATGTAGCGGAATTTATAAACCAAGCGAAGGGGGCGGCCCAGACGGGTCGCCCCCTTTCTTGTCCCAAAAATCTACTGAGGTTGGTTAGCGGCGTTCGAGGACCGCTACGGTTTCGGTGTGGTCGGTGTGAGGAAACATGTCGACGGGCGTGATCTTGAGCAGGCGATAGCCTCCGTCGAGAAGCTGATGCAGGTCGCGCTCTTGAGTCACGGGGTTGCAGCTGATATAGGTGATGCGGCGCGGCTTAAGCGCGCAGGCAGCTTCGAGGAACTCGGGGGTAGAGCCGGCGCGCGGCGGATCGATGGAAAGGACATCGACCCGCTCGTTGTTGTCGGCGGCATCTAGGATGTAGTCGGTGGCATCGTCAGCCATAAACCAAGCGCTGCGGGTGAGGCCGTTGAGCTCGGCATTACGACGTGCGTCGGCAATGCCGGCGTGGTTGCGCTCCACGCCAAGCAGCATAATGCCGACGCCCTTGTCCTGGGCGGCTTTGGCTGCGCACAGGCCGATAGTTCCGCTACCGCAATAGGCATCCATGAGTACGTCGCCCTGCTGCAGGTCCATGCCGTCAATCGCGAGCTGATAGAGCAGCTCGGTCTGCTGCGGGTTGGTCTGGTAGAACGCGGTGGGGGAGATATCGAACTCGCAGCCGAGCAGCTGGTCGCGCATGCACTCGGCGCCATATACAATGCGGGTTTCCTCGCCGAGGATGGCGTTGCCGGGACGTCCGTTGATGTTTTGGGCGACGGTGACGATGTGCGGATTGAGCGCGGCGACAGCCTCAAAGAACTCCTGCGCATGCGGCAAGTCGCGCTGAGCGGTCACGAGCGTGACCATGACCTGGTCGGTACGCCAACCGCAGCGGATGACGGCATAGCGGAGCAAGCCCAGATGCTTGTCCTCGTTAAAGGCGGGAATGTGCAGGCGCTCAGCTTCACGCGCGATGCCGTTGAGAATCTGACGAGCGCCCGGCGCCTCGACAGGACATTCGGGCACGGCAACGATTCTGTGCGTGCCGCGCTCAAAAAAGCCGCAGCGGACAGCGCCCTCTTTGCCGGGGGCAAAGGGAGTGGCGGCCTTATGGCGAAAACCGCGCGGCGCAGGATATTTGCCCGGGTCGCCCAGGGTGACACCCATGCCACGAATAGGATCTACAGCAATGCCCTCACGCTCACAAAGCGAAGCAAAAAGCTCCTCCATAGCAGCCTGCTTAGCTGCCAACTGCTTTTTATAAGGACGATTGAGCGCCGTGCATCCGCCACAAGCTCTCATGATGGAACAGGGAGACTTGGGATCCACAGCCTTACGCGCAGGCGAAACCGGATCTTTATGCGGACGCTTGGAGCGAGTCTGAGACGCTTTGTCTCCGCCTCGACGAGAGTCAGAACGCTTGGTCTTAGCCCTGCTCTTGGTCGATTTGCTTTTTGCAGCTTTAGAAGACTTGGATTTCGTAGAAGATTTCTCCTCCTTCGACCCCTCAACCGCCTCCACCAAAGCACGACGAGCCCTACGCTCTGCACGAGATTCTGCCATCAATAACTCCACTTATTCATGAATTAAAGCTGCAAGTATTGTACCGCGCCAAGCCAGCAGACGATATACAAGCGGTTTATTCGTGTCAGTGATAAGCCCAACGACGGTTGCCCGCCGCGTGAGGGGTGTGGGGGTTAAGTTTATCGCGAGTTCCGCACGAACAGGAGGCCACTTAATGTGGCCTCCGTCGTGAGCAGGACTGTAGAGCAGGAAACTTAACCCCCACACCCCTCACGCGGCGGGCAAACTCGCCTTGTGCTCTATCACGCTAAAGTGTATGATTCTGATCGTTACACGACTCACTTTACTTAACTAAAGTGCCACCAAGGGGGAATACCATGAATACCGATATGTCTCGTCGTCAGTTTGTTGGTCTAGCCGGTTCGCTCGCTACGGTTCTAGGTCTTGGCCTGGTAGGCTGCGGTGGTGGTGCCGGTAAGGGTTCCGCTGCCGGTTCTGCTGCAGCCAAGGATGTGAAGGGCGCTGCGGAGTCCAAGAAGCTCGTGGTGGGCTTTGATAAGTCCTATCCTCCGTACGGCTTTGTGGGCGACGATGGCGAGTACACCGGCTTTGATCTCGATCTGGCCAAGGCTGTTGCCGATAAGCAGGGCTGGGAGGTCAAATACGAGGCCATCGACTGGGACGCCAAGGATACGCTGCTCAACTCGGGCGCCATCAACTGCATCTGGAACGGCTTTACCATGGAGGGCCGTGAGGACGACTACACGTTCTCCGAGCCGTACATGCTCAACGAGCAGGTGCTGGTGGTAAAGAAGGATGCGGGCATCAAGAGCTGGGACGATCTTGCCGGCAAGACCGTGATTACCCAGACCGATTCCGCTGCGCAGGATGTGCTCGAGGGTGACCAGAAGGATCTGGCGGCGACGTTTGCCACGCTCGACACGATCGGCGAGTACAACACGGCCTTTATGCAGCTCGAGAGCGGCGCGG
Organism: uncultured Collinsella sp.; assembly: GCA_900544865.1. Classification (GTDB taxonomy): domain Bacteria; phylum Actinomycetota; class Coriobacteriia; order Coriobacteriales; family Coriobacteriaceae; genus Collinsella. The sequence continues at coordinate 12,849 of UQXA01000033.1, read as the reverse complement.
TCGATGCCGTGGCTTGCGACCTTTCGATTGCCCAGTATCAGCTTGCCGCCAAGCCCGATGCCTATACGCAGCTTGATGAGCCGCTGTCCAGTGAGCACTACGCCGTCGGCTTTAAGAAGGGCGACACCAAGTCGGCCGACGCCGTGACCGAGTCGCTCAAGGCACTCTATGAGGACGGCACGGTCAAGGACCTGTGCGATAAATATTCAAGCTATGGTTTGTCTTTCGATAATTGGGTGCTCAAGTAATGTCTATTCAGGTCATGATGCAGATGCTTGGCCAGGGATTCTTGGTCAGTTTGCAGTTGTTTGTGCTGACACTGCTGGGGTCGATTCCGCTGGGAATCCCCGTGGCGTTTATGCGCATGAGCAAAATCGCGCCGCTTCGCTGGATTGCGCGCATCTACATTTCGGTCATGCGCGGTACGCCGCTCATGCTGCAGATGTTTGCCATCTACTTTGCCCCGTACTACGTGTTTGGCATTTCGCTCACGCCCGATTCCAAGTGGACGGCGTGCGTCGTGGCGTTCATCATCAACTACGCCGGTTACTTTGCCGAGATCTATCGCTCGGGCTTGCAGTCCATTCCGCGCGGTCAATACGAGGCTGCCGAGGTGCTGGGCTATTCGCGCGTGCAGACGTTTCTGTATATCGTGATGCCGCAGGTCGCCAAGCGTATTCTGCCGGCGATGGGCAACGAGATCATCACGCTGGTCAAGGACACGTCGCTGGCGTTTGCCATTGGCGTGGGTGAGATGTTCTCGACGGCCAAGGCGCTGGTCGCCTCGCAGGTGAGCATGGTGCCGTTTGCGATCGCGGCGCTGATTTACTGGGTCTTTAACTTTGTGGTCGAAATGCTGCTGGGCGCCGCCGAAAAGAAGCTGGACTATTATCATGACTAACTCAGTGATGAAAATCGAAAACGCACGTAAGGCGTTTAGCGGCAATGAGGTGCTCAAGGATATCTCGCTCGAGGTAAAGCGTGGAGAGGTCGTGGCGATTATCGGGCCTTCGGGTGGCGGCAAGTCCACGCTGCTGCGGTGCGCCACGCTGCTCGAGACACTCGACGGAGGCTCGCTCTCGTTTGGTGACCTTGCCGTTGCGACGGATGCGGGTTCGGGCGCGGTCTATGCGAAGGGCGATGTGCCCAAGCAGGCGCGCTCGCGATTCGGTCTGGTGTTCCAAAATTACAACCTGTTCCCGCACTATACCGTGATGAAAAACATCATCGACGCGCCGATCCGCGTGCTTAAGCGCCCGCGCGAGCAGGCGGAAGCTCGTGCGCATGAATTGATTGCTCAGATGGGGCTTGTGGGCAACGAGAACAAGGTTCCTTGTGAGCTTTCGGGCGGTCAACAGCAGCGCGTGAGTATTGCCCGCGCCCTGGCGCTCGATCCGGAGATCCTGTTCTTTGACGAGCCGACCTCGGCGCTCGACCCCGAGCTGACGGCCGAGGTGCTGCGTGTCATTAAAGACCTTGCCGCGCAGAATATGACGATGGTGATCGTGACCCACGCGATGCAGTTTGCGCGCGATGTTGCCGATCGCGTGGTCTTTATGGACGGAGGCCGCATTGTCGAGGAGGGTCCGGCCGAGCAGGTTATCGATCACCCGCGAGAGCAACGTACCCGTGAGTTCTTGAGCCGTATCGAGGGGTAGGCTCAAGCATTTACTCAACTATTAATTGAGGCGAAGCCGCCGCAGGTCTTACGGTCTGTGGCGGCTTTTTGTTTGCATCGACGGGGTTCAATAATCGCCTCACAAGCTTGTCTCTTCCTCTCGCCGCCTGTATTCATACGTGCGCCGAAAGGTATGCATGGACAGCCGCCCGTGAGGGTAGGGTGGTGGCATAGGACATTTGGAGGGTGAGTCGGCTCGGCTGCCGGCCATGCTGCTCCCGGGATGGCACCGACCGCGAACTCTCCCCGTTGGCGTCGCGCATTGTGCGCGGCCCTGCAAGGAGGTCATCATGGGTGCTCCCAAGACCGGTAACGTAAGGAACGTGGTGCTCGTAGGCCAAGGCGGGGTGGGCAAGACTTCACTCGCCGAGGCCATGCTCCACCTTTCCGGTAAGACCGCCCGCCTGGGCGGCCACGACGGCACCAAGCCCACGCTCGACTATGACCCCGAAGAGGTCAAGCGTGCATTTTCCATCTCGACGACCATCGCGCCGATCGACTGGAAGGGCGCGCGCATCAATGTGCTCGATGCCCCGTGCTACCCCGATTTTATCGGCGACGCCTTTGCCGCGATGAGTGTTTGCGAGACGGCTCTGTTTGTGGTCGACGCCGAGGCCGGCCCGCAGCCTACGACGGTTAAGCTCTGGTATGCCGCCGAGGACCTGCGCCTGGCGCGTGCGGTGTTCGTAAACCGCCTGTCGCGCTCCGAGGCCAGCTTTGCGACCACGATGGACCTGCTGCAAGAGCGCTTTGGCACGCGCCTGGGCGCCGTGACCCTTCCCTGGGGCGAGGGCGAGGACTTTGACGGCATCATCGACCTGGTGCGCATGAAGGCGCGCCATTGCAACGGCACCGAAGCCGTTGAGTCGGAGATTCCCGAGGAGTATCGTGCCCAGGCCGAGGAAGCCCATGACCATCTGTGCGAGCTGGTGGCCGAGGCTGACGACGAACTGATGATGAAGTACCTGGAGGGCGAGGAGACGCTGACGCAGGAGGAGCTTGAAGGCCTGCTGTCGAAGGCGATCGCCGAGCGCATCTTTGTGCCGGTCTTTGCGGGCGATTGCATTAAGGAGCAGGGCGTCAACTCGCTGATGGACGACATCGCCACATACTTCCCGGCGCCGACCGACTACGGCGAGATGCCGCTTATCGACGGCGATTCGCTCAAGATTTCAAGCGACGATGATCGTCCGGTGGCGTTTGTGTTTAAGACCCTGGCCGATCCGCAGCAGGGTCGCATCAGCTTTATTAAGGTGCTGACGGGTACGCTTGAGCCGGGCCTTGAGCTGGTCAACGCGCGCACGCGCAAGGGCGACCGTCTGGCTCACCTGTATGTGATGTGCGGCCGCGACATGACCGAGGTCGGTCACGCCTATGCCGGCGACATTATCGTGGCACCCAAGCTGGCGGCCGAGACGGGCGATACGCTCTCGATTACCGGCAAGGTCGAGGCTGCGGCGTTTAAGTTCCCCAACTCGCAGTACCGCATTGCCATCGAGGCCGAGAATCGCGGGGACGAAGAGAAGCTCTACACGTTTATCGAGAAGGCCTGCAAGGCCGATCCGACCATGAGCATCGATCGTGACGAGGAGACCGGCCAGACCATTATCTCCGCCGTGGGTGAGGCGCAGGTTTCGGTGCTGCTCAACCGTTTGGAGGACCGTACCAAGGTCGTGGCCAAGAGCGTGCCGATCCGCATTCCGTATCGCGAGACCATTCGCCGTACGGCAAGCGCGCAGGGCCGCCACAAGAAACAGACTGGCGGTGCCGGTCAGTATGGCGACTGCTGGCTGCGCGTTGAGCCGCTCATTGGGCCCGACGGCACGAGCGATGGCTATGAGTTTGTAGACGAGGTCGTGGGTGGCCGCATCCCGCGCTCGCTCATCCCCGCCGTGGACAAGGGTGTCCAGGAGACCATGAAGGACGGCATCATTGCCGGCTACCCGCTCACGGGCATTCGCGTGGCTGTGTACGACGGCTCGTATCACAGCGTCGACTCCAACGAGATGGCGTTCCGCGCGGCGGCTCGCATCGGCCTGCGCAAGGCGTGCGCCGATGCCGACCCGGTGGTGCTGGAGCCCATCGAGGAAATCACGGTGACTATTCCCGAAAGCTACGCCGGCGCTGTGATGGGCGACATCTCGGCATCGCGCGGTCGCGTGACGGGCATGGAGACCGATGAGCGCGGCGACACCGTGGTCATTGCCCAGGCGCCGCTGGCAGAGCTGACGGATTATTCGACGCGCCTGCGCTCTATCACGCGCGGCACGGGTGACTTTACCATGAAGCCCGCAGGCTATGAGCAGGTGCCTTATGACGTTCAGGCCAAGCTGGTCGAGCGCTATGAGGAGGGCCGCGCCAAGTAACGCGTGGTTTTGCCTGCAACATGCATGCCGATGCAAGGGCCGCCCTGGGTAACCGGGGCGGCCCTTTTTGATCCCTTGGGGACGGAGGAAAACGGATCATTTTAGGTTTTGGGGCAGCTTGGTCGGCCCTAAACTCCCGAGGTCTGATTGCGGCCGGTGGCGTAGTCGATCTGCACGTGCGGCTGCAGGTTGTAGCAGTATACGTGGAAGCAGAGGGTCTTGCCGTGGTCCTCGACCGATTGCGCCTCAAGGCGCACGCCACGGCAGACAAGTTCCTCTTCGTTATACATGGGCGTGACACGGTAGAGCACATGGTTACCCGTATCGCGGATGTAGCCGAGAATCTGCTCTTCAAACGGCAGCATGCCCGTCTCGTTGAGATAACGCGTGCCGGTGAGGAGATTCTTGCGGTTGGCGTTTTCGCCGCAGAGCGACCAGGCGATAAGGTGGCAGCGGTTGTAGAGGCTCTGGCCCGGAATAAAGTCGTAGCGCTGCTGGCGCCATCCAGCGGGATGGATACGCGAGATATCGCCGCGCTCGCCTTGACCGAGTGATTCGGGGCCCACGCAGGCGAGCGCTTTGCGGGTGCGGCCCAGGCTGTCGAGCTTGGAGAACTTCTTAAAGCAGCCCTCTTCGGTGGCGCGCTCGTATTCATCGAGCGTGAATGACGGTGTGCCTAATGCGTGGGTGCTGTCGGCGCGCAGGGCAACGTAGGGGTTGCCGGCGTAGTCGGGAATGCTGCTGAGATATACGCCGCGGGCGCGGTTAAGGTCGGGGTTTTCGACCTCGTCGATGGGGGTGGCGGCGCTGTCTGTGGAAGTGTCGTCACCGGTGTCGGTTGCGGCGGATTCAGAGCTATCGCCAGAGTCTTGGCCATTTTGAGAGTCCGAAGAGCTCGCTGTTCCCGATTCGAGCCGGGCAACCAGGTCTGCTTCGTCGTCGGTGCGGCTGGGACTCTCGTTTTGTTTTTCGGCCAGAGCCGCCGCCTGCTCATCGCTTTGCGGCGACAGCAACTTGGGCGCTCCGTCGAGCGATCCCGTAAACAGCGCAAACCCGAGCACCACGGCGGTGCCGATGGAAAGTGCTTGCTTGTAGGCGGGCTTGCGCGACATTGAGGCTCCTGGATGGACGGTTGGGAATCTACCAGTCTAGCAGGAGCCGGCAGGGGCCGTTCTGTCGAACAAATACTCAAGATTTAGGATAGACGCTACTGATTCATTTGCCTGATATGGAGCTGCGGCGGTTGTGGATGTGGGGCTATTCGGCGTTTCCCCAGATAAAACCCGCCAAAACAAACCTGTCCCTTTTTGGCAGGTTAATCGTGAGTTATTTCACCGCAGCTTAAGGTACGGTTGGGATGTGCGCACTTTAAAGAGAAGAACCCATGATTAGAGAGGTCGCGCTCGTCTCTCTAAATGTCTCTCCAAAGAGAAAGCCAGTTAAAGAGATAACATTGGGCAATCTAACAGTGAATTCGATACATCTCTCTAAATGTCTCTCTAAAATAAGGTGCTTATCTCTCTAAAGTTAGAGAGATATACTACACTTTAGAGAGATAACTCTATTGTTTTAGAGAGGCGGAATGCCAATGCTGCTGGATGAACCTCTTGGCCTTATCGTTGAGCGCCTTCGCAGGCGGGGGACTGATGACGCATCGGTAGAAGTTAAAGCCTGCACGAATAAATTGAGCGCAGACGTATGGGAGACAGTGAGCGCTTTTGCGAACACTGCGGGTGGGCTCATTATTTTGGGCCTGAATGAAGCCGAAGGATTTGTTCCTTCGGCTAACTTTGCTATCGATAGGGTGCGCGATCAGTTTGTTTCGGGTATCGGAGACGGAGGCTCAGCGGCAGTGGTGACCCATGCGCCGCGGTACGAGCTTGATCGAGGCGAGGTCGACGGGCTCCAGGTGCTTCTGGTGCGCATCTTTGAACTTGAGCTTAAAGCGAAGCCTTGCTATATCGGCGCGCGCGGCGTGCAGAACGGTAGCTACAAGCGCGTGGATGATAAAGATATCAAGATGTCACCCGCTGAGCTATATGAGCTGCAGAGTGCGTTGCTTCCGAGCGATGCAGACGGCACGGTGGTTTCGGAGGCAACGGTCGAGGATTTGGATCCAGATGTCGTGCGGTCTATTATCGCAAATCGCCGGCTGCAGACCCCGCGCGTTTTGCGCGGGGCCGATACGCTGGAAAAGCAGCTGGTCAGACTCAATATCACTACAAAGGATGGTGCCGTGAAGCTCGCGGGGCTTCTGTCGGCGGGAATTTACCCCCAGCAGTTCTATCCCAAACTGATGATCGATGTCGCCGTTCATTCCGATGTGGAAAAATCTGCACCCGGGCAACCCCGGTTTATTGACCGCCAGTTGTGCGATGGCCCGATTCCGGCTTGCATCGAAGATGCCCTTGCCGCGATTGGACGAAACTTGCGCAAAGCGACGATAGTGCAAGGCGCTGGCAGAAGGGAGGATTGGGAAGTTCCCCAGGAGGTTTTGCGCGAGGCCTTGGCAAATGCCTGCATCCATCGAGAATATTCGCCCATGTTTATGGGGCAGGCCGTGAGTGTCGATATCTATCCAGACAGAATAGAGATCAAAAACCCCGGTGGGCTTTGGGGCGGAAAGACGGTGGACAATCTTGCAGACGGGGAATCGCGCTGCCGAAACCCAAAGCTCATGAGCCTAATGGGGGCGACGCCGTTAGAGCATGCCGAGGGGGCCGTTGCGGAAAGCCAGGGATCTGGTATCCCGGCTATGATTCGCGAGATGGAGTCTCGTTCGCTTGGCAGGCCGAAATTTATCGTTAAGGCCGATTCGTTTACGGTGCTGCTTTCCCGGCACGGGGCGGAGCTTGCTGAAAACCGCACGTGGATTCAGAGCCATGTGGGCGCCGAGCTGACGGATCGTGAAGAAACATTGCTCATGTTTATGCGGGAGCATGGGTGCGTATGCGATGTTCAAAAAATACGAGAGGCCCTGAAGTGGGATTCGGATGACATTCGTCTGATCTGCGGGGACCTTGTAGATAAACATGCCCTGTCAAAATGCGGCAAAGACACGTTCGAAATTATCGATAGGAACAGAGAACCGTCAGCTTCGACGGCGGATAGGATCCTGGAGGCTCTCAGCGCCGAAGTGGATATGACGGCGCGAGAAATAGCGGTTGCATCGGGGGTCAGAATTTCGTCTGTCCGTTACCATCTGCCAAAAATGGCGGATAAAGGGCTCATCGAAGTAATGGGTTCATCGACGAGTCGTAACCGCCGATATCGGAAGAAGTAGATGCAGCCGGGTCGCCTCTCTAGTGCCTCTCGAAGTTAGATGGGTGCTAGAGGAGCGACTGCCTCGCGATATTTCCCCAGATAAAACCTGCCAAAATAAACCTGTCCCTTTTTGGTAGGTCAGTTAACGCAGTCCAGGTTGAGCATATGCGAGCGAGCGGGCTTCGGGTGCGGTAAGGTGACGTGAAACAAGCGGGCGCTGACCTTTTGGTCGCGCCCGTGAAGTTGAACGTCAGATTGCCGTGCCCGGAGCCCGCGCAGCGCCGAGCAGTTACGCCGTTTGTAAAACGGCGCAACCTACAGGTTCATGTTGCCGTGAATGTAGGGGGTGACCTCGGGGGAGATATGGTCGCAGCCCAGTTCGCGCAGCGCGGACTCGATAACGGCGGGCAGCGGGGTTTTGCCCTCGGCATCGACGGCGTTGCCGCCGAGGGCAGCAATCTTGGCGACATCTGCGGGTGCGGCCTCGATATGCATGCAGCCGCCGATCAAGCGCGCGCGTACCTGTGCCAGATCAAGATTGTGCAGGTAATCCTCGCAGGCGCGGATTAAATCGACCTTCTCGCGCGTAAGCTCCTCGCCCGTGGGAACGCGCGTGGCAAGACATGCTCCCGCCGGCAGGTTCCAAACGGGATAGCCCCATGCGCGCAGCAGCTCGCGCTCTTCGTCCTTGGTAAAGCCGACCTCCATAAGAGGGGAGCGTACGCCGAGCTCTTCTGCCGCGCGCATGCCAGGGCGGTAGTCACCGCGATCGCTTGCGTTGCTGCCATCGATGACGGTGGGAAAGCCGAGCGACTTGGCGTGGTTGACGATGGCGGTAAAGCCGGCGTGCTTGCAGTGGTAGCAGCGATTGGCATCGTTGCAGGCTACTTGGGGGAGCTGCAGCTGATCCACCGAAAGATTGAGCACGGGGAGCTTAAAATGCGGCCCCTCATTGGCCTGCCCATCAACGGACTGCTCAAACGAAGCCTGCTCGGGCGTGCCGATGAGCGGCGTGGTGAGATGGACGAGAAGAGTATTGGTAGGCATGACGCGGGCGCATACGGCGGCCAAAAAGCTGCTGTCAACGCCGCCGGAAAACCCGATAGCCACGCGCCCGTATGCCAAAAGCAGCTGCTCGAGCGCCGATAGCTTGTCTTGAAGCTCCTCTGCGGGTGCCGTGGTGTCTAAAATCATGAAACGTTCCTTATCGTTGAGTACTCGATCGAAAACTATAATCCTAATGCGTTACTTGCCATAAGACTTCTATCTGTGTAACGAAAGTGCAATATGGTATATACGTTATATACAAGTTGCCAAATGCGGTAGAGTTGCAGCAACGCGACAGCGAGAGTCGATGGGGGACCGATATGATCAAGGCTGTTATTTTTGACATGGATGGAACGCTGGTCGATACCGAGCGTTTGGGGATTAAGGCCTGGAAGGCAGGCGCCGCTGAGCTGGGGCTCGCGATTGATGAAGCGCTGATCCATCAGTTTATCGGCCGCACGCTGCCCGATGTTATGGACATCCTCGATAAGCATTATGGCAGCCACGAAACCACCGAGGCGATCTATGTCCGCCACAAGGAGATTCGCGACGAGATGGTCAAGACCGAACTGGAACTTAAGGCCGGCGCCGCCGAGTGCCTAGACGAGCTGCTGGCTGCGGGCTATCACGTGGGCCTAGCGACGTCGTCGCGCCTCGTTACGGCCGAGCGCAACCTTAAGATGGTCGGTCTTTTTGACAAGTTTGAAACGGTAACGTGTGGCGAGGACGTCGTGCACGGCAAGCCCGACCCCGAGATGTATCTGCTCGCCTGCGAGCGTGCGGGCTTTGCCCCCGAGGAGTGCGCCGTGGTCGAGGATTCGCGCAATGGTTGCGTCTCGGGCATCACGGCCGGCTGCCACGTCTTTGCCGTCCCCGATATTGTGCCGCTGCCGCAGGACGTGGTGGATGGCTGCGAGGCCGTGCTCGATACGTTGTTCGACCTGGCGGCGGCAATCAAGACTGTGCGCTAGAAAATTGCGGCGTTGAAACGAGCGATTGCTCACGTTTGCGCTTAAGCAAAAGGGGTCCGGCAATGGTCGGGCCCCTTTTGCTTAAGCGGCGACTTAGCATACTCGCGGGCGTGCTATAGATACGCACCGAGGTTGATGGCCGTGGCGTCGGTCTGGCTGCTTGCCTGGGTGCTGGCGCGTTCCAGTAGGAACGGACGTACCAGTTCTTGGCGGTTGATATCCTCGGCGGCGACTGCGGTGACGGTACGCGCTGCGGAGCCGACACGGATATGCTTGATCTTTGCCGGGGCCTTGTTCTCGATTTGCTCCATCAGCAGTTGGACACCCTTGCGGCCAATCTCGTAGCCCGGGGGCGCTACCGTAGTGAGCGGGACCGATCCGCTCCAAGCGAGCGGGTTGCCGTCGCATCCGGCCACGCGTACTTGCCCGGGGACAGAGATGCCCTTGTCGACCAGTGCCGAAACGACGCCCGAGGCCAACACATCGGTCAGGCCGACGACAAAATCGGGACGTTCGTCCGCGGGGCGCTCGGCGATTTGGGCACCGATGCCGTAGCCGTCGGCAGCGGTATTCCATTCGCCGGCGTCGATGACTTCGATCTTGATATCGGGGTGCAGGGCGAGCGCCTTATGAATGCCAAGGACGCGCAGGGTGAGTTGCATAAATGCTGCTCGGCCGACGACGACAATATGGTGCGCGCCGCGGGCGATAGCAAGTTCGGCAATGATGCGACCCTGGGCCTCGTTGTCGGCCGCTACGTAGTAGCCGGGCTCGGAACAGTGGATGTCCAGATGGACGATCGGCACGGGCATTTTAGTCATGGCCGGATGCCAGTCGGGGGACGCCATGGGCTGAACCATGACGCCGGACATCTGCGTGCCCATAAAGTAGCGCAGGTAATGGTCCTCGAGAATATCGTCGTTATCGGCGTTGGCGATGAGCAAGTCGTAGCCGTGCTTGCGGGCCTCGTTGTGGGCGCCGCTGGCGATTTGGAGCGAAAAGCCGTGATCGAGACGGGGGAGCACCAGGCCAAAGGACTTGGTGGCGCCGCCCGCGAGCTGACGGGCGCTTTGGTTGGGCAGGTAGCCAAGGCGATTGATGGTCTCGTTGATGAGCTTGAGGGTCTCGGGGCGCAGCTTTTCGGGGTGGTTGAGCGCGTTGGAAACCGTGCCCAACGAAACCCCGGCCTCGCGCGCGACGTCGCTGATTTTTACCTTTGCCATAGCGTCCCCTTTGATGCGTTTCAAGTACAAGCCAGATTGTAGCATCCCAAACCTTCCAAAAAGGGACAGGTATATTTTGGCAGGTTTTATCTGGGCAAACGCTATTGCCAGCGCGACCACCACGAAGGGGGCAGGCACCTTTGTGGCGGTTTGGACCGGCTGGACGTGTGTGCATCGAGTGGTATCTAAGTTGAGATACCACTTCTGGTATATCAGCTTGCGTTTGCGTGAGTACAATACTCGAACGTTATACGTCTCAGCGCCCCTTGTGCGTGGACGTCTTGCAGTCACGCGAACGAAGGGATTTATCTTATGTGCGGAATTGTCGGCTACACCGGCTCTGATATTGCAAAGAACATCCTGGTTACGGGCCTCAAGCGTATGGAGTATCGCGGCTATGACTCCTCGGGCGTCGCGCTCGAGGTGGGCGAGGGCACCGCGGCGCACCTCGACGTCATCCGCCGCGTGGGCAAGGTCGCGGGCCTGGAGAGCGAGCTTTCCAACATCGACAGCGACGCTACCTGCGGTATCGGCCATACCCGTTGGGCCACCCACGGCAAGCCCTCCGTCGTTAACGCTCACCCCCACACCAGCTGCGACGGTCGTATCGCCATCGTCCACAACGGCATCATCGAGAACTTCGCCGAGCTGCGCGAAGAGCTGGAGGGCCGCGGCCATCACTTTAAGAGCGAGACCGATACCGAGGTCTTCGCGCATCTGATCGAAGAGGCTTATGCCGAGACGCACGACCTGATGGCCTCCGTGCGCGAGGCGTGCACCCACGTGGTCGGTGCCTATGGTCTGGCCGCCGTGTGCGCTGACGAGCCCGGCGTGATCGCCGTGGCCCGCAAGGATTCCCCGATCGTGGTCGGCGCGGGCGAGACCGGCGCCTATGTCGCCTCCGACGTCATCGCGCTCATCGACGCAACCCGCGACATCGTGGTGCTCGAGGACGGTCAGTTTGCCAAGCTCACGCCCGCAGGCGTCGAGTACACCGACGAGGCCGGCAACGTTATCGAGCTTAAGGTCACCCACATCGACTGGGACCTGGACATGGCGGAAAAGGGCGGTTATCCCGACTTTATGCTCAAGGAGATTCACGAGCAGCCGCGCGTCGTGCGCGACACGCTGGTCGGTCGTATGACGCCGGCCGGCGAGCTCGACATCGACGAGCTGGGCCTTTCGCTCGAGGAGCTCAACGACATCGACCGCGTCTACGTGATCGCTTGCGGCACCAGCTATCACGCTGGCCTCATTGCTAAGAATCTCATCGAGGGCTGGGCTCGCATCCCCACCGAGGTTGAGGCGGCCAGCGAGTTCCGTTATCGCAATCCCATCATCACGCCGACGACGCTCGTCGTTGCCGTGTCCCAGTCGGGCGAGACGGCCGATACCCTTGCCGCCATTCGAGACGCGCGCATCAAGGGCGCCAAGGTCTTCGGCATCACCAACGTGGTGGGCAGCCCCGTGGCGCGTGAGAGTGACGGCGTCATCTACACCAAGGCCAACAAGGAGATCGCGGTCGCCTCGACCAAGAGCTTCATCGGCCAGGTCGTGAGCCTCACGCTGCTGGCTTTGCTGTTGGCGCAGGTCAAGTACCGTCTGACCACCAAGCAGGCGCGCATGCTGTTCCGCGAGCTTTCCGATACGGCCGAGCAGATCCAGTGGATTTTGGATACGCAGACCGATGCCGTGCATGAGGCCGCCCTGCTGTGCAAGGACGCGCAGTCCGCACTGTTCGTGGGTCGCGGCATGGGCGCCGCTATTTCCTACGAGGGTGCGCTCAAGCTCAAGGAGGTCAGCTACCTGCACGCCGAGGCCTACGCCGCCGGTGAGATGAAGCACGGCCCCATTGCCCTGATCGACCCGGGCTTCCCTGTCATCGCTGTGGCCACCAAGAGTGCCACCTACGACAAGACCGTGTCGAACCTCATGGAGTGCAAGGCGCGCGGCGCCAAGGTCATCGTCGTTGCCACCGAGGGCGACGAGGAGATCAACAAGATCGCCGACTGCATCATCCGCGTGCCAGCAGTCCGCGACGTGTTCAGCCCCATCACGGCGAGCGTCCCGCTGCAGCTGCTCGCCCGCGAGGTCGCCATCCTGCGCGGCTGCGATGTCGATCAGCCCCGAAACCTCGCTAAGAGCGTGACCGTGGAATAGTTGGTTCCGCCGTTCTAGCGACTAAGGCCCGGCTCCGCATCAAGTGAACTGCCTCCCATTTCTTGGACATGAGAAATGGGAGGCTTGGAGTGGGTATGATGAATTGGACACCTAGTTAAGAGCGAAAGGTGTTCAAGATG
>UQXA01000032.1 GCA_900544865.1 uncultured Collinsella sp. | reverse complement strand
GCGAACTGCCTCGGTGACCTCGGGAGCGCGGAAGAACGCGGTGATGAACTTGGCGGAGCCATCGGGCTCGTCGCCGCCCGAGAAGCCGCCGGGGATCATGACGATCTGGCTTGCACGGATGCGGCGGGCAAGCTCGTGGGTGCTCTCGGCGACGGCCTCGGGCGTGAGGTTGTTGATCACGAAGGTGTCGGCTTCGGCACCGGCTGCGCGGAAGGCGCGGGCGCTGTCGTACTCGCAGTTGTTGCCGGGGAACACGGGGATGATCACGCGCGGGCGGGCGATCTTGGCGCCGCCGTACACGTGGATGTCCTTGGCGCGGAAGTCGATGGTCTCGACCTCGGGGGTCTCGTCGGCGCTGCGGTAGGCAAAGACGCCCTCGATGCCGCTCTCCCAGGCCTCCTGGAGCTCGGAGAGCTCGATGACCTCGGAGCCGGTGTCGATGACATAGCCCTCGACGGTGGTGCCCAGGGGCTCGACGACAACGCCGTCGGCGACCTCGGGCAGCTCAGCATCCTCGGCGAGCTCGACGATAAAGCTGCCGTAGAGCGGGGTGAAGAGGCTCTCTACGTCTACATCCTCGGCAAGCTCGATGCCGATCTGGTTACCGACGCACATCTTAAAGAGGCTCTCGGCGCCGCAGCCGTAGCCAGGCGTGGAGACGGCCAGGGCGTTGCCGTTGGCGGTGAGCGCCTCGACGGCGTCAAACGCGGCGAGCAACTGCTGGGCGTCGGGACGGTAGTCCTGGCCATAGGTGGCGGGGGCGATACGGACGACGCGGTGCGTCAGGCCCTTGAACTCGGGGGAGACGGCACGGGCGGCCTTGCCCACGGCGACGGCGAAGCTGATCAGGGTCGGCGGAACGTTGAGCTCGCCGGCCTCGTCCTCAAACGAGCCGCTCATGGAGTCCTTGCCGCCGATGGCGCCAGCACCCAGGTCGACCTGGGCCATGAGGGCACCCAGGACGGCAGCCATGGGCTTGCCCCAGCGCTCGGCCTCGGTGCGCAGGCGCTCGAAGTACTCCTGGAAGGAGAGGTAGGCGCGCTTGTGCTCAAAGCCGGCGGCAACGAGCTTGGCGATGGACTCGACCACGGACAGGTAGGCGCCCGCAAACTGGTCGGCCTCCATCAGATAGGGGTTGAAGCCCCATGCCATGGCACTCGCCGTGGTGGTCTCGCCGTCCACGGGGAACTTGGCGACCATGGCCGAGCTCGGGGTGAGCTGCGTCTTGCCGCCAAAGGGCATGAGCACGGTCGCGGCGCCGATGGTGGAGTCGAAGCGCTCGGAAAGGCCCTTGTTGGAAGCGACGTTGAGGTCGGTGACAAGCGAGGTCATGCGCTCGGCGAGCGTGGTGCCGGCCCAGCTGGGCTGCCACACGCTACGGGCGCACACGTGGGCGACCTGGTGCTTGGGTGCGCCGTTGGAGTTGAGGAACTCGCGGGACAGGTCGACGATGGCGACGCCGTTCCAGGCCATGCGCATGCGCGGCTCGGCGGTAACCTCGGCGATAACGGTCGCCTCGAGGTTCTCCTCAGCGGCGTAGCCCATGAATTCCTCGACGTCACCGTCGGCGACGGCGCAGGCCATGCGCTCCTGGGACTCGGAAATGGCGAGCTCGGTGCCATCCAGGCCGTCGTACTTCTTGGTCACGGTGTCCAGGTCGACATACAGGCCGTCAGCAAGTTCACCCACGGCGACCGAGACGCCGCCGGCGCCAAAGTCGTTGCAGCGCTTGATCAGACGGCAGGCATCGCCGCGGCGGAACAGACGCTGCAGCTTGCGCTCGACCGGGGCGTTGCCCTTCTGGACCTCGGCGCCCGAGGTCTCGATGGACTCGGTGTTCTGGGTCTTGGAGGAGCCGGTGGCGCCACCGATGCCGTCACGGCCGGTGCGGCCGCCCAACAGGATAATCTTGTCGGTGGGGGCGGGGCACTCGCGGCGCACGTGGTTTGCCGGGGTAGCGCCCACGACGGCGCCGACCTCCATGCGCTTGGCCACGTAGCCGGGGTGATAGAGCTCGTTGACCTGGCCGGTGGCAAGGCCGATCTGGTTGCCGTAGCTGGAGTAGCCGGCGGCAGCGGTGGTTACGAGCTTGCGTTGCGGCAGCTTGCCCTCGAGCGTCTCGGAGACGGGGACGGTGGGGTCGCCGGCGCCGGTGACACGCATGGCCTGGTACACGTAGCTGCGGCCCGAGAGCGGGTCGCGGATGGCACCGCCCACGCAGGTGGCGGCACCGCCGAAGGGCTCGATCTCGGTCGGGTGGTTATGGGTCTCGTTCTTAAAGAGGAACAGCCAGTCCTGGTCCTCGCCATCGACATCGACCTTCACCTTGACGGTGCAGGCGTTAATCTCCTCGGACTCATCGACATCGGTCATGACGCCGGTCTTCTTGAGGTACTTGGCGCCGATGGTACCCATGTCCATGAGGCAGACGGGCTTGGCGTCGCGGCCGAGTTCGTGGCGCATCTCCATGTAGCGGTCGAAGGCCTGCTGTACTACGGCATCGTCGATCGTCACGTCATCCAGGACGGTGCCGAAGGTGGTGTGGCGGCAGTGATCGGACCAGTAGGTGTCGATCACGCGGATCTCGGTGATGGTGGGGTCGCGGTCCTCATCGCGGAAGTACTGCTGGCAGAAGGCGATGTCCGCCTCGTCCATGGCAAGGCCGCGCTCGGTGATAAAGGCGGCAAGGCCGGCCTCGTTGAGCTCGCGGAAACCGTCGAGCACTTCGACAGGCTGCGGCTCGGGTGTCTCAATGTGCAACGTCTCGGGCAGATCGAGCGAGGCGATGCGCGCCTCGACGGGGTTCACCACGTAGTGCTTGATGGCCTCGATGGCGGCTTCGTCCAGAGTGCCCGAGATCATATAGACCTTGGCGGAGCGCACGGCGGGGCGCTCGCCCTGGCTGATGAGCTGCACGCACTCGCTGGCGGAGTCGGCGCGCTGGTCAAACTGGCCAGGCAGGAATTCGACGGCAAAGACGGCGCCATCGCTTGCGGGGAGCTCGTCGTAGGTCACATCGACCTGGGGCTCGCTAAAGACGGTCGGCACGCAGGAGCGGAAAAGCTCCTCGTCGATGCCCTCGACGTCGTAGCGGTTGATGATCCTCAGGGCCTCGATGCCCTTGATGCCGAGAATTTCGGTCAGCTCGCCCTTGAGCTGCTGAGCCTCGACGTCGAACCCGGGTTTCTTCTCCACGTAGATACGAGAGACCATTGGTTCCTGCCTTCCTGATCGGTTGGGCGTACGGTACGGTATGCGGCAGCGGTCGGTTTGCGGGGCAAGCCTCGCGGTCGCCTTGAGCCACATGTTTGTAAACCTCACTATGATACGACAGCTCGCGGCGCGTTGAGGACGGCGAGGGTGCTACAGTGAAGCGCAAACAAGAGAAAGGCATCACATGGCATTCGTTTCACTCGCCATCATCGCGCTCGTGGCCTTTGCAAGCCCCTTCATCGCCTCGGCGATCCCCGGGAAACCCGTTCCCGAGACGGTCTTTTTGCTCGTGTTTGGCGCGGTGTTGGGACCTCATATGCTCGGTGTCATCCATGTAGACGCCGAGGTCTCGCTCGTGTCCGAGCTGGGCCTGGCCTTTTTGTTCTTGCTTGCCGGCTTTGAGATCGACCCCAAGAGCATCACGGGTGTGGAGGGGCGCTACGGCTTGGCGACATGGGTCGTCACGTTTGGTATCGCCTGGCTTGCCGTGCGCTTTACCCCGTGGTTCTCGGTTAGTCATTTCGACGGTATCGCCGTGACGCTTGCCCTTACTTCCACGGCGCTCGGTACGCTTGTGCCCATCATGCGCGAGCGCTCGCTCACCGGCACGCGTGTGGGCGACTCGATTCTCGCGTATGGCACTTGGGGCGAGCTCGGTCCCGTGCTCGCCATGTCGGTGCTGCTGTCTGCCCGCACCGGCATCCAGACGCTTGTAATTCTTGGCCTGTTTGCTGTGGTCTGCGTGCTGCTGGCCGCGGTTCCAAGTCGTTCCAGGCGCGTCGGCAGCCGCTTCTTTTCGTTTGTCGAGGAACGCGCCGACACCACGTCGCAGACCTTCGTGCGCCTGACGGTGCTCATCCTGGTCACGCTCGTGGCGTTCTCGGCCATCTTTGACCTCGACATCGTGTTGGGTTCTTTTGCCGCCGGCTTTGTCCTGCGCTATATCATCCCCGAGGGTAACCATACGCTCGAGACCAAGCTCGACGGCCTGGCCTACGGCTTTTTGATTCCGGTGTTCTTTACCGTATCGGGCGCAAAGATCGACCTGACGGCCGTGGCGTCGCGCCCCGGGCTGCTCGCGGGCTTTATCGTGGCGTTGCTGATCATTCGTGCCGTGCCCATTCTCATCTCTATGGGCATTTGTCCCGCGACGCGCGATGTGTCGGCGTATGGGCGCATTACCGTGGCCCTGTACTGCACCACGGCCCTGCCGATCATCGTTGCCGTGACGAGCGTTGCCGTCAACGCGGGTGCGCTGTCGCAAGATATTGCGTCGGTCATGGTTGCCGCCGGTGCCATCACGGTGTTCTTGATGCCATTGCTCGCGCAGCTCTTTTACCGCGTGGTCGACGCCGCGCCGGTCGCCGCCGTGGCAGAGGTTGCCGAGCATCCATCCGATGCGCTCGACATCCTGCGCGCCCATCACGACCTAGCGAGCTTGCTCGCACGCGAGCACGAGCTGCTGACCTCGCATGGTCACGGTCGCGTATTCGAGGGCCTGCCTACGCTCGATACGATTGCCGAGCGTCTTTCCGCCGAGGCGGCGAGCGGCCATATCGATGCCCGTATTGTGGACGCGGCGCACCTGCTTGCCGATAAGACCTATGGAGACGAGGTCGACCCGTCCGAGCTGACTCCGCGCGAACGTCGCCGCCTGGAGCGCGCCAAGCTCGCCGTGCGCGAATACCGCCGCCGCATGCTGGAGCTCTATGCAAGAGAAGAAGCCGAGGACGACGACGGCAAGTAGTCGATACTCTCTCGGGGAAGCCGCGTCCCGCTTTGAAGGCTCGGAACGGGATGTGGTTTCCGAAACGGGGGCCGTTGGGAAACTGTGTCCCGGAATGGGCGCTCAGAGTGGGATGCAGTTTCCGCGAGAGATCCGTTGCGGAAAGCGTGTCCCAGAATCCGCGCCCAGAATGGGACATGGTTTCCGAAAGAAGGCTCTGAGGGAAGCTGCGCCCCGTTCTGAGCTGAAATACCGGGGCGCAGCTTCCCTTACAAACAGAACAAGGCGCGCTGCCTGCGGTTGATGCAGGCAGCGCGCCTTTTGCGTTGAGCTTCGTTGAGGTTCGAAGTAGTGGACTAGTTGGCCATGACGCCTTCGGTCCAAGCCTCAACGTCCTCGATGCGCAGGACGTTGGCGACCTCGGCCACACAGCCGACGTTGGCAAGCTCGGCCGCGGCAGCCTGGACGTCCTTCTCGAGCGCGCGATGCGTCAGGAAGATGACCGAGCAGGCATCGTTGACGCCCGACTTGCCGTCCTCGACCTGGTTGATGAGCGAGATCGAGATGTTGTGCTTGGCAAAGATGTCGACCGTCTCGGACAGGGCGCCCACGCGGTCGGCGACCTTCAGGCGCACATAGTACTTGGTCTGGAGCTCGTCCATGGGCTTAAAGGCGAGGTTGTGACCATAGGGCTCAATCTCGGGCAGCGGAGCCACGCCGCGGCTGATCTGCTCGGAGAGCGACAGGATGTCGCCCACGACGGCGCTCGCGGTGGGGAAGGAGCCTGCGCCGGCACCGTAGAACATGGTCTCGCCCACGGCGTCGCCTACCACGTAGACAGCGTTCATGGCGCCGTTGACCTTGGCAAGCATGTGGTCGGCGGGGATCAGCGTGGGATGCACGCGGACGTCGACGCCGGCGTCGGTATTGCGGGCGATGCCGAGCAGCTTAATGGTGTAGCCGAGCTCGCGGGCCTGGGCGATGTCCTCGGCGCCGATGGTACGGATACCCTGCTGGTACACATCGTCGGTGGTAACGCGGGTGCCAAAACCGATGGAGGCGAGGATTGCCGTCTTGCTGGCGGCATCGAAGCCGTCGACGTCGGCGGACGGGTCGGCCTCGGCATAGCCCTTTGCCTGGGCGTCGGCGAGCACGTCAGCGTAATCGGCGCCCTCGGCGTCCATGCGCGACAGGATGTAGTTGGTGGTGCCGTTGAGAATGCCAGCGATGGTCAGGATCTTGTTGCCCACCAGGTCGTGCTCGAGCGTGCTGACAATGGGGATGCCACCGCCGCAGCTGGCCTCGCACTTAATCTGCACGCCGCACGCGCGCGCCTTCTCGGCGAGCGTCTCGACATGACGGCCCAGCAGGGCCTTGTTGGCAGAGACGACGTGCTTGCCGTTCTCGAAGGCGGTGGTGAAGATTTCGGTCGCGGGGTGCTCGCCGCCGATGAGCTCGACGACGATATCGACGGCGGGGTCGGTGACGACGTCGTGCCAGTCGCTCGTAAAGGCCTCGCGCTCAATACCGGCAGCTTCGGCCTGCTCCCAGGCAAGCGCGCAGGCGCGGGTCAGCTTAAGGTCGATGCCGTAGGCGGCCAGGTACTCAGCGTGGTGGCTCTTGATCAGACGGGCCACGCCGCCGCCGACGGTTCCAAGACCGATGAGGCCGACGTTCACGGTGCGCAGGGGTTCGCTCATAGATAGCTCCTTCGTGCATCTTATGGATGGATTAACCGCTTAAAGGTTGAGTGCATTCTAGCGTGAACCGAGGGCGCGTGCTCGCCAGGCAACAGGAGTCGCACAAAACGGCACCCCCGAAACGCTGCGGAAACATTGGAAACATGCTCGCTACAAACGGAACTCCGTAACAAACTGTCAACGTTTGCACCATAAGGTTTGCCCTGTACCGCAAGACGGCCGCACCGCGGCCAGCGAAAAGGGGGGCACCATGTTTAGCATCAACAACGTACTTAACCGCAGGAGTTTCTTGGCTGGCGCCGCGGCGCTCGGTGGCACCGCGGCGCTCGCTGGTTGCTCGGAGGGCGGCTCCGCCGATGACGGCAAGACCTTCAAGATCGGTGTCATCGGCCCTCTGACCGGCGCCGCGGCAACCTATGGCGTTTCGGCCGAGAAGGGTGCCAAGCTCGCCGCCAAGGATTTCTCGACCAAGGACCTCAAACTCTCGCTTAAGTCCGAGGATGACGTCGCTGACGGCGAGAAGGCTATCAACGCCTTCAATACCCTGTGCGACTGGGGCATGCAGGCACTCGTCGGCCCCGTCACGACTGGTGCCGCCGTCGCCGTCTCGGGCGAGATTGCCGACGACATACTCATGGTCACGCCTTCGGCTTCGTCGCTCGACGTTACCAAGGACAAGACCACGGTTTTCCAGGTTTGCTTTACCGATCCCACCATGGGCGCCAGTGCCGCGAAGTTCTTGGCCGAGAAGTACGCGGATGCCAAGATCGCCCTGTTCTACAACTCCGGCGATACGTATAGCTCGGGCGTTGCCGACGCCTTTGCCGAGCAGGCCAAGGAGTCCAAGCTCGACATCGTCGATACCGAGACCTTTAAGGACGATTCCTCCACGAGCTTTACCAACCAGCTCACCAAGGCCAAGGAGGCCGGCGCCACACTCATCTTCGCGCCGATCTACTACACGCCGGCGTCTGTTTTGCTCAAGAACGCCAAGGACATGGGCTATGACATGACCCTCATGGGCACCGACGGCATGGACGGCCTGCTCTCCGTTGAGGGCTTCGATACCTCTCTTGCCGAGGGGGTACTGCTCATGACTCCGTTTTCCGCCGACGATGAGAAGAACGCCGACTTCGTCAAGGCCTATAAGGATGCCTACGACGAGACGCCCACCCAGTTTGCCGCCGACGCCTACGATTGCGTCCACGCCATCGCCGAGGCTATCGATAAGGCGGGCATCGACATTACGGCTGACGGTGCCGACATCGCCGGCGACCTTGCCAAGGCCATGCGCAAGATCAAGATCGAGGGCCTGACGGGCGAGCTGACGTGGAACGATGAGGGCCAAGTCGAAAAGCCCGCTACGGCCTATGTGATTCAGGACGGCAAGTACATCGCCGCCTAAGTGCATATAACGAGACCGGTGGGGCCGTTTTATTCAGGGCGGGGACGCCTGTAACAGAACGGAAACATTACTTTCACACAATAAAGTGGCTAAACTGCATAAACCGACAGAAATACGCATGATTATGGATAAATGAACAAATCAAAAGAAAAGTTGAAATAATCGCCACTTCCCTTAACTAAAGCGTCTAGTATTTTGCGAACGCCGAACACGGCGAAGGATGGCCTGTCGGGTAACCGAAACCCGACGAGATTTGAGAGGAGAGCCGCATGTCGAGCCTCACCGGTAAGTCATTGAACCCTGTTATGAATCGCAGGAGCGTTATCGCGAGCGCAGCAGGTCTGGGGGCGATGTCCATTCTAGCTGGCTGCTCCTCCAACGGTGGCGACAGCGGTTCCGCTTCGGGCGACGCTTCGTTTAAGATCGGCACCATCGGCCCGCTGACCGGCGCCAACGCGTCCTACGGCAAGTCCGTTACCCAGGGTGTCGAGCTTGGCTGCAAGGATTTCTCGACCAAGGAGCTGCCGCTTGCCAGCAAGGCCGAGGATGACCAGGCCGATGGCGAGAAAGCCGTCAACGCCTTCAACACCCTGCTCGACTGGGGCATGCAGGCCCTCGTCGGTCCGACCACCACGGGTGCGTCGGTTGCCGTTGCCGCAGAGTGTGGCAACGACCCCAAGACGTTCATGATCACCCCGTCCGCGTCCTCCGAGGACGTCACCGACGGCAAGGATTGCGTCTTCCAGGTTTGCTTCACCGACCCCAACCAGGGTGTCAACGCTGCCAAGTTCCTGGCGCAGAATTATGCGGACGAGAAGTTCGTGCTGTTCTATAACTCCGGCGACGCCTATTCTTCGGGCATCGCAGATTCCTTTAAGGCCCAGGCCGCTGAGTCCAAGCTCGAGATTGTTGACGAGGAGACCTTTAAGGACGACTCCGCCACGAGCTTTACCAACCAGCTGACCAAGGCCAAGCAGGCCGGCGCCACCATGATCTTTGCGCCGATCTACTACACGCCGGCGTCCGTCCTGCTCAAGAACGCCAAGGACATGGGCTACGACGTCAAGATGATGGGCTGCGACGGCATGGACGGCATCCTGGGCGTTGAGGGCTTCGATACCTCTCTTGCTGAGGGTCTGCTGCTCATGACCCCGTTCTCCGCCGACGACGAGAAGAACGCCGACTTCGTCAACGCTTACAAGGATAAGTACGGCGATACCCCCGACCAGTTTGCCGCCGACGCCTACGATGGCGTGCACGCGGTGGCCGAGGCCCTCAAGGAGGCCGGTCTTGGTGTCGACGCCGACCCGACCGAGGCCGCCGAGAAGCTGTCCAAGGCTATGCTCAAGATTACCGTTGACGGTCTGACCGGCAAGCTCACCTGGAACGATAAGGGCCAGGTCCAGAAGGAGCCCACGGCGTACGTCATCACCGACGGCAAGTACGTACAGGCCTAATTGGCCGCCTTACATAGAGCGGTTTTGATCCCAAGCAGGGGAGGTTTTGGCCTTCCCTGCTTGCTTGGTATCTAGGGACGATGTAACGTCCCTGTTTCATACATCAACTGGAAACCTATTCGAAAGGGGGATGTGGAACATGACGGTCTTTATCCAATACCTGGTCAACGGCCTGTCCATGGGCAGCGTCTACGCCATCATCGCGTTGGGCTACACCATGGTCTACGGTATCGCCAAGATGCTGAACTTCGCTCACGGCGACGTCATCATGGTCGGTGCCTATGTCTCGTTCTGCGCCACGTCGTATCTCGGCCTCCCGGGCTGGGCATCTGTAGTTCTCTCTTGCGTGGCCTGCACGGTTCTCGGTGTTCTCATTGAGGGCCTGGCCTATAAGCCGCTGCGCCAAGCAGGCCCGCTGGCCGTTCTGATTACGGCTATCGGCGTGTCCTACTTCCTGCAGAACGCCGCGCAGCTTCTGTGGGGCGCCACGCCCAAGAACTTCACTTCGCTCGTCACCTTCCAGGTGCCGGAGTTCTTGGCCAAGTTTAACGTAAGCGCCGTCTCGCTCGTCACCATCGTCGCCTGCCTGGTTATCATGGCCGGCCTGATGTTCTTTACAGGTAAGACCAAGATGGGCAAGGCCATGCGCGCCGTGTCCGAGGACAAGGCTGCCGCTCAGCTCATGGGCATCAACGTCAACCGCACCATTTCGATGACGTTTGCCATCGGCTCTGCCCTTGCCGCCATCGCCGGCGTGCTGCTGTGCTCCTACTCGCCGGTGCTGCAGCCCACGACGGGTGCTATGCCTGGCATCAAGGCCTTCGACGCCGCTGTCTTCGGTGGCATCGGCTCCATCCCCGGCGCTTTTGTCGGCGGCATTCTCATCGGCATCATCGAAGCGATGGCGCAGGCTTACATTTCCACGAGCCTTGCCAACTCCATCGTCTTTGGTGTTCTGATCATCGTCCTGCTCGTCAAGCCTGCCGGCCTCTTGGGCAAGTACGTCCCCGAGAAGGTGTAGGTGAGCGTTATGAAGTTTCTTAAAGACAAGCAGACGCGTCACGACTTTGTTACGTACGCCATGTGCCTTGTGGCGTTCGCCATCGTGTTCTTTATGCAGTCCAACCACATGATCCCGCGCATGATTGCCGGCCAGCTGGTCCCCATTACGGCCTACATTGTTATGGCCATCTCCCTTAACCTCGTCGTTGGTATCGCGGGCGACTTGTCGCTGGGCCACGCAGGCTTTATGAGCGTCGGCGCCTATACGGGCATCGTCACTGCCGTCGCGCTGGAGAGCGCCGTTCCGTCCGATCCGATGCGTCTGATCATCAGCATTGTGGTCGGCGCTATCGCCGCTGCCATCTTGGGCTTCTTGATCGGTATCCCGGTCCTGCGCCTGAGCGGCGACTATCTGGCCATCGTGACCCTGGCTTTTGGCGAGATCATCAAAGAGATCGTCACCTGCCTTATCGTGGGCGTCGACTCCCGCGGCCTGCATGTGATCTTTAACATCACGGGTAACTCTACGATCAACGACCTGCACCTGCTCGAGGACGGCACCGCCATCATCAAGGGCGCGCAGGGAGCATCGGGCGTGTCGACCTATTCGACCTTCCTTGCCGGCGCCATCTTGGTTATGGTCGCGCTCGTGATTGTACTCAACCTGGTTCGCAGCCGTACCGGTCGTGCCATTATTGCCGTGCGCGATAACAAGATCGCTGCCGAGTCCGTGGGCATCTCCGTCACCCAGTACCGCATGATCGCCTTCGTGGTTTCCGCCGCCCTCGCCGGTGCTGCCGGAGCTTTGTTCGGCGGTAACTTCTCGCAGCTTTCCGCTACTAAGTTCGACTTCAACACGTCGATCCTCATTCTGGTGTTCGTGGTTCTGGGCGGCCTGGGCAACATGCGCGGTTCCGTTATCGCCGCGGCGCTGCTCACGGTGCTCCCCGAGTTGCTCCGTCAGTTCTCGGACTACCGCATGCTCATCTACGCCATCGTGTTGATCCTGGTCATGGTCTTTACTAACAACCCACAGCTCAAGGCATTCTTCGCACGCATTAAGGACCGCTTTGCTTCCAAGAAGGAGGTGGCAGCCGATGCCCAGTAAGTTTGAGTTCAACAAGGGCAAGATGGTCCCGTATCCTTCTGGCGCTATCGTTCCCGACCGCGACCTGGGTCAGCGCCCGGCGCTCGAGTGCATCCACTTGGGCATTGAGTTTGGCGGCCTTAAGGCAGTAGACGACTTTAGCCTGACCATCGGCAAGACTGAGATCGCCGGTCTCATCGGCCCCAACGGCGCCGGCAAGACCACGGTCTTCAACCTGCTCACCAAGGTGTACCAGCCCACGCACGGCACCATCCTGCTCGACGGTGAGGACACCTCGGGCAAGTCGGTCTACCAGGTCAACCGCATGGGTATTGCCCGTACGTTCCAGAACATTCGCCTGTTCAACACCATGACGGTGGAGGACAACGTTAAGGTCGGCCTGCACAACCAGGAGCGCTACTCCGGCTTTGAGGGCGTTCTGCGC
Organism: uncultured Collinsella sp.; assembly: GCA_900544865.1. Lineage (GTDB taxonomy): Bacteria > Actinomycetota > Coriobacteriia > Coriobacteriales > Coriobacteriaceae > Collinsella. The sequence continues at coordinate 13,311 of UQXA01000032.1, read as the reverse complement.
CTGCCGACGTATTGGAAGCACGAGAAGGCCGCCCACGAGCGCGCCATGGAGCTGCTGTCCATTTTTGACATGGAGCACCTGGCAAATGAGCAGGCCGGATCGCTGCCTTACGGCGCCCAGCGTCGTCTGGAAATCGTCCGCGCGCTTGCCACCAACCCCAAACTACTGCTGCTCGACGAGCCTGCCGCCGGCATGAATCCGTCCGAGACCGCGGAACTCATGGAGAACATCGTTAAGATTCGCGACACCTTTGGTATCGCCATCATGCTTATCGAGCACGACATGTCGCTCGTCATGAATATTTGCGAGGGTATCTGCGTGCTCAACTTTGGCAAGGTCATCGCCAAAGGCACGGCCGAGGAAATCCAGAACAACGACGCTGTTATCGAGGCGTATCTGGGCAAGCAGGATAAGGGGGAGAACTAAATGGCAGAGCCGATGCTTTCCGTCTACAACATCAACGTCTGGTACGGCGCCATCCACGCCATCAAGGACATCTCCTTTAACGTCAACGAGGGCGAGATCGTGGCTCTGATCGGTGCGAACGGTGCCGGCAAGTCCACGACGCTCAAGACCGTCTCGGGCCTGCTGCGCTCCAAGACCGGCTCCATCAAGTTTATGGGCGAGGACATTACCCATACGCCCGCTGATAAGCTGGTTGGTAAGGGCCTGGCTCAGGTTCCCGAGGGTCGTCGCGCCTTTTTGCAGATGACGGTTGAGGAGAACCTGGAGATGGGTGCCTATACGCAGCCCAAGTCCACGGTGGCTCCGGGCCTGGAGCGCGTCTACGAGCAGTTCCCGCGCCTGAAGGAACGTCGTCGCCAGGTCGCCGGCACCCTTTCAGGCGGCGAGCAGCAGATGCTCGTTATGGGGCGCGCCCTTATGAGTAACCCCAAACTGCTTATGCTCGACGAACCTTCCATGGGTCTGGCACCGATTCTGATCGAACAGATCTTCCAGATTGTCGAGGACCTGCACAAGGCCGGCACCACGGTGCTTCTGGTCGAGCAAAACGCGCAGATGGCGCTTTCCATCGCCACACGCGGTTACGTGCTCGAGACCGGCAAGATTACCATGACCGGCACCGGTCAAGAGCTGCTGCACGACGATAACGTCCGCAAGGCCTATCTGGGCGGTTAATCCATTCAACAAAGGGGGCGCTGACCAACCCGGTCAGCGCCCCCTTTTAAGTTGCGGTGAAATAGGGACTAAATGGGGGCGCTAGACGCCAAAACAGTCCCTATTCCACCGCAACTTCATGGGGATGTGTGACAATGCCCGTCGGAAAACATCTGCTGTCTTTGGGGGTCTATCTATGCTGTACGAGTTTTGTGCCGAGAACTTTGAGCGGGTGCCGGCGGCTATCGAGGCCGGTGCAAGGCGCATCGAGCTGTGCGATAACCTTGCCGTCGGTGGTACCACGCCCTCGGCCGGCGTTATCAGCGCTACGACCAACTATGCCCACGAACACGATGCACGGGTGATGTGCATGATCCGTCCGCGTGGCGGCGACTTTCACTACAACCAGGATGAGCTGCGCATGATGGAGATGGACTTGGGCCTTGCCGTGAGTGCGGGCGTTGACGGCTTGGTCTTTGGCTGCTGCAAACCCTGCGCTGGCGGATGGGCGCTCGACGAACTTACGCTTGGCGCCCTCGTGATGGCTGCGGGCTGCGCGACCGAGGAATGTAAGCGTGATCCCATCGACATCACCTTCCACATGTCATTTGACCAGCTCTCGCCCGAGGCTCAGCTCGATGCGATTGATACACTTGCCGACTGCGGCGTTACGCGCATCCTCACGCATGGCGGCGCTGCCGGTACGTCGATCGAGGATAATTTCGATTACCTGGCTCGTTTAATCGAGTATGCGGGCGATCGTTTGACCATCCTTCCCGGCGGCGGCATCACTACGGCAAATCGCGACGCGGTCGCGGCGGCGCTAGGCGTCTCCGAGCTCCATGGCACCAAGATCGTGCCGCTGGAGGTATAACCCGTGGCGCTGGTATTTGACGTTCAGCAGGCGAGCGGTAAGCCCGACGATAATCGTCGCCCTGGCACCGCGTGCCCCTTTTGCGACACGGAGGGACTTGCCGACATCATCCAGCGCGATGGTGACTGTATCTGGCTCGAGAATAAGTTCAAGACCTTGCGGGCCACTCATCAAACCGTGCTGATCGAGTCGGCCGATCACGATGCCGACCTGGTGACCTATGAGCCGGATGAACTCCACCATGTGATGCGGTTTGCTCTGGATTGCTGGCAGCGGATGATTGGCTCCCGGCAGTATCGCAGCGTTCTCATGTACAAGAACAAGGGCCCACTTTCGGGCGGCAGTCTGGTCCATCCGCACATGCAGATTGTGGGTTTGGAGCAGGAAGACGGCTATGCTTCGCTGACTTCTGCCAATTTCGAAGGCATCAATGTCTGGCGACAGGGGAGAATCGCGGTCAACATCTCAACCGAACCGATCATGGGGTTCTTTGAGATCAACGTTTCAGCCCCGCAGGGAATCGCCGCCAGCGATGACACGAGAGACCAAGCCGAGGCGGATCTCTTCGCCGACGCAATCCAGGTAGCTCTGCGCTATATCTTGCACGAGCACCATGGTGGTCGCGCAGAGTCGTACAACTTGTTCTTCTACCACATGGACGGCCGGACCATTGCCAAGGCGCTTCCGCGCTGGGTGGTTTCACCCTACTTTGTCGGGTATCGGCTGGCTCAGGTCAATGCTGAGACCACGCTCGATGTCGATGCGGAGCGATTCCGCGCACATCTGGAGGCGCTCACATCGTAAAGTGAGCGCCCACACACTGCGGACGGTTTAGCGCGCCATTGCATCGCGGCCGGCCTCGACCCGCTTGCGCTGGGCGGCGCGCTCCTCGCCGGTCAGACGCTCAAAGAAGTGTCCGATAAGCGAGGCGAGCACCTGCTGAAACAACGTTCCACACATGACGGGAAACACAACTTCGCCCGGAAAGTATTGCGTGGCGATGACGGCGCCCGAAGAGATATTGCGCATGCCGCAGGTAAAGCACATGGTGGTCGTTTCGCTATATGGCAGATGCAGCGCGCGGGCGACCAGAATGCCGACGACAAAGCCGCTGATGGCGAACACCAAAATAAAGAGGGCGACTTCCAAGCGCACCGCGTTCATGTGCAGCACGTACTCGCTCATGGCGGTGGAGTTGGAGGCGATAACGCCCATCATCATGAACTTGCAGGCGGGCGAGAGCGCGGGGGAGAGTTTTTCGTGCCCCCATCCGCGCGTGAGCTCGTTGATCACGATGCCGAGCACGGCGGGGATGGCGATCATAAAGGGCATGTCTTGCATCATGCTCGGCACGTCGATCGAGACGGTGGCGCCCAGCAGGAGCTTGAGCGTAAGCGGAATCGTCACCGGGGAGATGACCGAGGACGTCAGGATGATGGTGAGCGCGAGCGGGCCGTTGCCGCCGAACATGCTGATCCACATAAAAGCGGTGACTGCCACGGGCACACTGTATTCGAGCACGATGCCGCAGACAAGGTTGGGGTTGGAACCAAAGAACAACGATCCCATGGCGTAGGCCGCGATGGGAATAAGCGCCGCCGAGACCAACAACGCCAGAATCAGGTGCAGCGGACGGTGGAACACCTCGGCTACCTGGTGAAAGGTGTTGCTGAGCGCACCTTGGAACGTCATAAAGGCGAAGAGGGCGGGAACAATGGGCTTGAGCACGCCGATCTGCTGGGGAAAGAGCACGCCGAGCGCCACGCAAATCGGAACGATGATCTGCATATGCCCCGCGAGAAACTTGCCCAGTCCAACCCATTGCTTCATATGCTCTTGTGACTCCCTTTGCTCGTGAATCCGTTTTGACTGGATATGCTAGACGCTCACATGTGTCCGTGCGTCAGAAACGCTCGATTATTTCGAGGCTATTACCGGCATCGTTTACCGAAACCGCGGCATGCTGCGGCGATTTGCGTCCGCGCCGCACGGTATAATAAATCCGTTCAACAGATCTGCCTGCCGAAGCGGGCATACACAGAGGACTCATCGCTATGAACCGTGAGAGGTATCGCGGCGACCTGCCCCTATCGGGGGTGGGTGCCTATGTCATCGCTTAAGACGACGCATCGCTGGGCGGTCGCTCAGCAAAACCCCGAGCTCGAAAAGGAGCTTTCGGCTGGTCTGGGCATTCCCGGGCTGGTGGCGCGCATTATGGTCGCGCACGGCATTGGCTCAATCAAAGAGGGCCAATTGTTTTTGACGCCTTCGCTCGATCGCGACTGGGCCGACCCACTCATTATCCCGGGCATGTCGGTCGTTGCCGACCGCGTCGAGCGTGCTATTCGCAACCACGAGCACATTGCAGTCTTTGGCGATTTTGACGTTGACGGTATTACGTCGACCTGCCTGTTGACCGAGGCGCTGCGCACGTTTGGCGCCGATGTCACGCCGTTTATTCCGCATCGCTTTGATGAGGGCTACGGTCTTTCGCGCGCGGCGCTCGACCGCGTTAACGAGCTCGCTCGCCCCCAGCTGATCGTGACCGTCGATAACGGCATTGCCGCCAAGGAAGAGGTTTCCTATCTGAAGAGCCTGGGGATCGATTTGGTGGTCACGGACCATCACGAGCCCTCCGATCAGGTGCCGCAGGGCGTACCCCTGACCGACCCTAAGCTCGATGACGATGGTCCTTCGCGTGAGCTTGCCGGTGCCGGCGTGGCACTCAAGTTGGTGCAAGTCCTGGGCGAACGTCTGGGCAAGCCGTCGTATTGGCGTTCGCTAATCGAGGTCGCGGCGCTGGGCACCGTGTCCGACATGATGCCGCTCACGCCCGAGAATCGCGCGCTGGTTGCCGAGGGCATCCAGCAGATGCGCGTAACCGCTCGCCCGGGCTATATCGCGCTTGCCGCGCTCGCCAAGGCGGACCTTTCGAGCATTACGGCGGATGGCCTGTCATTCTCGCTCATTCCCCGCTTAAACGCTGCCGGTCGCATGGCTGATCCCAAGCTGGCGCTCGACCTGCTGCTTGCCCGCGATCCCATCGAAGCAAGCACACTGGCGGCTGAGCTCGAGGAAATCAACCGCCAGCGCCGTGAGATCGAGGCGGAGCTCACGCGCGATGCCATGGCAAAGGTCGAGGAGACCTATGACGGCGGACGCGCGATCGTCGTGGGCGGCGAAGGTTGGCACGAGGGCGTCAAGGGCATCGTGGCAAGCCGTCTGACCAACCGCTACCACGTGCCGGCGCTGCTGTTCTCGATCGAGGACGGTATCGCGCGCGGCTCTGGTCGCTCGGTGGGCAAAGTTAACCTGTTTGACGCCATCGAACGCTGTTCCGACCTGATGATTCGTCGCGGCGGACATGCCGGTGCGGTGGGTGTGACCATCGAGGCATCCAAGCTCGATGAGTTCCGCCGTCGCCTTTCCGTCGTGTTGTCCGAGCTTCCCGCCGAGGACTTTGAGGACACCGACGAGGTTGCCGCCACGGTCGACCTTTCCGAATTGAATATCGAGACCATCGAGCAGATTTCCCGCCTTGAGCCGTTTGGCCAGGGTAATAAGGTGCCGCTGCTGGCTGCCGAGGGCGTGACGATGTGTGATCGCGCCGTGGTGGGTAAGACCGGCGAGCACATGCGCTTTGTGGCGACCGATGGCGCCGCGAGTGTGCCGGCTATTATGTTCCGCGTGCCGCAAATCGATAAGCTCATCAACTGCGATAGCGCTGTCGACTTGGTGTTCGAGGCCGTTGCCGAGCATTGGCAGGGTCGTGTGAAGCCCAAGCTCATGGTCAAGGATGTTCTGGTCCGCGATACCACGCTGCCCAGCGTCGACGATCCGGCATGCGAGCTTCGTCGTGGCGTGCAGCCGGCGGATTCCGGCCTGCGCTTGGAGTCGCGCAAGCGCGAGACGCTCGCCCAGCTTTCCTATACCGAGCTCACGCGCTCGCTTATCCATAGCTTTATCGGCTCGAACCAGCCACATCGCGCGCAGGTCGAGGCGCTCGATGCCCTGGCCGATCACCAAAGTGTTCTGGCCGTTATGGGAACGGGGCGCGGCAAGTCGCTCATCTTCCATGTGCATGCCGCGCGTGAGGCGGTGCTTCGCGGACGTTCGAGCATCTTTGTCTATCCGCTGCGTGCGCTCGTTGCCGACCAGGCCTATCACCTCTCGTCGACGATGGCAGCGCTCGGTATTGGTGTTGGCGTGCTGACCGGCGAGACCGTGGAGGCCGCACGCGATGATGTGTTCGCCGGCCTAGCTTCGGGCCGCACCGGTATCGTGCTCACGACGCCCGAGTTCCTATCTATCCACCGTGACCGCTTCGCACGTTCGGGCCGCATCGGCTTTGTCGTTATCGACGAGGCGCACCACGCCGGCCTTGCCAAGGGCGGCGACCGCAGCGCCTATCTCGACATGCCCGATATCCTCAAAGCCCTGGGCGACCCGGTCGTTATGGCTGCGACGGCCACCGCGACGGCTCCGGTCGTGGCCGAGCTTGCCCGCATGCTGCCGATCACTCGCACGGTGGTCGACGAGACGGTGCGCGAGAACCTGCGGCTCGAGGACGACCGTGATCTTGCAAGTCGCGAGAACCGTTTGGTGTCGATTGTGGCGACGGGGGAAAAGACCGTCATCTACGTCAATTCGCGCGACCAGTCCGTGGCGCTCGCCAAGACGTTGCGCAAGCGTGTGCCCGATTGCGCAACCCATATCGCGTTCTATAACGCGGGGCTTGCGCGTTCCGATCGCCGTCGCGTGGAGGAAGCATTCCGAGACGGAAGCCTCAGCTGCATCGTCTCGACATCTGCCTTTGGCGAGGGCGTCAACCTTCCCGATATTCGCCATGTCGTGCTCTATCACATGCCGTTTGGCGGCATTGAGTTTAACCAGATGAGCGGCCGTGCCGGTCGCGATGGCCAGCCCGCCGTGATCCATCTGCTCTATTCGTCGCGCGACGCCCGCATTAACGAGCGCCTACTCGACTGCTATGCGCCCGAGCGCGACGAGCTCGTCACGCTCTATCGCGCGCTGCAGACCATGTGGCGCTCCAACCGCGGCAAAACCGGGGACGATTCCTTTAGCGCGAGCGATATCGACATCGCACAGATGTGCCTTGCCATCGATGCTCGCACGCCGGTCGACGAGCGTTCGGTGGAAAGCGGCCTGGGAATCTTCGAAGAGCTTGGTTTTTGTCGAGTTTCGGGGTTTGACGACACCCGTCGCATCGCGATGGCCGAAAACCCCGGCCGCGTGCAATTGAGTAGGTCAATTCGCTATTTGGAGGGCTTGCGCTCGCGCATGGAGTTTTCGGCTTTCCGGAGCTGGGCGCTCGATTCGTGCGCTTCTGATATGCTAGCCAAAGTTAACCGCCCGATCGTACCGCGGGCCTAGGGGAAGGGGACCTCGATGGATGCCGCAGCCCGTACCGCCCATGATTCCACCCTCCAGCCGTTTTCGGAGATGGAGCACTATAAGCATGCCGATGAGCTGCCGCCCGAGATTGTGGCGGACAGCTACGACAAGCTGGAGCGCCTGTGCCTCAAATATATGAATGAGGACGACTTCTCCAAGGTGGAGCAGGCCTACTGCTTTGCCGCCGAGAAGCACTGCAACCAAAAGCGCCGCTCGGGCGAGATGTACATTAACCATCCCGTCGAGGTTGCCATCATTTTGGCCGATCTCAAGATGGACTGCGATGTGGTGTGCGCCGCACTGCTGCACGATACCGTCGAGGATACCGAGACCTCGCTCGCCGATGTTTCCGGCCTGTTTGGCGATACGGTGGCCGAGCTCGTCGATGGCGTGACCAAGCTCACCAACATCGAAGTCGACAGCATGGACGAGAAGCAGGCCCTCACGCTGCGCAAGATGTTCCTCGCCATGTCCAAGGACATCCGCGTCATCATCGTTAAACTTGCCGACCGTCTGCACAACATGCGAACGCTGGCAGCCCTGCGCGAGGATCGTCGCCTGTTTAAGGCTCGCGAGACCATGGACGTGTATGCGCCCCTGGCCGACCGTCTGGGCATGAGCTCCATTAAATGGGAGCTCGAGGACCTGTCCTTCTTCTACCTTGAACCCGACGCCTACCAGCGCATCGCGCGCATGGTGGCGGAGTCGCGCGAGGTCCGTGAGCGCTATCTGGCCGAGACCATCAAGACACTCACCGACGAACTCAACCGCATTGGCCTGGAGGACTTCCAGATTAACGGCCGTTCCAAGCACTATTGGTCCATCTACCAAAAGATGAAGCGCAAGGGCAAGGAATTCTCCGAGATCTACGACCTGGTGGCACTGCGTGTCATCACGCATTCGGTGCGCGATTGCTACTCCACGCTCGGCGCTGTGCATACGCTGTGGCACCCCATGCCCGGTCGCTTTAAAGACTATATCGCCATGCCCAAGGTCAATAACTACCAGTCGCTCCACACGACGGTCATCGGCCCTACGGCTCGTCCGCTCGAGATTCAGATTCGAACCTACGAGATGCATGAGCAGGCCGAGTACGGCATTGCCGCCCACTGGCTATATAAGAAGTCGGGCGGATCGTCTGCTTCCAAGACCAATGACGCTCAACGTTTGGACGACCAGATTAACTGGCTTAAGCACTCACTCGATTGGGCTGCGTCTGATGAGATTACCGACGCCAAGGAATACCTGCATTCGCTGAAGGTCGACCTCTTCGATCAGGAGATCTTCGTCTTCACGCCCAAAGGCGAGGTCATGGCGCTTCGTGCCGGCTCCACGCCGCTCGACTTTGCCTATGCCGTTCACACCGAGGTGGGAAACCATTGCGTCGGCGCCAAAATCAACGGTGCGGTGGCTCCGCTCACGCACGAGATCAAGACGGGCGACCGCGTTGAAATCCTGACTAACAAGAGTTCCAAGCCGTCGCGTGATTGGCTCAAGATCGTCAAGACGCCTTCCGCCAAGTCAAAGATCCGTCGCTACTTTGCCGCCGCGACTAAGGACGACGACGCTGCCGCCGGCCGCGATATGCTGGCCAAGGACCTGCGCAAGCGCGGGTATGGCATCTCCACGCCGCGCTCCACGCGTGCGCTCAATGCCGTGGCGGAGCAGTTTAACTTCAAGCAGCTCGAGGACCTGTTTGCCGCCGTCGGTGCCGGCAAGGTTGCCCCGCGCGCTGTGGGCAATAAGGTCGAGCAAATCTTGGACCCCAAGCCCGAGGAACAGCTCACCAAGGCCGAGGCTATCGCCGAGGTCGTGAAACAGCCGGCCCGCGGCTCCAACCGCAAGCCGCAAAAGCGTGGCAAGAGCGCAAGTAACGGCATTATCGTTAAGGGCGAGAGCAACAGTGGCCTGCTGGTCCGTCTGGCTCATTGCTGCAACCCCGTGACGGGTGACGATATCGTCGGCTTCATCACGCGTGGCCGAGGTGTCTCAGTGCATCGCGCCAACTGCCCCAACGTCAAGGGTCTTATGGAACATCCCGAGCGCATGATCGATGTGGAGTGGGATGGTGCTGCCGACACTCTCTTCCAGGTCGAGATCGTGGTCGAGTGCCTGGACCGCATGGGCCTGCTCAAGGACGTCACCATTGCCATTGGCGATGCAGGCGGCAATATCCTTTCCGCCGCCACCTCGACCAACCGCGAGGGTATTGCGACCCTGCGCTTTATGGTCGAGATTTCGGATGCGAGCGGCCTGGATCCGCTGCTGGCTTCCATCAGCAGTGTCGATTCGGTCTACGACGCTCGCCGTCTTATGCCCGGCGAGGGCGGAGCGCAACTCAAGCGCCGTGTGTAGGTGCGAGAGCCTCTCAGCATCATAGATATTGGTTACGCTCGAGGCATCGTTTGGTGCCTCGAGCGTATTTTAGAAGGAGGGTATGCGCATGGACGATATGACTTTGGACCTGACACCCCGAGGCACGGCTTCGATTGAGGCGCTCGTCAACGGCCCGATTCAGACCAACAGCTACGCCGTGATTTCGAATGACGAGTGCTTAATCGTCGATCCGGCGTGGGAGGGCGAGCGTCTTGTGGAGCATATCCGCACCGCGCATCCCGAGGTGCGCGTACTCGGGTCTGTCTGCACGCACGGTCATGCCGACCATGTTGGTGGGGTTGCCGGGGTTCGAGCTGTCGTTGGCGACAGCGCACTATATGAGTTGTGCGCTAAGGACGTGACGGTACCTCGCGCAAATATCGAGGAGCAGCGCGCCATGTGGGGTATCGAGACGCCCGATCCGGGTGAGCCGACGCGCTTGCTTGCCGAGGGCGATACAATCGAGGTGGGCGACGTCTGCCTGCAGGTGATCGAGACGCCGGGGCATACGCCGGGCGGCATCGTCCTGTTCGCCGCGACCGAGCAGGGAAACATCGCCTTTGTGGGCGACACGCTTTTCCCGGGCAGCCACGGTCGTACCGATCTTTCCGGCGGTGACGAGGCGGCGATTATGCGCTCGCTCTCCAAACTTGTCAAGATGCTTCCGCCCGATACCGTTTGCTTGACGGGCCATGGCGATTCGACCACGATGGCGCGCGAACTTATGCAGAACCCGTTTATGCAGATGTAGGCTCGAAGCCGTCTTCCGAACCACGAAGACCGCTCAATCGTCAAGCTATTTTCCCCAGTGGGTCGATTCTGTGGGGCAAACGGTCAAAATTTGTCCAATCGGATGGTATTCGTGAACAAACGAACGTTTATGCTCGGGTATGTCGTGGTAAAATCTCAGGCGTTATCGGAGCAACCTTACAGGAGGTTTCTTTTATGCTCGTCAACGCAGCAGACATGCTCAAGAAGGCCGAGGCCGGCAAGTATGGTCTCGGTGCCTTCAACACCAACAACCTCGAGTGGACCCTGGCTATTCTCCAGGCCGCCGAGGAGGCCAAGTCTCCGCTGATCCTTCAGTGCACCGCTGGTGCCGCTAAGTGGATGGGCGGTTTCAAGGTCTGCGCCGACATGGTCAAGGCTGCCGTCGAGGCCACGGGCGTTACCGTTCCCGTCGCCCTTCACCTCGATCACGGTTCTTACGAGGACTGCTTCAAGTGCATCGAGGCCGGCTTCACGTCCATCATGTATGACGGCTCTCACGAGGAGACCTTCCAGCTTAACCTCGACCGCACCAAGGAGCTCGTTGAGCTTGCCCACTCCAAGGGCATGTCCATCGAGGCCGAGGTCGGCGGCATCGGCGGCACCGAGGACGGCGTGACCTCCAGCGGCGAGCTCGCTGATCCTGCTGAGTGCAAGCAGATTGCTGACCTGGGCGTCGACTTCCTCGCCTGCGGTATCGGCAACATCCACGGCGTGTACCCTGCCGACTGGGCTGGCCTTTCCTTCGAGCGCCTGGGCGAGATCAAGGCTCAGACCGGCGACCTGCCCCTCGTCCTGCACGGTGGCACCGGCATCCCCGAGGATCAGATCAAGAAGGCCATCTCCCTGGGTATCTCCAAGATCAACGTCAACACCGATCTGCAGCTCGTCTTCGCCAAGGGCGTTCGCGAGTATATCGAGGCTGGCAAGGATCAGCAGGGCAAGGGCTTTGACCCCCGCAAGCTCCTCAAGCCTGGTCGCGACAACATCGTTGCCCGCACCAAGGAGCTCATGGAGGAGTTTGGCTCCGTCAACAAGGCGTAAGTAGCGGTTTAACTTCCCGCCGGAGGCCCCGTTCACCCTACGCTTTTCCCTTGCGCTCACCTGGCTTTGCCAGAAGTCGCGCAATGGGAAAAGCTCCGGGTGAACGGGGCCTCCTTTGTTAACTCGCTACAGGGTTACTGGGCTGAATTCATTTTTAGAGGTACCGTTTATCGGTGTTGAGGGTTCCTTTATTGGGGCTTTCTTTTTTATCTCGCTACAATGGGCTTCAAGAGTTCTAATGACTTGGAGTTTGGTATGGCTGTTATTAATGTGCTGCCTTCGGATGGGAAGGTCATTGACGAGGGTCCTGTTGGTTGCTCTGTTGATGTTTGCTGTGATGATTTCCGTCATCTCGATATTGGACTGCCGCCCGAGATTCTTCGTCTCAAGGATGCCGGATATTTGACGCAGGCTGTTGCGGCTTGTGATCGTCTTTTGGGGCAGAATCCCGATCCCTCGCTTGCTGCCTGCGTTCGTGCCGAGCGGTATCGCATGCTTGAGACGCCGCTTCATTTTTCGGTGTCGCGCGATCGGGCTATTGCGATGATTCGCGAGGAGTGGCCTGAGTTTACCGAGGAGCAGTTTGACGATCTGATTGACCGTAAGCGTATTGACTGGCGCTTTATCGATGGCGAGCTGTTCGTTCTCGACAACTTCCTCGATTCGCTTCGCGTATATCCCAAAGAGGTCCCCGGCATGCGTCCCGATCCTACGGACGGAATTGCACTGCGCAACGAGATGCTCAAGGAGATGGAGTCACAAAACGGATTGACTCGCGTTATTACGCTTAAGGCGTCCTTGTCTGTCCCCGGCGCTCTGGAGGGGGAGACCGTTTGCGCTTGGCTTCCCGTCGCGGCTGCCTGCCGTCAGCAGTTTCGGGTCGAGATTCTCGACATGACGCCGGAGGGTGCTGTTGCTCCCGCGAATGCTTCGGCTCGTACCGTCTCGTGGTCTTCTTCGAGCGAGCGCTCATTCTCGGTGACTTATCGTTATCACATCGATGCTGCTTATTGTGATGTCTACGGTGGCATACTTCCGGTTCATCCGCGTATGGACGCGCCTCTGCCCGAGGATATTTCCGAGGACCGTCCGCACATTGCATTTACGCCGTATCTGCAGCAGCTGACGGCCAGCGTTGTTGGCGGACTCGAGGATCCGCTCGATTGCGCCCGTGCTATCTATGATTACCTGACGCAGTATATCGACTATCGCTATCAGCCGCCGTACTTGCTTTTGGAATCTATTGCCGATGACTGCGCGCATTCGCTCCGCGGCGATTGCGGCGTTATGGCGCTCACGTTTATCACCATGTGCCGTATCGCGGGCGTGCCTGCCCGTTGGCAGAGCGGCCTGTACGTTGCGCCCGATTCGGTGGGGTCGCACGACTGGGCAGAGTTCTATACGCCGCAGACCGGTTGGCTCAACGCCGACGTGTCATTTGGATCTTCTGCTCGCAGGATGGGGGAGGAGTGGCGCCGCCGTCACTACTTTGGCAATCTCGACCCATGGCGTATGGTGGCCAACAATCGATTCCAGGCAGAGTTTGAGCCCTCTTTCGACGGCATGCGCGAGGACCCTTACGATAACCAGATGGGTGAGGCTTCGGTCGACGGTCGCGGATGCCGTCAGCGCGAGATGCTACGCACGGTCGAACTCATCGGGTTGATTTCCGATCTCAGCCGAACACATTGAGCAAATGGGCCGTTCCCGCAGTT
>UQXA01000031.1 GCA_900544865.1 uncultured Collinsella sp. | reverse complement strand
TGCTCAGGAGTCTCGTGGGCTCGGAGATGTGTATAAGAGACAGGTCCATGCCCATGTGCCCGCACGGCCGCGCGCCACGCCACGGGTCCCGAAACCCGCAGCAGCCACACCAGCACGCGCTCACACGCCCACGAGGCGGCAACGACCAGCACGGTCCACGCCAGCAGATCAGCCGTCTCAATCAAAAGCTTTGCCTGATAGATGCGCTCACCCACGGTGCCCACCGCCATGCCGATCAGCTCCGCCGCCACGCCGGCCTTCCAGCTCATGCCAATCACGGCGCGGGCGCACGAAAGCACAAACGGCAGGACTTCGCGCCAGGTGTGGGCGCAAAACAGTCGCCAGCCCCGCACGCCATGCAGGCGGAACATCTGCTTCAGCGGTTTATCCGCTTGCGTCAAACCCTCGACCAGCGAAAAATACACGCCCGGCAGCGCCATCAAAAAGACCGCCACAATGCTCACGCGCGCCGACCCCAACCAAATGAGCAGCAAGACCACTATGCAGGCAACCGGCGTCGCCTTAACAAACGAAAGCGCCGGGGCCACCAAGCGGGCAAACGTCAGCGACCGCACCGAGGCTCCCGCCATCACGCCGCCACACGCCGCGGCAAGCGCCAGCCCACCCAAGATTCGCGCGCCTGAGCCCACCAGAATCGCCCACGTGCCGGCATCGCATACTAGCCGCAGCAACGCCACCGCAACAGTACCTGGCCCCGGCAAAATCAACGGCTGCGCCACCAGTGCCGCTGCAAAGACCCACACGGCAAGCCAAAAGGCGGCAACGGCACCTGCTGCCGCCACCGCCTTCATACGCTCTATCATTTGTCGAGCAAACGCACGCACGGGTTACTCCATGTAGTAGAAATCATCAGCCGGGAGCTTGCCGCCCACGGCGCTCGCGTCCGCATCGGCCAGCACCTTCAGGTACCCACCGAGCGCGGCCTTCATATCCTTCCCTGTCTGGCAGACAAGCATGCACCCGGGAATCGCCTTTTCGGCAGTCGCGGCGTTATCCACGATGCCCGCATCGACCACGGCCTGCGCCCAGTCCGCCGGCGCCGCGTTCACGGCCTTCACACTCGCCGCGTGGCGGCTCAAGAATTCCGCCACGGCCCCGGGATGCTCCTCGGCAAAGGCCCGGCGCACCACGGTCACGCCCGTCAGCAAGCGCGAACCCGTGTCACCTGCCAGCTCGTCCCACACATCGGTCAGGCTCACCGGTGCCGACAGCTTGCCCTCGCTCTTGGCGATGGCCGCCGTCTTGAACGGCTCGGGTAGCACGCCCACGGCAGTCGGGTCGGCAAGCAGAGCCGAGAGCACCTCGGTAGGCTCGCTCTTAAACTCGAGCGTCACCTGACCGGCCAAGCCCGCGCGCTCCAGCAGGTAGTTCATGACGTACTCCGGCGTGGCGCCCTTGCCCGTCATATAGACAGTATGGCCCGCCAGATCGCCAAACGAGGCCACACTCGCGTCGCCCGTCACAACGTTCAGCACGCCCAGCGTGTTGATGTCGATGACCTGCACCGCTCCCTCGGTCTTGTTGTAGAGCACGCTCGCCACGTTGGCGGGCACCAGGGCGATATCGACATCGCCCTGAATGACCTTGGGCACGATCTCGTCGGCGGCAGTGTTGATCGCAAAGTCGAACTCATTGTCCGTCTCGCCATCGGCCGCCTGATCCATAAACCGCACCAGACCGATCGACGTCGGCCCCTTGAGCGAGGCGACATGCACCTCGACCGGCCCTGCGGCGGCACTGACGCCGTCCGCGGCAGCCGAGCCCGCAGCAGACCCGGCACCGGCAGCCCCGCCGCCACAGCCCGCGAGCGCAAGTGACAGGGCGCCCGCGGCGAGCGCCGAGGCAAGCCCCCGGCGCGACATTTCAAAATCAAACGCGCGCATCGCTAGCACGTCCCCTCGTTAGGCATCGTCCATGCGTGATGGTCGGTATGCAGCAGCTCCTCGGCCAGCGGCGAGAGCGGCTCGCCCAAGAACTCGCGATAGCACGCCTGGACATCGGGATTCTCGTGCGAGAAGCGAATCTCGGCGTTCGCATCGAGGCCCCAGAGCACCTGACCGCGCTCGGCTGCCAGCTCGCAGCCGTCGTGGATGGGCTGACCGCCGCCACCGACGCAGCCGCCCGGGCATGCCATGACCTCGACGAAGTCATAGCTCACGCGGCCGTCGCGAATCGCGTCGAGCAGACGGGCGGCGTTGCCCAGCCCGTGCGCCACCGCGACGCGCACCTTGGTACCATCGATATCGGCCACGGCTTCCTTCCAGCCATCCAGGCCGCGCACATCGGTAAAGAAGTCGGCGTCGGGATTCTTGCCCGTCACCAGGTAATAGGCCGAGCGCACGGCGGCCTCCATCACGCCGCCCGTGGCGCCAAAGGTCACACCCGCGCCCGTGCCGAAGCCCAGCGGCGTATCGAGCGGCTCCTCGATAAGCGTGTCGACGCTCACGTGGCTCGCGCGGATCATGCGCACCATCTCGCGCACCGTCAGCGCAACGTCCACATCGGGCGCACCGCCCTCGCCCACCATGCTCGGCAGCGCACACTCGGCCTTCTTTGCCGTGCACGGCATCACGGACACCACGAACAGACGCTCGGGCTCCACGCCCAGCACCTTGGCGTAGTACGTCTTGGCAATAGCGCCGAACATCTGCTGCGGCGACTTGGACGTGGACAGGCTGTCGACAAACTCCGGATAGCGCGCCTTCACAAAGCGCACCCAGCCCGGGCAGCAGCTCGTAAACATGGGCCAGCCGCGGCTGTCGCCCTCGCCCTTGGCGGCGGCACCCAGGCGCTCGAGCAGCTCGGAGCCCTCCTCCATAATGGTGAGGTCGGCCGAGAAATCGGTATCGAACACGTACTCAAAGCCAACGCGGCGCAGCGCGCAAGCCAGGCGCTCAACGGTAGCCTCCTCGCGAGATATGCCGAGCTCCTCGCCCCAGGCGCTGCGCACGGCCGGCGCAATCTGCACCAGCACGATCTTGTCGGGATCGGCGAGAGCATCGAACACGGTCTCGGTATCGTCGCGCTCGCGCAGTGCGCCCGTCGGGCAATGCGTTATGCACTGGCCGCACGCGACGCAATCGGTCTTGCCGATCGGCGCGCGCCCGCGGGTACCCACGGCGGTATGCGTGGCGCGGTTGGTCAGGTCCCAAATCCCTAGCCCCTGCACGCTCTCGCACACCTTGATACAGCGCATGCATTTAATGCACTTGTCGTTTTCGCGGATGATGGGAAAATCGAAATCCCAGCCCTCGCCCGCCAAATGCCTTTGATACGGCAGATAGAAAATGCCCAGGTCGTTGGCGATGGTCTGCAGGTTGCAGTTGCCGCTGCGCACGCAGCTCGTGCACTGCGAATCGTGCTGGGACAGCAGCAGCTGCACGTTGGTGCGGCGCGCCTCGCGGGCTTTGGGGCTGTTAGTGTGGACCACCATGCCGTCGAGCACGTAGTTGTTGCAGGCGGCAACCAGCTGGTCGCAGCCCTCGACCTCGACCACGCACACGCGGCAGCCGCCGATCTCGTTCAGATCGCGCAGGTAGCACAGGGTGGGAATCTGGATGCCGACGGACTTGGCCGCGTTCAGGATCGTGGTGTGCTCGGGTACCACGACTTCGCATTTATCGATAATGAGCCTGACCATGTTGTGCACTCCGTTTTCGCTGTTGTCGCCGACGGTGGTTTTGTTGAGCTCTACCATTCCAGGTTCCTCCCTCCGCGGAACGCGCCAAAGCCAAAGTGGTCGCAACGCAGGCAGCGGCTTGCCTCCTGGCGAGCCTCCTCCTCGGTAAGGCCCTGCTCGACCAGATTCCAATCGTGAATACGCTCGCCGGCCTCGCGCTCACCCAGCTCGCAGCGGCCGCACTCATGCTTGCCCTTAAACTGGACGGTCGGCAGCTCAACCTCGAGCTTGATCTTGTGGTCGAAACCAAGGTAGCGGTCGATGTTTGCCGAAGCCACGCGGCCGGCATTGATGGCTCGGATGACGGTGGCGGGGCCGGTCTGGCAGTCACCGCCGCTAAAGAGGCCATCGAAGTTGGGCACGGCGCCGTCCGAATCGGTGACGATGCAGCCCCACTTGCAGGCAATGCCCATGTCCTCAAACGGCTTGGAATCGATGTCCTGTCCAATGGCAACGAACACGCGCTCGCAGGGAATGACCTGCTCGGGCGTGGCGGCGGCACGCGGGGCCGGGCGCCCGCGGCGGGGCTCGCCGATAATCTGCGGCTGTACGCGCAGGCCGCTCACGCGTCCGTCCTCGCCCGTCTCAATACCGAGCGGGGCCGTGAGCTCCAGAACCTCGCAGCCCTCGGCCTGGGCACCGGCAATCTCGGCGTCCTGGGCCGTCATATCGCAGATGCGGCGGCGGTAGACAATGCTCACCTTTTCGGCACCACAGCGCACGGCAGAGCGGGCCACGTCCATGGCCACGTTGCCGCCGCCGATGACGCACACGCGCTGGCCGCTCAGGTCGGGCAGCTCGTCGTCTCCAATGGCACGCAGCATCTTGACGGCCGACTCCACGCCGGGCGCCTCTTCGCCCGGAAGGCCGAGCTTCTTATCGCTGTGGGCACCGATGGCCAGGTAGACGGCATCGAACTCGTCGCGCAGGCGGGTGAGCTCCTCGCCGCTCACGGAGTGGTCGAGTTCCACGTCGATGCCGGCGCTCAAGATCCAGTCGATCTCGGCCTGCAGGCGCTCGCGCGGCAGACGATAGCTGGGGATGCCGTAACGCAGCATGCCGCCCAGGTGGTGGCGCTGCTCAAAAATGGTCACCTTATGGCCCATCACGGCCAGGTAGTAGGCGCAGGAAAGGCCGGCCGGACCGCCGCCGATCACGGCGATGCGCTTACCGGTGTTGTCCACTACATGCGGCTTATGGTCGTTGAGGTCACTGTGTTCAACGGCAAAGCGCTTGAGGGCGAGGATGTTCATGGGGTCGTCGACCATGCCGCGGCGGCAATGCATCTCGCAGGGATGCTCGCACACCAGGCCACAGACGAGCGGTAGCGGGTTGTTCTTGCGGATGACCTTGACGGCGTCGGCATAACGGCCTGCCTCGACGAGCGAGATGTAACCAGGAATGTCGACGTGCGCCGGGCAGCCCGAGACACACGGGACGCGAGCCTCGCGGTCAAAGCCGCAGGAGCGCTCGCGGATGTGGTGCTCAAAATCGTCGCGGAAGCCGCGAATGGCCGTGAGTGCCATGGCGCCAGCTTCGTAGCCGATGGCGCAGTCGCTCGAAAGGTAGATGGTGCGGGCCGTGCGCTCAATCAAGTTGAGCGTGGACTCGTCGGCGCGGCCCTCGAGCACATCGGCGAGCAGGTCGCTCAGCGCGCTCAGGCCCACGCGGCAGGGCGTGCACTTGCCGCAGCTCTGGGTGGAGCACAGGTTGACGAGCGCCGCCGTAAACTCGACGGGGCACGGGGCGAGTGAACTCACCGCCAGACGACGTCCGAGTGCATCGTGCAGGTCGTCCATGACGGCCTGAGCGTGGCTGCGTTCCATTACGTGCAGTCGAGCCATAAGATCCCCTCTCACATGGCAGCCCGGAGGCGAGGCCGGGCGAAATTGCTACACGCACAACACTGACCTATAAAGTTGTTAGGTCTCCACGCAGTTCGGCAGGCGGTATGAAATGTCACCATCAGCGGTGAAAATGAACATTATCGCAGATAAATGCCATATTTGATAAAACGCGTTACCAAACGACAATGCCCCGCCCACGCAATCACGTGGGCGGGGCATTGCTTCAGGCATGCGGCCAGCGACCCTGTTGCTTTTACTTAAGCTCGGGCCAGTAACCCTTGTTGGCCTCGATCATGTCGTCGAGAACCTCCTTGGCGACCTTCATCGACGGCACGGTCTTGTTGAGCGTAAAGGCCTTAAGCGCCTTCTCGTACGAACCCTCGATCGTAGCCTCGACAATGAGCTTCTCGGAGTTCAGCTGCTGCATCATGAGGCCCTGCTGGAACAGCGGAATGTTGTCGCGGCTGATGACCTCGGGGCCGTTCTTGCCAATGTAGGCAGGCAGCTCGACCATAGCGTCGTAGGGCATGTTGGGGATGGCGCCCTTGTTCTCGCAAATGACCAGGAAGCGCTGCTTGGTGTCGTTCTTCAGAGCGATAGCCAGATCGGCAATCCAGTCGCCGTGGCTGCCCGCATAGAACGTGCTCTCGTCGATCTCGCCCGTCTTCTCGTAATGGTCGATACCATCAAAGAGGTTCTTCTCACGCGTCTCCTCAACCTCGTTAGCACGGGTGCGCTCGGGGTTGGAGTGCTCGACGAACTCCTTCTGCTGCAGGTAGTAGTTCAGATACGTGTTGGGCAGGTACTCCGGGAAGCACTCCATGATCTCGTACTCGCCCTTCCAGACGTAATACCAGCTGCCCTTGGTGTGACGGTTCTGCTCGGGATGCTCGTCGGTGGCCTCCTCGGGCTTCTTTGCCATGAGCGAGCCCATGCCCTTGAGGTAGGAATCGGGCAGCAGGATCTCATGCTCCTTGATGTACTCGCGCAGCTGCGGGAGCACCTCCTCGCCCTTGTGGCGAATCGAGGTGAACCAACCAAAGTGGTTGAGGCCAAAGTAATCGTACTCGACATCCTTCTTGTCGATATCGAGCGCGGCGCAAACCACGTCGATGATTGCGATCGGCATGTCGCAGATGTTGATGATGCGAGCGTTGGGACGCAGCACACGGCAGCCCTCGGAGACGATGGCGGCAGGGTTGGAGTAGTTGAGAATCCAGTAGTCCTTCTTGGCGTACTTCTCAACGTCATCGATCAGCTCGACCATGGGGAAGATGGTGCGCATGCCATAGGCAAGGCCGCCGCAACCGCAGGTCTCCTGACCCACGCAGCCGTGACGCAGCGGAATCTTCTCGTCCTGCTCGCGCATGGCGTAGCCGCCCACGCGCATCTGGGCAAACACGAAGCTGGCGTCGGTAAATGCCGTCTTTTTGTCGGTGGTCACCGTGAGCTTGATGTCCAGGCCGAGGTCCTCGTGCAAAATCCAATCCACAAGCACGCCGATCTTGCGCTGGCGCTCCTCATTGATGTCGTACAGACGAATCTCGTCAACGTCGAGCTCGTCCTTGCGCAGAGCGATGGACTTGACGATGCCGGGGGTAAAGGTGGATCCGCCACCACACAGAGTAATGATCATTGTTTACTGCTCCTTCTCAATTGCGTTTTCGACCTTGTCGCGCATCTCGGCGACCTTCATGCCAAAGATGATCTGGATATTGTTGCCGTTGCGGTTGATGCCGCTGTTGGGCACGTGGTTGATGAGGCTCTCATCGATGAGGTCCGGGTTCTTAACGTTCACGCGGAGACGCGTAAAGCAGTTCTCGAGCTCCTCGATGTTGTCCTTGCCGCCAAGACCTGCGACCAGGTCGGCAATGCCAGCATCGACGCCCTCTGCGGGAGCCGCGGCAACAGCGCCCTGCTTCACCGCAACAGATGCGGCGGCCTCGCCCTCGGCAACGGACTCGGCGAGCTCGGACTCCTCCTCGCGACCAGGCGTGTGGAGGTTGAGCTTCTTGATGAGGAAGGTGAAGAGGAAGAAGTACAGCGCGGCGTTGACGACTCCGAGCACCAGCATAACCGGCCAGTTGGTCTTATCGACGCCCAGGACCAGGTTGGAGACCACGATGTTAATGATGCCGCCTGCAGTCGAAGCGGGCACGGAGAGGACCTTGAGCAGAACCAGGAAGATGCCGGAAAGAACCGAGTGAACGACAAAGAGCACAGGAGCGGCAAAGACAAAGAGGAAGTCCATGGGCTCGGTGACACAGGAGAGCACGGCGGTGATGATCAGCGGGATGATAACGGCCTTGGTCTTATCCTTGTTCCCCTTGTAAGCGGTGAAGATAAAGGCGAGACCGATACCGATGTAGGGCCACAGGTTGTTGAAGGTGTAGCTGTTGAAGTAGGTGCTATCGGAGAAGGGCTGGCCCGTCATTGCCATCTCGGCAACACGGATGGGGTAGGCACCGGCGATAACCTGATCGCCCAGCGTCAGGGTGCCGCCCACATCGGAGAACTGGAACGGGGTGTAGATGAGGTGGTGCAGACCGGTGGGAACGAGCAGCTTGTTGAGCATGCCGTAGATAAACAGACCGATGTTGCCCGACTCCTTAATGATGCCGGCAACGGAGGAGATGGCACCCTGAACCGGAGGCCAAACGATGCAGAAGCCAGCGCCCATGATCCAGGAAATGATGATCATGATCAGGAACGGGAAGCGAACGCCCGAGAACATCGAAAGGGCAATGGGGAACTGCTTGTTCGAGTACTTGTTGAACACGGCACCGGTAATGCAGCCCAGGATGATGCCGCCGAACACGCCGGTATCGAGCACCTGAATGCCCATAACGGTGGCCTGGCCGGTTCCGGTAAGACCGAGCATGCCGCTCGCATCGGCAAGAGAGCCGGTGGCGTTGAGCACGATGTTGTTAGTCTGCAGGAACAGGAAGAACGACATCAGGGCGATCAGCGAAGCATGGCCCTTGTTCTTCTTTGCCATGGCGCCGGCGATGCCCACGCAGAACAGAATCGAGAGGTTGTTGATGATAAACATCAGCGACTGATAGACAACGGCGCCCACAAGCTGGAACGGACCGGAGCCCAGTACGGGGACCAAAGCGCAGATGGTCTTGTTGGTCAGAATGATGCCCACGATGAGCAGGATGCCGGCAACCGAGAGATACATCATCGGCTGGACTATCGACTTCGCGAACACCTCCAACGGCGCTTTGAAATTGAACTTCTTTTTTGCGGTCATAGCGGTACTCCCCTTCCTTTTCCGCAAATTAAGACAGATGTGCCCTGGGCAAGACCGTAAGCCCTGCCTTATATCAATCGATGTGTGGGCACGTTATGCCAAGAGACCAGGTTCTCCAAGCAGGTTAACAATGTGATATGCGAGATAACTCTTCTCAGCATCGGTAACGACAACGTTATAGGTAGACGACAAGTGAGCGGCTATGGCGTCCGCGCATGAGAATGCACGCGGATACGCCGTTTCATCGATTCGGAACAGCGCGTCTCCGTTGATTTGCCCGGCCGCAGGATCGAGCGCTCGCTGTGCGAAAAACTGCAAGTGGCGAACGAAACGTTCGTAAGGCAGCGAGGTGCCATCGAGGGTCGTAGAATAGCGCTCAGAAACAATCGCGAGCACGTCGCGAACAAGCTGGACCGAAACAATCAGACGGTCAGAGCGTTGCGGCATGGTGGCGTTGACGATATGCAGCGTAATGAAACCCTGCTCTTCTTCGCTCATCTGGATGCCCATATACTCCTTGATAATCTGCAGAGCACGGCCCGCAAGTGCATACTCCTTGCGATAGAACTGCTGGATCTCGAGCAGCAACGGATTCTCACAGGAGACGCCCTTGCGCTCGCGCTCCAAAGCAAGGCTGATATGGTCTGCGAGAGCGATGAGGATCTTATCGTTGATGTCGACATTGAGCTCTCGACGAAGCATCTGAACGATTTCCTCGGAAATCACGAGGTTGACGGTGGGGATGGACTCCAAAAGATGTGCCAAGCGGTCAATCGTACGCGAATCCTGAGAAGTTCCCTCCTGCAACGCGTAGGTCTTTTCGACCGACGTCTCATCGATGGCATCGCCGGCATGGCGACCAAAGCAGAGGCCTCGACCGATGACGATGAGCTCGGAGCCATCGTCCGAAGTGACCATTGCGACGTTGTTGTTAAAAACTCGCTTGATAACCACGGTACCCACCACAAGAATTTACTCGGAAAGCCAGACGACAGGCTCTTTAACAGCAACAGGGCCGGAAGCATGTTCGCGAAGAGTCGAGTTCTCCGAACGCTCGCACACGATAACGAAGACCGTGGGATCAAAGCCGGCAGCGCGGACCGCGTCGAAATCGACCTCGACGAGGGGCTGGCCCGCGTCGACATGGTCACCCTGGGCAACAAGCGCATGGAAGCCCTTGCCCTCAAGTTTAACAGTGTCGATTCCGATGTGCAGCATCACCTGAGCAGAGCTGTCGTCGGACATGATGCCCAGCGCGTGCTCAGTCGGAAACAGCGCCGCGACGGTGCCGGAAACAGGAGCGCACACCGTTCCCTCTTGGGGAACCACGGCAACGCCATCGCCCACTGCACGGCTGCTAAAAGCGGGGTCATTGGTATTTTCTAGATGAACAAGCTCGCCGGAAACGGGAGCGAGGATTTCGAACTCGGAAGCCGCAGTCGTCTGCTTATCCGAGCCACCCATTAGGCGAGAAAAGAAACCCATGGTGACATGTCCCTTCATAAATATAGCCCAACCAAAATCAATCGAATGCGCCCATTGAGACGCTCGCGATCAAAGACTTTGGTTAGGCCCACGTCCGAGGGGACTCGGTAACCTTCCGCATTTCTTTTACGGGGGTTATTGTAGACAAGCCCAAAGCCGGAACAATCATTATGACCGGCGAACGGTATTTTTTCTCCGATAAACGGTATTTATGCGGTACTTAGGGACGTTCCTTTTCTGCCGGCACTCGGGGACACTCCTCACTCTGGTGCATTGGGGACAGGTTTGTTTGCACCAGGTTGGTGCAGATTAACCTGGTCCCATTGCACCAATTTCGTATGCGCTAGATAAAGAGATCGCATTCCTTCCGCACGACGCAAACCTTGCTCAGCATCTGGGAAACAGCGGATAGCTTGTTGGGATCAAGCTTACGAGCGCCTCGCGGACATACGGCAATGCAGCGCATGCAGGAGATGCACGCCTCGCCAGCTGCTCGTTTGGGGTCACCCTTGTCGATAGCACAAACGGGGCACGCCGCGGCACATGCACCGCAGGAGACGCAATCCTCTGTTGCCTCGGGTGCCATGCGGTGACCTCCGGCTTGTTTATAAGGACGATTGCCGGGAATAGAGGGCTCGGATGTATCCTCAGCCAACAGCTTTTGCTGAATTTGCTGCGCAAACTCTGCGAGCTGCGCCGCATCCTGCGCATCCGGTCGCCCAGCAGCAAACTGACGAGCAACGGAATGCTCAGCAATAGCAGAAACCGCTGCAACCACCCTAAATCCGGCGCGCTTCGCAACGTCCTCCAGCTCTACGAGCGTGTCCTCAAACGCGCGGTTTCCGTAGACGCACACCAGAACGGCCCGCGCTCCGTTGCCGTGAGCCATGCCCAACCGGTCAGCCACCACAGCCGGGATTCTACCGGCATACGCCGGCACAGAGATTACGGCCACGTCGTCCTCAGTCATCGAGACAGCGCTGAAATCTAGCCCGCTATCGGTCAGATCGACGGTAACGGTATTCTTGCCCAGTGCCCCGGCCACAAGGCCAGACACCTTCCGCGTTCCACCCGTCGGACTAAACACAATTTCGAATACGCTCATCGAGGCACCCTCCCCTACGCCTGGCAACGCGTCAAGCCGCTTTCACATCCAGCCAGAGTATACGGCACGTGGGGTCCCCGTTTTGATGCACCAAGCACCCCAATGCACCCACCCTACGCTGTCTGCCTCTTCGTTTTGTATAAATTACGGTACAGATTGTATAAATTTACGGGATACCGCCGTGTTCTCCCGAGGTACCCCATCCTGGCCCGTGCAAAAAACGGAGTATTCTGCAACGTGACCGCGCCAGCAATACCCCGAGCGGGCAAACCTTTAGGGCGCTGCGTCATTTTGGGTTCCGACATGGCGAGAATGACGCGCCCCTGCTCCGGAAAACGACGAAATCTGACTCAGAACGCTCGCTAGGGATATCCGAAAGCCACCGTTGGCGACGTCAAATCATATGCAGACAACTCGAACTGCAGAATACTCCAAAAAATGCACGGCGCACCCTATGGGACCCATTGCCGCATGGTAGGAAACAGGCCCACGGCATCCTCTAGATGCATTCCCGAGGAAATCACATTTGAACTAGCGATCGGATACGGCAAACAAAAAGGGCCCCGAGCGTAGTTGCTCGGGGCCCTTGGTTCACCTCGCTCTAGCGGGCGATGCGTGTGTTATTTGCGCTTGCCGCCGCCGTCACCGGGACGACGGGAGCTGCCGCCACGCTTGCCACCACGACTATTGCCATAGCTGCCACGGTTATCGCGACCGCCGGCACGGCCGCCACGGGAGCCGGCCTGGTTGCCGCCACGCCCGCCACGATAGCCGCCACGACGCTCCTCGCGGGTATCGTCGTAGTTGCGCCAGTCATCGCGACGATCGCGGCTGGCACGCGGGTCACGACGATCGCGCGACTCATTCGAACGACCAGCGCCGCCGCGGCCGCCATTGCCGCGAGCACCCTCGCGACGCTCGCCGCCGCGGCTACCGCGCTCTTCAAAGCGCTTGCCGCCACGGGACTCACCGCCGCGGGCACCACGCTCACCACGGCCCTCGCCGCCACGGCGCTCATCACGGCCACCGCGCTCGTCATTACGACCGGAGCGACGACGGTCACCCGAACCGCGCTTGCCGCCGCGCGAACCGCGGCCCTCGTCCTCGCGCTCAACACGGCGACGGCCGCCACGGTCCTCGTCCTCGCGGCGACGGCGATGCGCCTCGCCCTGGAACTGCTTGGCACGGCGCTCGGCACGGTTGCCACGCGGGGCCTGCTTGACGGCGTCAGCACCGCCGCGCTCCTCGGCAGCCACCTCGCGGGCCACGCTCTCCACAGCCTCGTCCACGCGAGCCTGAACGCCCTCGCGCACGCGGGTCTTGCCGCCGCGCTTGGGACGGCTCGGACGCTCGCCGTCGCCTCGACGCTCGTCGCGGCCGCGGTTGGAACGACCGGCCACATCGCCGTAATCGTCGCCGTTGCGCTTGCCGTCGCGACGCGCCTGCTCAAGCTTCTTCTTGCTCTTGGACTTGCCGCGCTTGGTCTTCTTCTTCACCTTAAAGGCCGCAGGATCGCGCTCGGGGTCAACCGCGGGCGGATTGGGGCCCACATGCAGGTCGCCGGCCTCGTAGATGTCGGCGGTCTTGTCCATGAGCTTCTCGATCACGTAGAACTCATCGACATCCTGCTCGGTCACAAACGTGATGGCCCAGCCCAGCTCGCCGGCGCGGCCCGTGCGGCCAATGCGGTGGATGTAGTCGGTCGGCTCGGCCGGCACGTCAAAGTTCACGACGTAGCGCACGTCGCTAATGTCGATGCCGCGGGCAAGCACGTCGGTTGCCACCAGCACGTCAACGGTACCGTCGCGGAAGGCCGAAAGGGCACGCTCGCGCTGGGCCTGGCTGCGGTTGCCGTGAATCGCGGCGGCCTTGATGCCCTTGCGCTCCAGACGACGGCAGCAGCTGTCGGCGCGGTGCTTGGTGCGCATAAAGACGATAGTGCGCTCCGGGCCCTCCTTCTTGAGGAACTCGGGCAGCAGGTTGTTTTTGGCCTCGATGGACACCGGGAACACAAACTGGTCGACGGTGTCGGCGGTCGACGTGGCCGGCGCGATCTCCACGCGGGCCGGGTCGCTCACCAGGTCGGTGATCTCGCCCACGGCCTCCTCGTCGAGCGTCGCCGAGAACAGCAGCGTCTGGCGCTCGGCCGGCGTCTCGCGCACAATGCGGCGGACGGCGGGCAAAAAGCCCATGTCGAGCATGCGGTCGGCCTCGTCGAGCACCAGGACCTTAACCTCGTCCAGGTGGCAGGCGCCCTGCTCGATCAGGTCGACCAGACGACCCGGCGTGGCAACTAGGATATCGCAACCGTACTTGAGTGCCGCGGTCTGCGGCTTGTAGCTCACGCCGCCCACGACGGTCACGGCAACGTGGCCCGTGACGTCGGCGATTTTGCTTGCGACCTCGTCGATCTGCTGGGCAAGCTCGCGCGTGGGGGTGATGACGAGCATCACGGGGCCACGGCCGTTGCCCTCGGGCTTTTTAGCACCGCGACGGCGGTTGCGGCCGCCACGCTCGCGCACGGGTTTGGGAGGAGCGATGTGCTCCAGATTGTTCATAGTCGGCAGCAAAAAGGCGGCCGTCTTGCCGGTGCCGGTCTGAGCGGCGGCAAGCAGGTCACGGCCCTCGAGCACTACGGGGATCGAGCCGGCCTGCACGGGCGTGGGCGCCGTGTAGCCCAGGTTCTCGATAGCACGAAGCATCTCGTCGGAGAGGCCCAGCTCGTCAAAGGCGGGCAGGCTCTCGGTAGCGGACTCGACGGCCTGGGCGGCATTGGCCTCATCGGCGGCATCGAAGGCAGCCTGGGTCATGGCCTCGCGGGTCTCGTCCAGAATCTCGGCGTCGGTGACGTCAGATACAGAATTACGCATATGTTGTTGTTCCTTATCTGCACGCGCAAGGGGCACGGCATGCGGCCGCGCGGGCGTGCTTGGTAGTGCGCTAATACATACAAAAACAGGTGCGCACAGAGAGGACGTTGCTCAGCACGCTGGCGATCGCTTTGGCAGCCCTATCACGCGCCGTCCAGACGCAGCAGCTCTAAGCGATGGAGCAGATTCGCCGCCGGTTAGTATACCCGTGCTTCGCATGCCCCCACGTAAACCACAGATGACGAGGCGGACGAGGTGGGCCCGGCTGATTGTCTCAATCTGTAACATCTACAGGGCGAATCTTCCTCTACGTGTTACAGATCGAGACAAACGGTCGACACGGCTCACAAACGTCTCAATCTGTAACAGTTAACGAGTAAAATCGGCCCTAATTGTTATAGATCAAGACAGAGGGGGATTTCCGTCCAGTCCAAACCAAATCTCTCAGTCTTCCTGCAATTTCGAACATGTGGCCTATAATGTTGCTTTAGTTACGCTATATATTGCGCAGCCATTTAATACGTCGCCCACCGGGGGCCATTAATTCCTATCGCCATATTGGCTAGGAAGCAATCAAAGGAGGTATCCGTGGCAGCAGAGACGCCTTGCTCGGTCCTCTATAACGATATTCGCTCGTTCGGCGGTCTTAAACATCTCGAGATCGCCCGAATGCTCATCAATGGAAACTCTTATCTCGGCAGTACCCTGCTCGAGAAATGCTCTTCCAACCGCTCGTATCTCACCCGTTACATCGTCCATCGCAAGCCTGACCAGTGCGCGCCCGCCATCTACAGCGACTTTACCGTCACCACGCTCAACCTTTCCGCGGCAATCTGCAGCAAGCTCGGCGGCGGCGAGTCCGCCTATCGGGCAATCGCCGAGCACTATCGCGGTCCGGCCGCCAACGAAATGATGTCGGCTCTCACCAGCTACAAGCTGGACAGCCGCCTATATGCAAATGCCCTCAATCGCATCGACAACTTTGACGGCAATGCCGTGCGCGAGAAAAGCACGCTTTACCTTATGCTCTTTGTGGCAACGGGGGCGCTCGCCGATCCCGTTCAGGGCGTGGCCACCGTCGAGCGCTTTTGCGACAGCAAGACGGGCGAGCACTTTGGCACCACCGAAACTACCGTCGGACGTGGCTTTATGAGCAGCCTGGAGCAGCCGCGCACCGTCGCCCCCAACCTCGGTCTGCTCAGAACCCATGCCGACAACTGCGCCGACATGCAAATCCATCCCCTCACACGCGATCCGCACGGTACCGTGATTGGTTCTCTGCCCAAAACCTCGCCCAGCATCACCGATGTGGGCGCCGACGCATCGCGCGAGCATCTTCGCATTTGGCTTGAGGGTGAGCACTGGTACGCCCAGGGCCTTGGATCGACCAACGGCACGGTGCTCGAATCGGGCGCGCGACGGCGATATTGTGATTGAGCCGCCGCGCGACCAACGCGAGCCCGGCAAGATCTATCCCCCCGTGGAAATCGCCAACAGCGACAGACTTCATTTGGGTCTCTATACGACATTCCTTGTCATTGTGGACTAGCGCGGACGGCGATCGAAAGACGGCCATCGTCCGTCTTTCGTCTTCTACCTTCTGCGTCGTAAACGACAATGCACAGCGGTATACGTGGGCAGTGCGGCTATCATGGTACTTTACCGATATCCGCACTGCTCACGTATACGTGCGGCAACCCATGCCAGACAAAGGAACGCCATGGATACTACCGATAGCGCCTATGGCGACAAACTCATCCGTCTCGATACGTTCGATACCGCCGTGGCGGTCGACCCCAGCGCCGAGGACGACGCCAGGCGTCGGTTTATGACGCTTATTCTCCAGACGGCCCACCGCAACAACGGCAACATCGGGCACGTGCTGCGCGCGACCAACACGAGCGGCGAGGTCTTTGCCGGCAAGCTACTCAAGGACAACGCCATCCTTTCCGGCCAAGCCCCCGACCGCTCCGCCGAGCAATCGGCAGCGCACCTGGCCAACACCGCTGCGCTGTTCGAGGAGTACCGTCATCTGTGTACCGTCTCGCACCTGCGCGGATTTCCGCGCGTCTATGGCTACGGATCGTGCGAGGATGACCCGCTCATCCTCATGGAGTGGGTCGAGGGCACCTCGCTCAAGCAGGCGCTGCCCCTGCTTCCGCACGACGCCTCGGGCGGGCTGACCACCCAGATGGTCGCCGCCGTCGGAAACGCCGTGCTTCGTGCGCTCTTGATGACCCAAGGCCTCGTGAATCCGGTCATCCATCGCGACCTGTCGCCTGCCAATATCATGTTCCGCACCACCAGCCGAACGCTCGAGCAGCAGATTGCTGATTGTTCCTTTGACCCCTGCCTCATCGACATGGGCTCCGCGACCATGGCTCTCGGCGACGACACGATCACCCGACGCGCCGACATCTGGCGCTTTGCCACGCCCGCATACGCCGCGCCCGAGATGCTCACGCAGGATATCGAAGGCATCGCGGCCCTTCGCCGTTCGCCGGCAATCGACGTCTATGCGCTTTCGAGCATTCTGTACCAGCTCTACAGCGGTCGCAAACCGTTTGACTTTGAGTCGACGGACGCCGCTGCAACCGGCTCGTTCTATCTCGTAAAGACCAAGACCAAGCCGGCACCGCTCGAGCCGCGCTGCGAGGGCGATGAAGCGCTCGTCCAAATCATCATGAAGGGTCTCTCAGTCGAGCAGTGCGATCGCCCCACCGAGCAGCAGATGCTCGAGGTGCTCTCGGCATACCTCACCGATGCCGAATCCGAGGGCCGCGAAGGCACAGGAGACGAGGCCGCGATTGACATCGACTCCGGTACGCACCTTAAGGTCGACGTCGCCGGCGAGCGCGCGCGAGAGATCCTGAATCAGGCCCGCCACGATGCCATGACCCGCCGTCGCTTTATTATCGGCGGCGTCGCTGCAGTCGTTGCGGGGCTCGGCGTCATTGGCGCGGCAACCCATGGCTTTGGCATCCCCGACTACCTCGATGGCATCCGCGGTTCACTTGACGACTACACCTGGGATCAGCTGCAGGAGATTTCGCTCAAGATTAAGGCCGCCGAGACCCGTAGCGAGGCACGCGAGATTGCCAAGCGCTACCACCTGCTCGATGCCGATGGGCATATCCCCTATCCGTGTACCAAGCGCGTGAAACTCACCAACGGGCTGGAGGTCGGCGCGCAGCTTGTGGGCATCCGTCACGATGAGCTTCTGGACGGTACGGGCAAGGCAGGGCTAACGTTTATGTTCGACGCCGGTATTGCCGAGCGCAACGCTGCGGCTGAACCGCCGAGCTCCGGCTGGGCAGATTGCGAGCTGCGAGAATGGCTCGACGGCGACGGCCTTAAGCTGCTGCCCAATGAGCTACGCGCACTCATCAAATCTGTCAAAAAGGTCTCGAATAACGCTGGCGCCGCCAACAGTGCATCGTGTCTGAGCGAGTTGCCCGCAACCCTTTGGCTGCCCGCTATGGTCGAGCTGTGCGGTACGCAACCGCCCGATTCGTTTGCCAAGGACTATCACTACCTGGCAGACATCTACAACGGCGAGGGCAAGGAGTATCAGCTCTTCCGCGAGCTCAAGGTGAGCCCGTATTCCACGAACGAGACAATGGTCCGCCAGTGGAAGGGCAAGGACACCTGCTGGTGGGAGCGCACGGTGAGCCCCGACTCATCGGAGACCGAAGGCACGCTCTGCATAAACCGTGTGGGCCACGACGGCGACGTCTTTACGTACGCAACGCCTGCGGAAAAGCCAAACAAGCTAACCTGTGTGATTCCCGGGTTCTGTATCTAGGCGGCGGGCGTCTTGCCGTGACGGGACCCCTCCCCGGCAGTTGTCTCGATTTGTAACACTAGCTCGGCAGATACAGGTCTAGATGCTACAGAACGAGACAAACCCCAATCCCGCGAGACAACATCTCAATCTGTAACAGTAAGGGGTCAAAAACCTCTCTAGATGTTACAGATCAAGACATTTGAGTTGGCCGCGGACGGTCTGTCTCGATCTGTAACAGTAAGGGGTCATATTTCCCGCCAGATGTTACAGATTGAGACATTGAGTTTATTGCTGAAGGTTCGTCTCGATCTGTAACATCTGGAATCCAAAAACCGGTCTAACTGTTACAGATGGAGACAAACTCAAACCTCTCAAAACAAAATCTCAATCTGTAACAGTTAGAGGTCATTTTCCCCGCTAGATGTTACAGATCGAGATATTGATTTGCCGCCGGAGAGTTTGTCTCATTCTGTAACAGCAGCTCGGCAAAAACTGGGCTAGATGTTACAGATTGAGACGAAGGGCGGGGATGGTGCACCAACCCGGCAGCCACCCTCATCTGTAGCGAAATGTCATACATTTCTTTCTGTACTGGACACCCCCAGGGGGTATGGGTGTATAGTATCGGCAGGTTAACATTTCCGACACTACGTCACAGAAAGGAGAAGCCATGGCTCAAGATAAGTTCGACGTGGGCGGCATGACATGCGCCGCCTGCCAGGCGCATGTGGATCGCGCCGTGAGCAAACTCGACGGCGTCCAAAGCGTCGCGGTTAATCTGCTCGCCGGCTCTATGCTGGTGGACTACGACCCTGCGCAGGTCTCCCCCGACGACATCTGCACCGCTGTCGACCGCGCGGGCTACTCGGCCTCACCCATCAGCACGGGCACCGACGCTGTCCAAAGCGGAAGTGCGCAAGCCAGGTCCGGCGCCGCCCATATGGAGTCACCGACCAAAAAGTTGGAGGCCGCCGCCTCTGCCATGCGCACCCGCCTCATCGTCTCGATCGTATTCCTCATCCCACTGTTCTACATAGGCATGGGGCACATGCTCGGCTGGCCGCTGCCCGGCATCTTCACCGACCACACCCACAGCATGACGCTCGCGCTCACCGAGCTCGTCCTGCTCATTCCCATCGTCTACGTCAACGACGCGTACTTTATCAACGGGTTTAAATCGCTCGCGCACGGCGCGCCCACCATGGACGCCCTTATTGCCGTGGGCGCCACCGCCTCCATCGCCTGGTCGCTCTACGCCATGTTCATCATGGCCGACCAGCTAGCCGCAGGTCAGGTGCACGAGGCCATGATGACGAGCATGGACAACCTGTATTTTGAGAGCGCTGGCACCATCCTGTCGCTCGTCACCGTGGGCAAATACCTCGAGACGCGCAGCAAGTCCAAGACCGGCGGCGCTATCGAGGCGCTCATCGACTTAGCACCCAAGACCGCGACCGTCGTGGCAGAGGACGGCAGCGAGGCCACCGTCGACGTCGATGCCATTCTGCCCGGCCAGGTGCTGCGTGTGCGCCCCGGCGAGTCCATCCCTGTCGATGGCGTGGTGCTCGAGGGCAGCTCGGCCGTGGACGAGAGCGCGCTCACCGGCGAGTCCATCCCCGTGGAAAAGACCGCCGGCGACACCGTCAACGCCGCCACTGTCAACCGCACCGGCTCGTTTGCCTTCCGTGCCACACGCGTGGGCGCCGACACGTCGCTCGCCAAGATTATCCAGCTCGTCGAGGACGCCAACGCCACCAAGGCGCCCATCGCCCGCATGGCCGACAAGGTCGCCGGCGTGTTCGTGCCCGTGGTATTCGTGATCTCGGCCATGACCTTCGTGGCGTGGATGGCACTGACCGGTAGCGTGAACGAAGCGCTCACCTCCGCCGTCGCTGTGCTGGTGATCAGCTGTCCGTGCGCATTGGGTCTGGCCACGCCCGTCGCTATTATGGTCGGCACCGGCAAGGGCGCCGAGATGGGCATTCTGTTCAAGAGCGCCGAGGCGCTGGAGAATCTGCGCAGCGTGGGCACCGTGGTGTTCGATAAGACGGGAACGGTCACTCGCGGCAAGCCTGCCGTGACCGATATCGTGGTAGCCACGCGCGCCGACGGATCGCCCGCCATGAGCGAAAAGGCGCTACTCAAGCTGGCCGCCGCGCTGGAGCGCTCAAGCGAACACCCGCTGGCCGAGGCGATTATGGCCGAGTGCGAGACGCGAGGGATTGTCGCGCGCGCCGTCGAGGACTTTGCCGCCGTGCCCGGGCGAGGCGTTACGGCGCGCGAGGGGCAAAACGCCATTGCCGCCGGCAATATGCGCCTGATGAACGAGCTGGGCGCGAAGGTGCCCGCGGGTCTTGCCGAACAGTTCGCCGCTGAGGGCAAGACGCCGCTGTTCTTTGCCAAGAACGGCGAGCTCGCCGGCACCATTGCCGTGGCTGACGAGGTCAAGGAAACGAGTGCCGGAGCCATCGCCGCACTGCGCTCGCTTGGCGTCGACGTGCGCATGCTCACCGGCGACAACCGAGTCACCGCCGAAGCAATCGCCCGCCGCGTGGGGCTGAGCAGCGAACAGGTCATCGCCGACGTCCTCCCCGCCGACAAGGAGCACCACGTACGCGAGCTGCAGGATGCGGGCAGCAAGGTCGCCATGGTGGGCGACGGTATCAATGACTCCCCCGCCCTGGCGCGCGCCGACGTGGGCCTTGCTATCGGCACCGGCGCAGACATCGCCAAGGAGGGCGCCGACGTGGTACTCATGCGCAGCGACCTCATGGACGTCGCCCGTGCCATCGAGCTGTCGCGCGCCACAATTCGCAACATCAAGCAGGACCTGTTCTGGGCGCTGTTCTACAACGGCATCGGCATTCCGCTGGCGGCGGGCGTGTTCTTCCCCCCCACCGGTTGGCAGCTCTCGCCGATGTTTGGCGCCGCGGCCATGAGCCTGTCGAGTGTCTGCGTCGTAAGCAATGCGCTGCGCTTAAAATCCTTTAAGCCAAAAGTGGCAAAATAGGCTCACCATTAAGTCCATCTAGAACGGGTTTTCCAGACGCCCGAGATTGACCCGAAAGAGGAGCGACGCGCACTTTGGTACGCGAGCGACGGCTTGAAGGTCAAGGTCGGGTGCCTGGGAAAGCCGACACAACAGGGAGGAATACCCATGCGTTACACAATCAAGACTTCCGGCCTCATGTGCGGCCATTGCGACGCCACCGTCGAGACGGCGTTGCTCAACGTGGCCGGCGTGACCGACGCCGACGCCGATCACGAGACCCAGACCGTCCAGGTGGAGTGCGCCGACACCGTGACCGTCGAGCAGCTCACCGCCGCTGTCGAGGGCGCCGGCGAGAAGTTCCACGCCCTTTCGGTGACCGCCGCATAGCAGTCGCTGCCTACTGAATCCTCAGAAGTTGCGGTGAAATACGGACTGTTGTGCCGCCCTAGGCCTTTAAACGGTCCGTATTTCACCGCAACTGACGGGGACATCCGGAAGATCGACCAGAAACGAGGACCCGACATGATGGCAGACCATAAATCGGTGACCCGCATGCTCAAGACGGCACGCGGCCAGATCGACGGCATCTTGCGGATGGTCGAGGAGGACCGTTACTGCGTCGATATTTCCACGCAGCTCATGGCAACGCAGGCGCTCCTCGCGCGCATTAACGCCGACGTGCTCAAGGCGCATATCGAGGGCTGCGTGACTTCGGCAATCGAATCGGGCGACGAAGACCTCAAAGCCGCCAAGCTCGCCGAAATCGAACGCGTCGTCGACAAGCTCTCCAAGTAATAGGGGCATTGGGGACAGATTTCTTTGCACCGTCTTGGTATTCCGGGGACAGGTATGTTTGCACCACATTGGTGCAGATTAACCTGTCCCCCTTGCTCTAAATCGGGTATAAAGGCGTGCAGCATATCGAACGAAAGGCAATTTGCATGAATGACTTTATGAAGGGTCGCAATGGTGCCGATGAACTCACCATCGTGATGGGTTTTGCCGGCATCGTCATCGCGATGATCGGATCGATAGCCCGCATCCAGTGGCTCAGCTGGATTGCCATCGCCGTAATCGTGATTGGCGTGCTGCGCGGCCTGTCCAAAAATATCGACGCACGTCACAAGGAGAACGAGGCCTTTGTCGCCGCGACTGCAAACGTACCCGGCTTGGGCAAGTTTGTAGCTAGCTTGGGCGGCGGAGCTGCAGCGGCCAACGCCTCGCGCGCAGCCGGTACTAGCAAGGAAGACTTTGAACGTGCCAAGCGCACAGCCAAGAAGATGTGGAAGGGCCGCAAGACCACGGCCTATCTTAAGTGCCCCAACTGCGGCCAGATGCTCTCCGTTCCCAAGGGCAAAGGCAAGATCCGCGTCACCTGCCCCAAGTGCCATGCCAAGATGGAGACGCGCTCATAGCTGCCATACTATGGGACAAATAAAAGCCGAGGCCTCGCACTGGGACCTCGGCTTTTTCTGATTATGACAAAAGGATTGTCCCTTTGTCGCATCGCCATATCGCGCGCTTACGCCACGCCATCGCGGGCAAGCTCCTCGGCCAACGCCTCGGCAGGCATGGCCATAATCGCGTCGAGCTCGGCGTCCACCTCGGGAATACGCTTCACCTTGAGCTTGCGCACCAGATCACCGCAACACATCACGTGCGTCGGATCACGCAGTGCGCACAGGTCATCGAGCGGGTTCTCGCGCGTCACCAGAATATCGGCGGCCTTGCCGCACTCGATTGTGCCGGTCTCGCCGCCCAGCCCCAGCAGCTCGGCATTGACCTGCGTGGCCGTATGCAGCGCGAAAGCGTTGCCCACGCCGACATACTTGGCAAAATAGGCCACCTCACGCCACATGTCGTACTGCGTCACGAACGGGCAGCTCGAGTCCGTGCCAAGGCCCACCTTAACGCCAGCTTCCAGTGCGGCACGGGCGCTCTCGATGATGCCCGAGCACACGATGTCACCGTTCTTCTTTTGTGTATCGGTCGAATGGGTCTTTTCCGGGTCGAGCAATACAAACGGCAGCGCCGGGCTGATAGTGCAGGTAACGCTGGGCGCACGCCCCTCGAGCTGCGTGCCCGCGGCGCCGCGGTACAGTTCCAAGATCTCGGGAGTCATCGGGGCACCGTGCTCAATCGTATCGACGCCGGCCTCAAGCGCGGCCTTCACGCCTTCGGTGCTCTCGACATGAGCCATAACCGGCAGGCCCACCTCGTGCGCCGCCTTGCACGCCGCCGCGGCAACCTCGACCGGCATACGCAGCACACCCGGCTCGCCCACCTCGGTAGCGTCGAACACGCCGCCCGTCACGAACAGCTTGATGACGTCGGCACCGCGCGCATACAGGTCGCGCACCTGTTCGGCTGCCTCGGCGGGACTGTTGGCCACCTGGGCGAACAAACCCGCACCATGGCCGCCCGGCACCGTGACACCCGTTCCCGGCGCCACCAGGCGAGGACCTTGATACTTGCCGGCATCGATAGCATCGCGCACGGCAAGATCGGCAAACAGCGGGTCGCCCGCGCCGCGCACCGTGGTCACGCCACTTGCCAGTTGTTGTTGGGCGCTGCCCTTAAGAATATGGCGCACGATGGCGCGCCCCACGGGATTATCGAGCTTCTTCATCAGCGCGCCCGCATCGCCCGCCGAAACCGGCTTGCCCGAACCGCACAGATGCACATGCATATTGATGAGGCCTGGCATGAGATACGCACCTGCCAGGTCGATAACCTCGGCACCCGCAGGCGCCTGCGCCACAGCACTCGGCCCCATCCACGTGATGACACCGCGCTCAACGGCCACGGCCATATCGGGCTGCGGCTCCATATGTTTCGAGCCATCCAGGACGGTCGCATTGATAAACAACGTGGAACGATCGGCAGACGCCATATCGAGCTCCTCCCTCACAATTAACTTGAACATTTGTCCATTATTATCCAGCGCGGCAAGGTTGCTGCGGACATATCGGCTAACGGGAGGAAGAAAAGGGCGTGAGGATGAACAGACCAGCGCAGCGATGCGTCGGTCGTTCCAGCAAAACGTCTTGATCTGTAACAGATAGACCGTCTTTAACCTTCCAAATGTTACAGATCGAGATTTTCGGTCGTGCCTCCAGCCTTTGTCTCAATCTGTAACAGTTAGACCGATTTTTGGCCGTTAGATGTTACAGATCGAGACATTCTCCAGCCCCATCGTCAAACGTCTAAATCTGTAACAGGTAGACAGGTTTTCGGCCTCTAGATGTTACAGATTGAGATCTTTTGGCGGTAGCCAACCTTTTGTCTTGATCTGTAACAGTTACGAGGCCAAACGGCCCCTTATTGTTACAGATTGAGACAGTCCGCTTCAGTGCCCATACCACTGGCGCCTCCATTGCTCAGCCAAATCGGGCCGTCGCGGAATACCCGCCAGCCTCATTTTCTCGACCAGCTTCCCCGGGTTCTTGAGTTCATCAAACGTGAACCGAAGCACCTTGAGCCCGAGCATTGTCAGATGAGATTCCCGCTGGCGCTCTGCCACGAACGGGTCGACCGACTCCCGACCCTCGCCGTTCTGCAAGGCATACTTCCCCTTTCCGTCGAGCTCGCCGATGACACATGTCCCGTCCTCGAGCCTCCAGAAATAATCGACCCGAAACACCTGGCTCAAATCGAGCGGATCGCGAAACTCCACCTGCAACTCCGGAACCGGAAAGCCGTATGCAATAAAGAACGCCCGAAAGCGAGACTCGCCGCCGTTCTCGGACAGCCCGTCCGCATGCGACGCAATCACCTGAGCTCTGCGATACCCTCGCCTGCCCTCGCAATCGGCCTGGAGCCGCTCGCAGAGGTCGTCGCGCGACATGCCCTTCGCCCGCAATGCAGAATCGGCGATCGCCAGACCATACGAAAACGGCGCACGCAGCAGACAATCCTCCACCGTGCGCCAAAACGGCGTCACCCGCACGCCATCGACTTGCTCAAGCACACCCGCCGTCTGCGGACGCAGCAGCCTACACCCCATACTCAATGTCACCGAACATCCCGTTTTGACCAAGTAAGGCGGCCCGAGCAGATCATTCGGCACCTCCAGACCCCACAAAAGTGCCGCGTCATAACCCCAAAACGCCCAATCGGGATGAAACTCCGCAAGCCCCTTGATGGTCCACCGAGCCCGCTCCGACGGCGTCAACGCATCCCATTCATGCTGAAAACAGAATAGATGCGATTCGGGCTCCGCAATATCGTCTGTGCCCACATGGCGCCGCAGCCACATGGGCTCGGCATTGTCGTGCGTTACAAGCAGCACGCCTTGTTCAGCCGCCTCCGTGAGTCTGGCGAGCATCCTATTCCGCGCCAACGTGTTGCGAGTCGTATGCTTGTGTTTAAAAACGGTATTAGACACTTTCATCACCACCACGTCAGACAAATGGACCATCGTCACCGTTGCCTCCGCTGACAAATGTCTTGATCTGTAACAGGAAGACGGTCTTTGAGCCTCTAGTTGTTACAGAACAAGATCTTTCGACAGCCGCCAACCTTCCGTCTCAATCTGTAACAGGTAGGTCGAGTTTTGGCCTGTAGATGTTACAGATTGAGACATTCCCCCAACCAGGTGCCAAACGTCTCGATCTGTAACAGTTAGACGTTCTCCAGGGCCCTAAACGTTACAGATTTAGACAAATCAGCAGCGCCCAAGCATTCGTCTCGATCTGTAACAGGTAGACCGGTTTTTTGTCCCTAAACGTTACAGATCGAGACAAATAGACACGCGGCGGCGCTGCGACAGCCCATCCCCTACTCCCACTCCTGCTCGTAGATGTTGAGCGACTTTACGTACCGCCCCTGGGCGCCCATGATGTCGCGGACCAGACGCAAGAAGAAACTGATGCACGAAGTGTCAAAGCCATCCTGCAGGTCCTCCGGATGCACCGCACCAGGCCCATCGACCGCCGTGTCACTCAGGCGTGCGATGTCATACAGATAGAGTTGTCCCGCCGTCAGCCAGACATCGTCGACGCAGGCGAGGCGCACCGCAATCGCTCCGTCGCTCCAATGCTCCTTTTGCACGATATGCGGATCGTAGACGTCAAAGCGACGGTCGGTGCGTGTGTCCTTCAGCGCGACCATACCAGTCGCAGGATCCTTGTCCAAAATGCCAAAGCGCGAGAAATACTGCGTGTCGCATACCTGCTCGAGCCGCTTGAGCGAGGCAGGCGAAAGCGATGCTGGCGGCTCATCAACATACAGCTCGAGCAGCGTCTTGCCATGGCGATAGGGGCGCTCGAAGAGCAGCCAATCGGTAAATGCCATGTTGTAGGCCATGATTTCGTTTTGGGAAGGCTCGGTGCAATAGCCGAGCCACGGGTCGACAATGATCTCGAACTGCTCGCGCGCCGGCTCCAAAAACTGAAACTTCCGCAGCATCCAAAAATGGGCCATGTCGGCAATATCGTTGCCAACGGCTTCGGCCAGATGCGCTCGGTCTAAAACGTGGTCAGTCACGGCATCCTCCTCAAACTGATGAACCTCAATTTGAGCTTACGAGGAGGGTGGGCAGCCACTGTCAGCACGGACAAAATAGGCCTCCGGCTGCAAACCAACTGCTGACCAAACACTTGACGGGATGCTTGACCGAAAATGCGAACCGCAATAAAACCGCAGGTAAACATAGACGGCCAACCCGCCCTTTTGAGCCATATGCCCACAGCCACCACAGAAACAACAGGTGACCACAGCTCAAAAAGACGCCGAATGGACACTCGCGCGTCGACAAACGAACAAATCGGTCGCAAACCCGCAAGAAGTGTCCCCGAATGCCGACCCAGACGATATGAGCAGGACATAAAAACATTGAGAGCCCCTGCTGCATGAAAGACC
>UQXA01000030.1 GCA_900544865.1 uncultured Collinsella sp. | reverse complement strand
CTACACAAGGCTATTCGTCGGCAGCGTCAGATGTGTATAAGAGACAGCTCCAATCTCACCCGGGGTAGCTAATTTGGGACGGGGCTATTTTAGCTACCCCCATATGTCGGTTGAGATGTATTCCGACCCCGACTCATTCGCCGTCAGTCAAAGGGTAGCTAAAAAAGCCCCGTCCCAAATTAGCTACCCCTCAGCAACGCCGTCCCTAGATCACCGTCACGCGGCCTTGGTTACCCACGATGGCCTTTGCCTCTGCCAACAACGGAATCGAGCGCGCGTTGACCTTCGCCGGCACCTCGGCACGTAGCACGCGCCCGTCCACCTGCTCGATAAAGATCTCTACGCGGTCGCCGCCCGGGTTGGCGGTAAGCACCGTGGCAAGGCGCGCCATGTTGCCCTGGCTAAAGCGGCTGTTGGGCACCATGACCTCAAACACCTTGGGCTTGTTGCTCTCCTCGTTAAGCTCAAGCGGCACGATCTCCTGCGCGATGATCTGGTCGCCGCGGTCCGAGCGCTCGAGCTTGCCCTTAATGCGCACAAACGCATCGGACAGCTGTGCACCGGTCTCGGGATCGACCTCGCCGTATAGATACCCCTCGGCTTCCTTGTAGGTCTTGGGGAACACCACGACCGTGGCCTCGCCTTCCATGTCCTCGAGCTGCACGATGCCCATGGGGTCGCCGTTTTTGGTCACGCGCTTGGACACGCTCGAGACCATGCCGGCCCACCACAGCGCCTTGCCCTCGGGAATCTCCTGGTTGATGGTACCGCCCGTGGGGTTTTGCACCTCGTAGCCGGTATCGATCTGCGAGAACGAGAAGTCGCGTGCCTTGGCTAGTGCATACTCAAACGGGCGCAGCGGGTGGTCCGAGACATAGATGCCCAGAACCTCCTTCTCCTGGCTCAGCTTAAGGTGGCGGTCCCACTCCTGGCCATCCGGGTCGGGCACGCTCACCTCAAAGCCCGAGCCCTCAACGTCGCCAAACATATCGAAGAACGACGTCTGGCCGCTCGCACGATCCTTCTGGCGCTTCACGGCGGCATCGATGATGTTCTCGGGGTTGTTCTTGTCCACAAAGTGCATCATCTGGCGACGCGGATACCCCGTGGAGTCGAAGGCGCCTGCCTTGATGAGCGATTCGATCACGCGACGGTTGGCCTGGCTCGAGTCCACGCGCTCGACAAAGTCGTGCAGTGTCTTAAACGGGCCGCCCGCCTCGCGCTCGGCGATAATCGCCTGCGCCACGCCGGTGCCCACGCCGCGGATGCCGGCCAGACCAAAGCGCACGCCCTCCTTGGTAGCGGTGAACTCGGTACCGGACTCGTTGACATCTGGCGACAGCACGGGGATGCCGTCGTGACGGCACGCCGAGACGTAGTGAACGATCTTGTCGGTCTTGCCCGTGTAGGACGTCAGAACGGCCGCCATGTACTCGTGCGGATAGTGCGCCTTGAGCCATGCCGTCTGCATAACCAGGATGGCGTAGCCGGCGGAGTGCGACTTGTTAAAGGCGTAAGATGCGAACTCGAGAACATCGTCCCAAATCTTCTGGGCGACCTCGCGCGTGTAGTTATTCTTGATGGCGCCATTCATCCAGTGGTCGTAGGTGGTCTCGTCCGAGCCATCCTCCCAGTGGAGCACCGTCGACGTGAGCAGCTTGATCTTTTTCTTAGCCACGGGCTTACGGATACGCGAGTCCGATTCGCCCTTGGAGAAGCCGCACATCTCGACGGAGATGAGCATAACCTGCTCCTGGTAGACCATGGTGCCGTAGGTTTCGCCCAGGATGTCGTCCAGGCGATCGTCGTAGGAGACGGCCGGCTCCTT
Organism: uncultured Collinsella sp.; assembly: GCA_900544865.1. Lineage (GTDB taxonomy): Bacteria > Actinomycetota > Coriobacteriia > Coriobacteriales > Coriobacteriaceae > Collinsella. The sequence goes on along the minus strand of UQXA01000030.1, from coordinate 25,767 downwards.
GCCGTTCATACGGTTGATGTAGGACGAAACCATGCCGGCGCCCAGCGGGCCCGGGCGGTATAGAGCGATCAATGCCACGACGTGCTTGTACTCGGTGGGCTTCATGTTCTTGATCGTGGCCGTCATGCCGGCGGACTCGACCTGGAAGACGCCGGCGGTGTGACCGGAGCCCATGAGCTTAAAGATCTCGGGGTCGTCAAAGGGAATCTCTTCCTCTTTGATGTCGATGCCGAAGTTCTTTTTGATGTTTGCCTTGGCCTTGGAGATAACCGTCAGCGTGCGCAGGCCCAGGAAGTCCATCTTGAGCAGGCCCATGTCGGCAACGGTATGACCCTCGTACTGGGTAATCTCGACGCCGCCCTTGGTATCGAGCTTGGTGGGCACATGCTCGTTGACGGGATCGCGGCAGATCAGGACGGCGCACGCGTGCACACCCTCGCCACGGGTGAGGCCCTCGATCGAGAGCGCCGTGTCGATGATACGGCGGGCGTCGTCATCCTTTTTATAGGCCTCGGCAAAGTCGGGGTTAAACAGATCCTCTTTGCCGGGTTGCTTTTCGAGCACCTGCTTGAGCTTGACCTTGGGGTCGCTCGAAACCATCTTGGACAGGCGCTGGCCCATGTAGACCGGATAGTCCAGCACGCGCGCGGCGTCGTTGATGGCCTGCTTGGCCTTAATGGTCGAGTAGGTGATGACGTGGGTGACCTTCTCGGGGCCGTAGAGCTGGCGAACGTGCTCCACGACCTCGAGGCGCCGCTCATCGTCGAAGTCCATATCGATATCGGGCATCTCGGTACGCTGCGGGGACAGGAACCTCTCGAACATCAGGCCGTTCTCGAGCGGGTCGAACGCGGTGATGTTCATGGCGTAGGCGACGATAGCACCGGCGGCCGAGCCACGGCCGGGACCGACGCCGATGCCGTTGTCCTTGGCCCATTGCACGTACTCGGCGACGATCAAAAAGTAGGCGGCAAAGCCCTTGTCGCAGATGACCTTGTATTCGTACTCAAAGCGCTCTTTGATGTTGACGCCACAGATCTCGCGCGTGGCCCAGTCGTCACCGTAGTGTTGGCGCAGGCCCTTCTCGCACTCGCGGCGAAACTGGCTCTCGTGCGTCTCGCCGGGATCGAGCAACGGGAAGCGCGGCAGGATGATGGAATCCCAGTCCAGCTCCACATAGCACTTGTCGGCAATCTCGAGCGTGTTGTCGCAGGCCTCGGGGCAATACGGGAACATCGCCCGCATCTCCTCCTCGGTCTTCATGTAAAACTCCGAGCCGGTCATGCGCATGCGGTTGGGGTCGTCGACCTTGGCGTTCATGCCAATGCACATGATGACGTCCTGCACGGGCGCGTCCTCGCGGCGCAGGTAGTGGAAGTCGTTGGTGGCGATGACCTTGACGCCCACCTGCTTGGCAATATCGATGAGCGTGCGGTCCATCTGCTCGTCGGTCAGGCCGTTGTCGGTGGTGATGCCGTGTTCCTGGATCTCGATATAAAAGTCGCCGGGATCGAAGGTGTCGCGGAAGGTCTCGGCCCACTTGATGGCGCCCTCCATGTCACCGCGGTCGATGTACTTGGGGATGACGCCCGCGATGCAGGCGCTCGTGCAGATCATGCCCTTGGCGTGGCGGCGCAGGTTGTCGAGCGTCACACGCGGCTTGTAGTAAAAGCCCTGCACAGCGGCCTCGGAGACCGTCTGCATCAGGTTGACGTAGCCCTCCTGGTCCTTGGCCAGAAGAATCATGTGGTAGAGCTCGGGCTTGTGGTCGCGGGCGAGCGTCTCGTCCGGCGTAAAGTAGACCTCGCAGCCAAAGATGGGTTTGATGACCAGGGGTGGCTTGAGCTCGTCGATATTGCCCTTCTCGTCCCACATGGCCATGTCCTTCACATACTGGGCATGCTCGCGCGGGTTTTCCTCGGGATCGGGCTCCACCAGCTCGTCGCGGCGGTCCTTTTCCAAGAAGGCCTTGTCGTGACTCCAGGTTTTGTACTCGGGCGTATTGTGGTTGACGGCGTCGCAGGCCAGCGCCAGGTCGGGCACGCCATACATGTAGCCGTGGTCGGTAATGGCCACGGCGGGCATGCCCAGCTCAACGGCACGGTTGACCATATCCTGGATACGGGTTGCGCCGTCGAGCATGGAGAAAACAGTGTGATTGTGCAGATGGACGAATGCCATGTGATGAGCTCCGATGCGGGTTCGTGATCTTAGGGTTACGATTCTACCGCACGGCGCGGACGGCACCCGAACCTAGCCCAAACCCACACGGCTCCTATTGAGTTGCGGTGAAATAGTTCCCGCTTGGGCCACCTGGACCGCAATACAGGAACTATTCCACCGCAAGTTATCTGAGGGCTAGAGGTTGTAGGTGACCACTTGAGGTTCGGCGGGTTCGACGAAGATGGTTGGATCCGGCTGCTCCACGCGGACGAACTTGACGGTCACAGCCTCAAAGCCCGCCTTGCGCAGAACATCAGCGTAGACGCGCGCCTGCAGGGCGTGCTTCTCGAGCAGCTGGTCCGGCGTCTCATCCGGTGTGCCGCCCGTCTTGTAGTCGATGACCAGCGCGCATGACGAATCCGCCGGGTTCGTCGCCAAAGCGTCGATGGCGCCCTCGGCATATGCACCGTAGCGAGCGATGTCCTCGTCCTCGCAGCCCAGCGAAAAGAACGGCACCTCGGCGCGAACGCACGGCCACGCGAGCAGCTCGGCACGAACCGACGACTTGAGCCAGCGGTCCAGGGCAACGTCGAAGCGCTCACGCTGCTCCGGCGTCAGGCGCCACAGGTGCGCCAGCGCATCGGCACGCGCAGCGGGCAACGCATCGGCACCCATCTCGATCAGCCACTGGCAGGCGGCATGGAACGCCGAGCCCAGTGCCATGGGGTTGCCGGCAGGCTCAACGGCGGCCACGTCTGCATCCGTCATCTCCGAGCCATCCGACTCGGCATCATCGCCTGCCTCGTCCATGGGAACACGAGCCTCGGCGGCACGGTCTTCCGTCTCGGCATGGAGTGCCGCGGCGATTGACGAGTAGCTGTACGAATCACGTGCCGGGAACGGACACGCGCCCATGCGCACGCCCGCCGCCTGGGGATATACGAGTTCAAACGAATCGGGCTTGGGGTCAGCAGGACCGGGCACAGTTGAGTGCGCAGCATTATCGGCGGCATCGGCATCGCCGCGAACAAGCCTGCCCTCGACATCCAGCGAAGCGTTGGCCTCAAACGCCTGCTCACCAAACGTAAAGTCCGTCAGCGAGATGAGCTCGTAGTCGCCCGGCTTGGAGTTGTCGAACACCAAACGGTCGCTATCGAGCTGCGGCATGTCCAGACTGTCGGTCGGCAGGATGCGGCGCAGCACGTCGTAGGTCAGATCGGTCTCGGCGTCGAAGGTCGGCGCCGTCACTTTGCCGCGGCTCACGCCGGCATCCATCGCCAAGATCACCAGCTCGCCCGCACGCGTCATGGCAACGTAGAGCAAGCGGGCCCTTTCCTCGAGCGAAAGCCGCAGGCCATCGTTGCGCAGACGAGCAAATGCCTCGGCGGGAGAACCCGTCGCACAGACGTCCTCCATGAGCTCTGGCGGCAACCACAGCGACGTGCCCTTGCCCTTAAACGCATGCTCAAACTGCTTTTTGACGTCATCGCCCTTCACGAAGGTCCCATCGGCAAGATTAACGCCATCGAAGCGCGCCGGCAGCGCCACGACTTGCGCCCCACCGTCGACGCGGCCCATCTGCGCCGCACCGGACGATTTGCGCACGCCAAAACACTCGGCAACCGCCACGACCGGATATTCCAAGCCCTTGGACGCATGCACGGTCATGATGCGTACCGCGCCGTCACCCTCCTCGTTGAGGGCACCCGGGGCCTCCTTGCCCGCCAAGAAGCGGTCGAAGGCGAGCGCGATGGAGCGCGGAGAATTGCCGTGCTCGGCCTCTGCCTCGGCCACGGCATCGAGCGCCTTGAGCACGTTGGCGGCAATGGCCTTGCCCTCGGGGCCACGCTGCGCCAGACGCACGAACCAGCCGGAGGCATTGACCACGTCGCGCGCGATGGCGGCGAACGAATCACGCCCCACGCGACGCAGTGCGTAGCGCAGCACCTCGCGGGCGCGCGTTACGAGTGGCAAGCCCTGCAAGCCCGGCACATCGGAATTGCTCATGATACCCGCATCGATGTTGCGGCGCGAGGTCTCCCCCGTCTGCTCGTCGAGCTTGGTCGCCAGCGCCAGGAACTCCTGGGCGCCGAGTGCAAACATCGGCGAGGCCAACAGCGGCATAAGACCCTGCGCCGTATCGGCCGGATTGGCGAGCGCGCAGACCAGGGCACGCACCGTCTGCACCTCGGCCGCCTGGGCAAAGACCGAGCCGCCTGCGATGACGCAGTCGAGTCCTTGGTCGCGGAAGGCCTGCGCGTAGACGTCGGCATTGGTCATGCGACCCAGCAGCAGCACCATATCGCCCTGGGGCTGCCCCGCTTTGACGAGCGCTTGGAACCGCTCGGCAATCGCGCGAGCTTTCGCCTGCGTTCGCTCCTGCGTGCTGCCGCCGGCAACGAACAGCGCCTGGCGGCGCGACGCCTTTGCCTTGAGCTTGTCCCTGCGTTTGTCGCTCGGTTCAAGATCCAAGAACCCCTGCATCAAACCACCGGTGTCGCCGTCAAAGACGCGCGCCACGTAGCGCAGCACCTCGTCGTGGCTGCGGAAGTTGCGGACAAGCTTGACGAGCTCGCCGGCGGGGGCATCGGATGCGACAGCCGTCTCGGGCGCAGCAGAGGAGCCCACCTTGCGCTCCTGGCGGCGAAACACCTCAACCTCGGCGCCACGGAAGCGATAGATCGACTGCTGCGCATCGCCCACGGTGCACAGCGCGCGCTCCCCCGCGCCCGTCAGGTAACGGATCAAATCGACCTGCATCTGGTCGGTATCCTGGAACTCATCGATCATGACCATCTTAAAGCGGCCCTCATAGGCTGCTCGGATGGCGGGATAATCGTGCAGCGCCTCGTACGCCATGCGCAACAGATCGTTATTGTCGAGCGCGGACTGGCCGGCCTTGAGCGCGCGGTACTCCGCCTCTACGGCACGGGCAAGCCCCGTCAGCGCATCAAGTGCCGGGTCACCGCAAGCCAGCACAATATTGACGAACGTGTCGGCAGCCTCTGCCTTGAGCAGCTCGACATTCTCTTTTGGGAACATCTTACTCGCGCGCGGCATACTGCACGCCATCATAAGCCGCGCCACATCCGCCATGGTCTTGCCGCTCGCCTCGAACGCGTCGATGGCTTCGAGCGCCACCTGCGCCTTTTCGGTCGCCGCCTTGCTCGCGCCGAGCGCCGCGCGATAGGCGTCTGCCAGGGCCGAGGTATCGGCGCAGCCACGAACCACGCACACGTCGTCCATGCCGCCCGGCAGCTGGCTCGATAGCTCCAATAGGTTGCGCACCAGGCCTTTGATGGTGGTACCGGCGCCAAACGTCCCGCCCTCGCCCGCCATGGGATACCAAGCGTAGAGGGCCTTAAGCGAAGCGGCGAGCTCGGGCGCGGCATCGGGCGCCGTCGCGCGCCCCAGCACATGCTCGACAGCCTGATCCATAAGCTCATCGGTATCGGTAAGCACCGTGAATTCGGGGTCGATGCCCAGCTCCAGCGCATGCGCGCGCAGGATACGCGAGCACATGCCGTGGATGGTCGAGATCCAAGCGTCGTCGACCGTCAGAGCCTCTTCGTCCATACCCTCTTCGATAAGCGCACGGCGCACACGGTCGCGAATCTCGGCCGCGGCGTCTTTGGTAAAGGTAATGGCGAGCACCTGATCCAGATGCTCGACAAACGGACCGGATTCGGGCGAGAGCGCATAGACGATGCGGCGCGTGAGAGTAAAGGTCTTGCCCGAGCCGGCACCCGCCGAGACAAACAGCGGGCGGTCGAGCGTTTTGACGACTTGCAGCTGTTGCGGCATCAAAGTCGAAAGATCCATGGTCTACACGTCCCTCCTTACAAACGTTCCTTCGTGGTTATACGAGCAGCGCGTATGCGCGGCCTGAGCCGACGTCGGGTCGACGGCGGCAACGTTGCCTGCCTCGAGCTCGCGCAGACGCTCGGCGATGCCGGCCTCCACGCGGTCGAGCAGCGCATCGAAGTCCATGCTGCCGCCCTCGCCGGGAAAACCTTTCTTAAGGCCCGGGATGCGACCGTCGCCGCGCTCCTCCTCGAGCAGCTCGGCGCTCGCGGCACCGCGCAACGCCGGCTTGCCGCCCTTGGTCGAAAAATAGAGCGCCGCGCGGGTGTCCAAATCCAGCGCCCGGCGCATGGCCTGCGCGTAGATGAGTGTCTGGGTATGGGGCGGCAGCCAGCGCGGATCGTCGATGGGGGCCTCGCCCGACTCCTCGTCGCGCACCGTGGGGTCGGCGAGCTTAAACTCCTCGACACCCGAACGATGCTTGTAGTCAATCACCACAGCGCGGTTCTCGGCATCCACATCCACGCGGTCGATGCGCCCGCCGAGCGGCCAGCCGGCATACTCGACCTGGAGCTCGTTGAACGCAAACTCCAGGTAGCGCGGCGCGAAGGGCGCGAGCGCCTCGGACTCGTAGGCGAGCACGCCCTCCAGTTGCGGCAAGATCTCGGCCGCCTGGCGCTCCTCCACTGGAGAGAGCGGCACCAGCGGGCCCTCGGTACCGCGCTTGCCGGCGTGCTCGGCCAGGGTCTCGGCAAAGACCTCGTGCAGCAGCTCCTTCGCGCGCGGCAGATTCATGGGCGTCACACGCTCCATGCCCTCCTGCGGAAGACGTGCATGCAAGTGCTCCAGCACGTCATGGACAAAGTTGCCCTTCTCCATGTTGCCAAAGCCTGCATCGATGGACTGAGGTTTGACGCGATACGAGACGAACCAGCACAGCGGGCAGGTGGAATAGGCCTCGATCTGCGAGGCGGACGTCAGGCGCGGCACGAGCGGCGCGTCCTCGCCCTCGCCATCGCGACGACGCAGGACCAAATACGGCACGGCCTCGGCACTCAGATGCTGAGGGGCTTCACAGGTCACGCGCTCGCGCTTGAGACCTTCGCCTGCCGCGGGATCGAAGTCCCTTACGATATCGCCCTCACCCACGCACTTCGCCTTGTCGGCGCCAGTGGCCTTAGCATCGTCAGTGGCCTTGTCGGCGTCAGCGGCCTTGTCGGTGTCAGCGACCTTGGTGTGCGCCCGCAACTCGGTCCACACGGCAGCCGGATAGCACTCGCGCGCCTGGCGATCGTGCGTCACGCGCGCAAGCGCAACCGGGCCGCGTGCCGCCTGCATCGCGTGGCCAAAGCGCACGCGCAGCAAGGCCGCGGGCTCAAGCGTCACGCCCTCGCGACCAAGGCTCGCCGTCAGCGTGGCCAGCGGCCCCTCCTCGTGTGAGAGCGGATAGCTGTCCAGATCGACATCGGCAAACAGCACGGCATCGTAGCTGCCGGGGCGCAGAGCCGCCGCATCGGCAAGCGAAGCAAAGCGAACCTGAGCACGTGGCGCACGGTCAACCTCGTGGGTCTCGTAATCGTAGGCGGTGCTACGCTTGTCCACCCTGGTGCGAATGCCATCGAGCACGGGCACGGTCGCGGCCTGCGACACGTCGAGCGCGCGGGCGCCATTCATAAGGATGTCGATGACATGGCGCAGCAGGGCCACCTCCGCCTGGCGACGGGCTTGGCCATCCAAGCTGCCCAGCAAGCGATCGGGCAACGCCTCGGCAACGGCAAGCATGGCCTTGAGCGCCGTCACGGGCTTGTCACGCCACAGCGCCTGGAACACGTCCGAAACCACACACGGCACGTTCTTAAACCAGTTCTCGTCGCTCGCCGCCTTGCGCGCGCCCCTCACCTGGCCCTGAACGCTCTGCAGCAAGCTCTTAACGCCCGCGGTAGTCTTGCTGCGCGAGAGACGCATATTCTTATCGAAGGTACGGGCATTGACGGCATCAGCGCCCGAAAGCGGACTGTAGATCCAGTCGGTAAGCTCCGGCGCGGGCCACCACTCGGTCTTTGACGCCGTGCCCTCATCGGCGGCCTTCATACGCTCGATCAGGCCGGCGAGCGCCGCAAACTGCCTGCCCGCAATGGATTGGGAAAACGCCGTAAACTCAACTGTCTCGGCGGCGATATGACGAGCCGCCAGACGAGAGGCGAGCTCACCGAACAGCTGGGGTGCCCGAGCAGAAACAACGAGCACGCGCGCGGGGTCGGCGGGCGTTGCCGTAGCTTTATCGGCCTTGGACTCCTTGTGCGATTTCACCAACTTATCGATGGCGTCCGCATAAGCATGGGCACGGGCATGGGGGCCGGCGACCTCAATAAAGGCAGGCTGAGCGGCGGCCCCGCAAGCGGCATCAGACGCGACGGCGTCCTCCTCCAGCGGCGCGGCCTCAAACAGCACACCGCGGGCATCAAATGCCGCGGCAAGCTCCTCGCGCATCGCCGCCTGCTCGCGGGCAAGCAGCACGACGACCTCTCCCCCATTGTTCGCCACGGCAGACAGCAGCTCGAGCAGGGCGTGCGTAAACGACGTGATACCGCGCACGCATACGGCGCGGGTACACGCCGGCAGGTTATCGGCCAGGGCACCGGCCATAATGTCAGCTGCCTCGCAGGGCTCGACCATATCTCGACGGTCCAAACCGCCCGCGTAGGCACGCAAAAGCTCGAACACACGAGCCTCGGCATCGCTTTTTGGCTCCGGTTGGCAGTTGTCGCCACGGCATCGTTCGGCACCCGCCCCCGCAACGCCCGGCAACACGTCGCGGGCCATGCGCGCGAGCATGCGCACCGTGCCCTGGCTGCGTGAGAGCGGCTGCAGGTCGGCATCATCAAGACGCGTGACCATGTCCGAGAACAGCATCTGGCGCTGCAGGTTGTCGACGAAACCGCGCCCGTCACCCAAAAGCTCCCAAAGCGAGCGAAGCCACGATGTAGGCGTCTTGTAGTCGATACCCAGCGAAACGCCGGCTTCCGCCGCATCATGACGGCACAGGTCGAGCTCGGCAAACGTAGGTGCCAGCAACACGGCACGCCCGTGGCGGGCAATAAGGTCGGCAAGCAACGACGACTCGGCATCGCTCAAATCCGTGCCGGCATTGGTGGTATAGATTCGAACAGGCATGGTCCTCCGCTCAAACTGTTCGCAACAATCAATGCATCCATCCTACCCGCCCAAGCGGACAGATTTGCCCCACGCCAACAGATTTGATCCCTTGGGGACGGAGGAAAACGGATCACCGAGGGGGTCTGTCTAACCCGATGATCCGTTTTCCTCCGTCCCCAAGGGATCAAAAAACCGCCCCCGGAGGAGCGGTTTTGCACAATTCGTTTTTGGCGCGGCCTACTCGCCATCCTCCAGTTTAATGAGGATCTTGCGGTAGCCACCGTACTCGCCGTTGAGCGCCTTGGATACACGGCTCACCGTGGTGGACGAAGCGCCGGTACGCGCCTGAACCTCGACATAGGGCTCGCCCTCGTCCAGGTAACGCGCGACCTGCAGACGCTGCGATAGATCGCAAATCTCGCGCGGCGTGCAGATATCGGTCAAAAACGCTTGGATATCTTTCTCGTCGTCCAAAAGGCTAAATGCGTGGACCAGCTGCTTGACATCAGGCTTGTCAAACATGTTCTCGATATTCATCGATCACCGCCAAACCCGCCAAAAGGCATCGAAGTTGATACTGACATCGGGCATCGTTCGCCCGTTCTATGCAATAGGGCAACGCCTGTGGCTTTTGCCCGTAGCAGTGTAGCACACCACCAAACTAAAGCGACAAGACTCTCTGCCAGCGGCGCGTTTTTTAGGACGAACGCCGGTTTGAAACCGAATGCGCACGCAAGCTCCACGAATATCTGAGACAATGGGCGCCCAAACAGGACCGTGCCCGCGCATCTATCCGAGTTGCAAAGATGTGCGCCTCTCACGCCTCTTTGCCACGCCATGCGCAAGAAAGGATTCCCACCATGCGCTTTTTGCTCAACTGGCTTTTGACCTCAATCGCCATCGCGATCGCAACGTTTCTCGTCCCCGGCATTCAGCCCTTCGGCATGGCCGACGCTTGGGTCTGCTTTGCCTTCGTGGGACTGTTCCTCAACATCGTCGACTCGCTCGTCAAGCCGTTCCTGACGGTCATCTCGCTGCCGCTCACTATTATCACGCTTGGTATTTTTCAGCTCGTAGTCAATAGTTTTATGCTCGAGCTGGCCAGCTACCTGTCGGTCAATCTGCTGGGAGCGGGTATCTCCATTGCCGGCTTTGGATCGGCCTTTATGGGCAGCATCCTGGTATCCATCATGCGCAGCATTCTCGACAGCGTCGCCAGGAACTAAAGCGACCGGATACGGACCGCCACAACACGCCAAAACGAAGGCCGTCCATCGCAACGATGGGCGGCCTTGTCATTTGTCAAGTCTCAGAGGGCAAGAAAATCTACCATTTCTGCCCCGTCCCCAAATGGCAGGTGGGGCTAGATGACGTAGTCGTAGCCCTCGTTGGGGGCGACGAGCGCATCGAGCGTCACGCCATCGAGGTAGTCGTTGATGAGCTTGTCCAGGTTCTTCCACACGCCGAGTGTAGGACACTCGTCCGAACGCGAGCAGCCCTTGCAGTCGCCGTCCAGGCATGCGACCGGTGCCAGGCTGCCTTCGGTCAGGCGCAAGATCTCGCCCACCGTGTACTGCTCGGGCGGACGCGTGAGCACGTAGCCGCCGCCCTTGCCGCGCATGCCCGAGAGCATATTGGCGCGGACGAGCGTAGCCAAAATGTTCTCCAGATATTTCTCAGAAATCCCCTGACGCGCCGCGATCTCTTTGAGGGGAATGCGGCCTGCCGCCTGGTGCTCGGCCAGGTCAACCATAACGCGCAGGGCATATCTGCCCTTTGTGGAAACCAACATATATATTGCTGCCTTTCGGTCTTTTAATTCGTAGAAATTCTAGCCGAATAATTGGTTTTGAAAATACCTATTCCCGTCAAGCTGGTTAATCGACTCGTAATAATCTTCTATTTCCTATTGCGTTACTAGGCTTTAGTGCCTACTATGCTTGCCAACAGCAAACGAATAACCTATAAGGTTTGTGGGTTTCGCTGTTACACACGCCGTAAAACCACACGGTATCCAGTCATTTGAACACTTTGGAGGTTCACCATGAGCAATGTTTACACGTCCATCGATCAGCTTATCGGCCACACTCCGCTTCTGGAGCTCACTCACTTTGAGGCCGATGAGGACCTCAAGGCCCGCGTGCTCGTCAAGCTGGAATACTTCAACCCCGCCGGATCCGTTAAAGACCGCGTCGCCAAGAGCATGATCGACGAGGCCGAGAAGGCCGGCAAGCTCGTGCGCGGCGGCGACTACACCATCATCGAGCCCACGAGCGGCAACACCGGCGTCGGCATCGCCTCGGTGGCGGCGGCTCGCGGCTACAAGGTGATCATCACCATGCCCGAGACTATGTCCGTCGAACGCCGCAAGCTTATGCAGGCATATGGCGCGCAGCTCGTGCTCACCGACGGTTCCAAGGGCATGAAGGGCGCCATCGCCAAAGCCGAGGAACTGCAGAAGGAGACGCCCAACAGCATCATCGCCGGCCAGTTTGTGAACCCCGCCAACCCCGCCATCCACAAGGCCACGACCGGCCCCGAGATCTGGGATGACACCGACGGCAAGGTCGACATCTTCGTCGCCGGCGTCGGCACCGGCGGCACCGTGACCGGCGTGGGCGAGTTCCTTAAGGAGCAGAACCCCGAGATTCAGGTCGTCGCCGTCGAGCCCGCCACCTCCCCGGTGCTCTCCAAGGGCCAGGCCGGCCCGCACAAGATCCAGGGTATCGGCGCCGGCTTTGTGCCCGACGTCCTCGACACCCAGGTCTATGACGAGATCATCCCCGTCGAAAACGACGACGCCTTTGCCACCGGCCGCGCCGTGGGCCACAAGGAGGGCGTGCTCGTGGGCATTTCGTCCGGCGCCGCCGTGTGGGCCGCACTGCAGCTGGCAAAGCGCCCCGAGAACGAGGGCAAGACCATCGTGGCGCTGCTCGCCGACACCGGCGAGCGCTACCTGTCCACGGCACTGTTCCAGGACTAAGGGCCTGTCGCCCATAGGTTGAGCCCACGGACGAGCCGGTCTCCTCTCTCCCGGCAGTCTGAGCCCATCCAATCAGGGTGTCCCACGAGACGTCCGAACTTGCTACAATGTCTGCGGCGCGGAACCAGCCTCCCGCGCCGCTTTTCTTTTTTGGCCACATGCCACCAAGGAGAACCTCCCCATGCACAACAAGCGCGTGCTCGTCGCCATGAGCGGCGGCGTCGATTCCAGCGTGACCGCGTATCTGCTCAAAAGCCAGGGCTACGAATGCGTCGGCGCCACCATGCGCCTCACCTGCCCCACACCCGACCCCGCCACGGGCATGAGTAAGGTCGACCGCGACATCGCCGATGCAAAGGCCGTCGCCGATCGCCTGGGGATACCTCACCATGTGCTCGACCTGCAGCAGGCCTTCGACCGCAACGTTATCGAGCGCTTCGTGACTGCCTATCAGGAGGGGCTGACGCCCAACCCGTGCATCATCTGCAACCGCCATATTAAGTTTGGCGCGTTGCTCGATGCAGCGCTCGATATGGGCTGCGACTACATCGCCACGGGTCACTACGCCAAAACGAGCCAGGCGTCCGACGGCACCTGGCAGCTGCACCGTGGCGAGGACCCAAAGAAGGACCAAAGCTACTTTTTGTATTCGCTTACGCAGGAGCGCTTGGCACGCACAATCTTTCCGCTGGCAGGCCTGGACAAGGAGCGCGACGTGCGCCGCATAGCCGCCGAACAGGGCCTTGCCAACGCCAAGAAGGCCGAAAGCGAGGACATCTGCTTTATTCCAGACGGTGACTACGCGGGCTATATCGAGCGCCGCTGCGGACATCCCGCTGCACCGGGCGACATTGTGTGGCGCGACGGCAGCGTGGTCGGACGCCATAACGGCGCGCTGCGCTATACCATAGGCCAGCGCAAGGGCCTGGGCGTCGCGATGGCGCACCCCGTGTATGTGACGGGCGTCGATACCGCCAACAACATTGTGCATCTTGGCGAGGCCGAGGACCTGACGGCCGCAGCGCTCACGGCCAATGACTGGATCTGGAGCGTCCCTGCCGACCGCATGGAGGCAGAGCTCGATGCCGGCGGCATTCGCGTGGGCGCCAAGCACCGCTACCGTCAAAAAGACCAGGCAGCGACCCTTACGCGCGGCGAAGACGGGCAAATGCTGCTGACTTTTGACGAGCCGCAGCGAGCCATCGCCCCCGGCCAAGCCGTTGTAGTCTACCGCGGCGACATCGTCCTCGGCGGCGGCACGGTGACCGGCGCACTTAAGTAGCCCCATCCCCTTCATAAATTGCGGTGAAATAGGGACTGTTTAAGCGTTTAAAACCGCCAAACAGTCCCTATTTCACCGCAACTTAGAGAGGACGGCCTCGGTCGGTACTGCCGTATCAGCCGAGGCCGCTGCATCGCTAGCGCTGTACGTAGGCGCGGACGAGCTCGAAGGTGTTGCGCACGCCGTCCATGTGGCTACGCTCGTAGTTGTGGCTCGCATACACGCCGGGGCCGATCAGACCATGGCGAATGTCGTAGCCGGCAGAGAGCGTGGCTTCGACGTCCGAACCGTAATGCGGATACACGTCGATAGCGTAATCGAGCTCAAGCTCGCGCGCGATATTGGACAGCGCCGTCACCAGGTCGTAGTTGTACGGACCGCCCGAATCCTTGGCGCAGATCGACACCATGTGCTCGGTGCAGCCTAGGTCGTCGCCCACGCAGCCCATGTCAACGCTGATCATCTCGCGCGTGTCGGCCGGCACGAAGGCGCCGCCGTGGCCCACCTCCTCGTACACGGTAAAGAGCAGCGAAACCTTACGCGAAAGCGTCACCTCGCCAGCAGCGACGGCACGCGCCAAGCCCAACAAAATGGCGGCCGATAGCTTGTCATCCAGGAAGCGGCTCTTAATGTAGCCGCTCTCCGTCACCGTCGTGCGAGGATCCATAGCGATGATGTCGCCGGTCTGAATACCCAGCTCGAGCACATCGTCCTTGCTGTCGACGTTCTCGTCGAGCAAGATCTCCATGTTCTTCTCGATGGTCTTGACCGGCTCGTCGGCCACGTGCGCCGAAGGCTCGGTGTTAAGAACCACGCCCGTGTAGACATTGCCGTCGCGCGTGTAGACGGTGCAGTTCTCGCCATCGGCCGTAGACCACTGATGCCCACCGAGCGTCGTGGGGCGCAGGCGGCCATTGTCCTTAATGGAACGCACCATGGCGCCTAGGGTATCGACATGGCTCGCCAGTACGAGCGGCTCGCCCTCGCCGCCAAGCTCAACGAGCACGTTACCCTTATTAGAACGCTCAGGCCCAAACCCCATATCGCGCAGGGTCTCCATCAGATAATCAGTCGCCGCACGGGTATAGCCGGTAGGGGAGGCAATAGAAGTCAGCGTCTTAAGCTGTCCTGCGATATAGGAGAGCGTCTCCTCTAGAGAAGCATCAATATTAGAAGTCATATGCATCCTTCCAAGTAAAACTAAGACCGAGTCCCGATTTTAACCGTTCTGCACGTGCAATGCCCCAGGAGCCGAGCCGCCTCCAGACGTCCCCGCACCAGTTTTGTGCACGTGCACGGTTTACAATCTCAATCTTGCATAAATCCTATTGGTATTTGCATAGAAATGAGGCATCTTTTTGCTTCGTCTCAGGGTGCCCCACCTTGGACCGTGCAAAAAACGGAGTATTCAGCACCGTGGGCCCCAACGGCCCCATCACGAACGACAAAACGACGCGGTTACAGCAGTGTTGCAGGTCGTCGCAAAGCAGAAACTCAGTAACAACCCCCTCCACTCATCGATAGCCCGCCCACAATGGCTGTCGATGGGCGCCTGCGGATCACTACCGCCCATTCACAACGTTATGCATTTTTAAGAGCTTGTTGAATACTCCCAAAAATGCACGCAGGGAAGTGCACCACCTATCCGCAGCGGGCAGTACGCCTTGGTTTTGTCCGTCTCAGGGCATCGACGCAGCACAAAAAGCCCCGCCGTGCGTAGCACGGCGGGGCCAGCGGCACGTCAAAAGACCATACACCTACGGGCGAAGGACCACCAAACTGGGCTAGGCAGCCGGGCAGATCTTCTTGAAGAGCTCGATGACGTCGTCGAGCGTTGCCTCGCGCGGGTTACCCGGGAAGCAGGCGTCGGCCATGGCGTCCTTGGCCAGGACCTCGATCTCGTCAGCCTTCATGGCCTCACAGACGTGCGGGATGTTCACGTCGGCGGAAAGCTGCTTGACGGCGGCGATGGCGGCATCGGCGGCCTCGGCGGTGCTCATGCCCGTGGTGTCAACGCCCATGGCGACGGCAACCTTGGCCAGGCGCTCAGCGCAAACCGGCTTGTTGAACTCCATGGCGATCGGCAGCAGCATGGCGCAAGCGACGCCGTGCGGGGTGTCGTAGTGAGCGGACAGGGTGTGAGCCATGGCGTGGTCGATGCCCAGGCCAACATTGGAGAAGCCCATGCCGGCGACATACTGACCAAGAGCCATGCCCTCACGGCCGGAGCCGGGCTGGCCGGACTTGGCCTCGGCGACGGAGTCGCGCAGGTTCTCGCTGATCAGCTTGATAGCCTCAAAGTGGAACATGTCGGAAAGCTCCCAAGCGCCCTTGGTGGTGTAGCCCTCGATGGCGTGGGTCAGAGCGTCCATGCCAGTGGAAGCGGTCAGGCCGGCGGGCATGGAAGCCATCATGTCGGGGTCGACGACGGCGACCTCGGGGGCGTCGTTGGTGTCGACGCACACGAACTTGCGGACCTTCTCGGGGTCGGTGATGACGTAGTTGATGGTCACCTCGGCAGCGGTACCGGCGGTCGTCGGCACGGCGATGGTGAACACGGCGTGGTTCTTGGTGGGAGCAACGCCCTCGAGGCTGCGGACATCGGCGAACTCGGGGTTGTTGATGATGATGCCGATGGCCTTGGCGGTGTCCATGGAGGAGCCACCACCGATGGTCACGATAGCGTCAGCCTCGGCGGCCTTGAAGGCCTCGACGCCGTCCTTGACGTTCTGGATAGTGGGGTTGGGCTTGATCTCGGAGTAGAGGCTCCAAGCGATGCCGGCAGCGTCGAGCTCGTCGGTCACCTTAGCGGTAACGCCAAACTTGACCAGATCGGGGTCGGAGCAGACGAAGATCTTCTTGTAGCCGCGACGCTGGAGCTCGCCGGGGATCTCCTTGATGGCGCCGGAACCATGATAAGAGATGGTATTGAGAACGAAACGATTAGCCATTGATAGCCTCCCATCGTGTGTGGGGCATCCATTACGCCCCACGCTATAAGTCCCATCCTAACGCTTTTGAAACAAAAAACGCGTGAGAACGTCAAAAGTGTTAAAGCGTTTCAACAGATGATGAAAAAATTGCGGCAAAGGGACAGCCCCTTTGCCGCATTCGGTTACTTTCGGCAGCCCTCTTTCCAAGCCTCGGCCGCAACCTTCCAGCGTAAGCGCAAGTCGCGCTCGCGGTCGATGAACATGATGGCAAACGCGACAAACAGCAGCAAGCTCGCCACGACGATGGCGTGCAGGCCCATGCGCTCAATACACCAGTTGCCCAACACGGCGCCAAACACAAAGGTAAAGATCACGCCAAAGTACAGTGCGCCGTTTTCCAAAAAGCCTCGCTTTTGGGTGATGATGTAATCGTCCACGTTTTGCAGCGCGTTGCGCAAGTTGCCGATGCACATGGTCGTAGCGATGCCGTGACCGTGGATCTTGCGGAAGCTCTCGACTTGCATGCCGCAGGCAAACGAAGTGAGGCAGTTGGCGAGCAGGTTGAAATCGCCACCGGGAATAAAACTCACGCCCAGCAAGATGACGGCTTCAAAAAACACCGTTACCTGGCGCCAGTGGATCACGCTACCAAAACGCTCGTGTACCAGGTCAGCAAGCATAATGCCCACAGCAAACGACACCACGGGGAAGAAATAGCGTCCCGCCAGCGCCCAGTTGCCCTCCGAGATGCTCACGCCCACCAGCAAGATGTTGCCCGTCTGCGCGTTGGCGAAAACATGATCGCGCCCAATGTACGAATACACATCCATAAAGCCACCGGCAAGCGCCAAGATGATGCCCAGCTCAATAGACTCCGATATCTGTTTGGCACGCTGCATCGTCGTGCATCCTCCTTGTTGACGACTCTCTCGTGCGTTGGCGGAAACATAGCCGCCGTTCATACTGTAACCCATTGACAACATGGCGTGCGCGCGAGACGGGTTCTCCAACGCGCAGATACACAGTCTGGAAACAAACGACACGCGCATCGACGCGCCAATCCGCCAGCTCATGTACTCCCCCAGTCTTTTTAGCCCCGTCCCAAAAAGACTGGTTACAATTACGTGCAGCATACAGACACCGGGAGGGATCGTGGCAAAAAAGCCTCAGCACGCTCAGAACAACCAGCGCAGTCAGCAGGGCAAACAGGGCCAGCAGCAAAAGCGCGGCGGCAAGGCGCAGGCCACGGTCACCCGCGCCAAGCATTCCCAAGCGACGCCCGCCCGCCCCTGGCGTCCGGGCCGCGATAAATTCCTCCCCGTCAGTCGTGCCGACATGAATGCGCGCGGCTGGGACCAGTGCGACTTTGTCTACATCTGCGGCGATGCCTACGTGGACCATCCCAGCTTCGGCATGGCCATCATCAGCCGCGTACTCGACGCGCACGGCTACAAGGTGGGCATCATCTGCCAACCCGACTGGACCGACCCCGCCAGCATCACTGTGCTCGGCGAGCCGCGCCTGGGCTTTTTGGTCAGTGCCGGCAACATGGACTCCATGGTCAACCACTATTCGGTGACCAAGCACCGCCGCCACACCGACGCCTATACCCCCGGTGGCGAGGAGGGGCGCCGTCCCAACCGAGCCGTCACGGTCTACGGCAACCTCATCCGCCAGACGTTTAAGGACGCCCCCATCATTATCGGTGGCATCGAGGCAAGCCTGCGTCGCCTGGCCCACTACGACTACTGGCAGGACAAGCTCAAGCGCTCGGTGCTGCTCGACTCGGGCGCCGACATCCTCATCTACGGCATGGGCGAGCACGCGATTGTCGAGATCGCCGACGCGCTCGACGCGGGGCTGCCCATCGATCAGATTACCTATATCAATGGCACCGTCTACCGCACGGGCTCGCTCGACGAGGTCTACGACTACGACCTGCTGCCCAGCTGGAACGACCTTGCCGCCGACAAGCTCAACTACGCGCGCAGCTTTAACGTGCAGCAGCAGAACATGGACCCCATCACCGGCCATCGCCTGGTAGAGCCCTACCCCAACAACGTCTATGTGGTGCAGAACCCGCCGTCGACGACGCTCACCACCGACGAGATGGACGAGGTGGCCGAACTCTCCTACGCACGCGATTGGCATCCCGACTACGACGCGGCGGGCGGCGTGCCGGCCTTTGCCGAGATCAAGTTTTCCATTAGCTCCAACCGCGGCTGTTTTGGCGAGTGCTCGTTTTGCGCCCTCACCTTCCACCAGGGCCGCGTGTTGCAGATGCGCAGCCACGACTCGATCATGCGCGAGGCCGAGCTGCTCACGCGCGATCCCGAGTTTAAGGGCTACATCAACGACGTAGGCGGACCGACGGCCAACTTTAGCCGTCCCGCCTGCGACAAGCAGCTCAAGCACGGCGTGTGCAAGAACAAGCGCTGCCTGTGGCCGAGTGTGTGCAAGAACATGGTGGTCGACGAGAGCGGCTACACACAGCTGCTGCGCGACCTGCGCCAGCTGCCGGGCGTCAAAAAGGTCTTCGTGCGCAGCGGCATCCGCTTTGACTACACCATGGCCGATGCCTCGGACGAGTTTTTGCGCGAGCTGCTGGAACACCATGTCTCGGGCCAGCTCCGCGTGGCACCCGAGCACGTGAGCGACGCGGTGCTGAGTGTGATGGGCAAGCCGAGCCGCGCCGTCTACGATGCGTTCTGCCGCAAATTTGAGCGCCTTAACCGCGAGTACGGACTCAAGCAGTACGTAGTGCCGTATCTGATCTCGAGCCACCCCGGTTCTACCATGAAGGAAGCCGTGGACCTTGCCGAAGCCGTGCGCGACATGGGCTACATGCCCGAGCAGGTGCAGGACTTCTACCCCACACCGTCCACCATGTCGACGTGCATGTACTACACCGGCGTGGACCCGCGCACCATGCAGCCGATCTACGTGGCGCGCGACCCGCACGAAAAGGCCATGCAGCGCGCGCTCATCCAGTATCGCAAGCCCGAGAACTACAAGCTCGTGCGCGAGGCGCTGGAAAAAGCCGGCCGCCGCGATCTGATTGGCTACACCAAGCATTGCCTGATTCGCCCTGTGCCGCCACGCCCGGGCGAGACGTCTGCTGGCGGTGGGCATGGCACCGGCAAGAAGGGCGGCAAGGCCCACGGTGGCGCCGCCGGCAAGGGGCCCAAGGGCAGCAAGGGATACGGCGGTATGTCCCGCGCGCAGAACACTGCCGGTCGCAATCGCGCGGCACAGGGGCGTCAGGGCGCCAACGGAGGCGGCAGACGCAACTAGCGCGGCGAGGCGGCATGCCGCCGTTGGCGACACGACACGCCCCACCAATAAAATGCCGCTCGCCGGGGCGTCGCAGAACGATTCCCCGGCGAGCGGCCGATTAATATTGTCTATCTCAAAACGTCGTTACTTTTTGTCGAAACGACCATAAAGCGCAAACGAGAGCGCCGCAGAGATAACCCAAGTCAAAGCGATGCAGACGACAATCATGATCAGGTTCATGGGATTGCCGCTTGGATCGGCATAAACGGGCAACGAGGTAATGCCGGGCATAACAAAGCCGAAGCACTTTGCGCCGAGAACAACGGTAAGCGCACCGCCAATGCCATCCGCGATCATCGCAGCGATAAGCGGAGTCCTGTTAGGAACCTGAACGGTAAACAAGGCGGGCTCGGAAATTCCCATAAATGCTGAGAAGGCGCACGTCATTGCAGCGGACTTGAGCTTTTCGTCGGTCATGCGCAGGGCTGCACCAAAAGACGCACCGCTTTCGGCGAGGTTATGGCAGAAAGAGATCGGGAGCAGATAGTCATACCCAAGCGTTGCGATATTGGAAATCTGGATAGGGCTCGTTGACTGATGCATGCCGAAGAGCACAATAAGCGGCATAAAGAAGCCCAGCAGAAAACCGGCAACGGGGCCTAACGTCGAGAATAGCCAAACGATACCGTTGGCAAGACCAAGACCGCACCAGGCACCAATCGGAGCGAGCACAAACAGGTTGACGGGAATCACGATAGCAAGGGAGAGCGCCGGAACGACAACGAGCTTAAAAAGATCCGGCACGACTTTGTCGATTGCGCGATATACAAAAGACAAGCCAATGACGCCAAAGATAACCGGGAACACGGAATCGGCGTAGCTAAAAATCGGCACCGCAAAACCGAACAGCGCAAGGGGCGTCTCGCCCGTACCGACAGCGTTGACAATGGTCGGGTACATCAGCGATCCGGCAACACAAAGCGCAAGCGAACGGTTGACCCGGAACTTATCAGCTGTAGACATTGCCAGCAAAAACGGCAAGAAGTAGAACGGGATATCCGAAATCATATTGAATATCGCAAAGTCGCCGGCACCCGTGTCGATTCCAAAAGCCGCGATAGCAGCCAGGATGCCCTTTACGATGCCTCCCGCCACCAGTGCGGGAATGATAGCGGAAAAGATGCCGGTGATGATATCGAATACGCGAGCCGAACCTTTTTGGAGCTCAGGCTGCTCGGCGTCGGCGGAGACCTCGCCACCCATCCTGTCACCTAGCATGGGCTCCAATTCGTCATATACCGACCCCACGCTGGCGCCGATGATAACTTGCCACTGTCCGTCTTTAACCTGCGCGCCCAAGGCGCCGTCAAGCGTCTTAAGGGCCTCCAGGTCTGCCTTGCTATCGTCCTTCAGGTTGAATCTGAGCCTTGTAATGCAGTGCGTTGCCATAACAACGTTATCGGCGCCGCCCACGAGCTCGAGGACACGAGCGGCCAGTTCCTTCTTGTCTGCCACAACAATCACTCCTACCCAAGATCCTCGCCATTAGTGGCGATACATTTCTGGTACCAATAGAAAGAGTCTTTACGCAAGCGCTCCGCAGTGCCGTTGCCGCAATTATCCAGATCGACATAGATAAGCCCGTAGCGCTTGTCCATCGTAAGAGGACCGCAGGCAACAAGGTCAATGAATCCCCAGATCATGTATCCGCGCACGTCAACGCCATCGATCACTGCTTCCTTAAGGCACTTTATGTGCTGGCGCAAATAATCGATTCGATACTCGTCGTGGATGCTGCCATCCTCCTCGACCACATCAGATGTACCGAGGCCGTTCTCGGCGATATACAGGGGCAGCCCATAGCGGTCATACATCTGGTTAAGGGTAACCCTCAGGCCAATGGGATCGAGCTGCCAGCCCCACTCACTCGTCTCGAGATAAGGGTTCTTGTTTGCCATGACCAGATTTCCCGCAGTCTTCTCCCATCCCTGATCGCAGGTGGATACCTGGGAAAAGTAGTACGAGAAGGCCAGGAAGTCGACCGTGTTGCGAGCGATGAGCTCTTCATCGCCTGGCTCCATTTGAATCTCGATATCGCACGCGTCGAAATAGCGATTCATATAAGCGGGGTATTTTCCACGAGCCATCACGTCCGTATAGAACCAGTTGGAATACTGGTCGTCGTGAATAGCCTGCATGTTATCTTCGGGACGGCAGGTGGCGGGATACGTACAGAATCGAGCAATCATGCCGCCAACGGGAGTATCGGGCGAAAGACGATGGACAATCTCGACGGCGCGCGCATTGGCAACGAACTCGTGGTGCAGGCACTGGAAGATGGCTCGATCGAAATTCTCCCCCTCTTCGTCTTTGACCAGACAGACCCCGTCCCAAGGCGAAAAACGCGCTGCATTGAACTCGTTAAAAGGCAGCCAGAAATCGACCAGGTCGCCCAATTCCGTAACGATTGTCTCGACATAGCGGGCGAAGAAATCAATCGTCTTGCGATTCTTCCATCCCCCATATGTGGTGACAAGATTTACCGGGATGTCATAGTGGAGCATGGTGACGAAGGTCTTAATGCCGTGCTTTTTGCACTCACCCAGCATGCTTCGATACCACTCGATGCCTTCGCGGTTAGGCTCAAGGTCATCTCCGTTAGGATAGATTCGGCTCCAGCAAATAGAGGTGCGGAACAGCTTGAGACCCATCTCCGCAAAAAGCGCGATGTCCTCACGGTAGTGATGATAGAAGTCGTTGCCACGCCTAAACGGGTAGAACTCAACGCCATCATCTGCGAGAGCGTTCATTAGCTCGTCATGGCAGAAGGGGTTGTTTTGATGCTTGTCCTCAATCTGGTCATGAGTCCAGGTACCATCCAGCCATCGACAATCCTGCGTCGACTTTCCCTTTCCGCCCTCATTCCAGGCGCCATCGGCCTGCGAGCACGATATGGCTCCGCCCCATAAAAAGTCGGAGTCAAACCCATGTTTTAACTTACTCATTTGCCCTCCTTGATCGGATGCTCCAGCGGATAACCCAATACTAGGAAGAACAAGATGCATAAGATATCGCATAGAAAGCGTGGGTTTATAACATTTTTTTAGATATAATACCGTTTAAGGCATCGATTCTACCGTTCACCCCTGGAGCACCCCATGGATTCGAATCTCAAACAGCTGCTCTATACACATACCGAGACCGAAGAGTGGCATCGCACACATCCGGGAGAGCTCAGCCCGCGATATAACAGGGTGGAAACCACAACCATTAACGGCGAAGAGGTCTATCTGTTTGATTGGAAAGAAACTCTCGACGAAAACCCCGTGGGCCTTATCAAGGAGTCGCGCTTTACCGATATTCCTCCTCATATCAATCGGGATATGGAGCTTAACTACGTGTACGACGGTGTCTGCACGTTTATCGTCAACGGACGGCGACTACTCCTTAAAAAGGGCGATGTGCTCATTTGCAACACCGGCGTAGTCAGAAGCGTTCCATACGTTAAGGGCGAGCATGATATCGTCATTTCGATCGTCTTCAAAAAAGAAATGTTCGATTCGTTGTTCCTGAGCCAGCTACCCGGCGCGTCACCATTAACGAATCTTCTATTTGATTTTGTGTCCAAAAACCGCGAGGCCCGAAAATATCTCATTCTTCCAGAGGAATACGCCCGACATGCGCGACGCCTCATCGATATGCTCTTTATCGAATATCACTTTAAAGATGCCTATTCCAATGAACTCATGAGGCACCTCGCCGTCAGCCTATTCCTTGTTCTCATTCGAGGACTGTACCGACGCTCCGCAACTGATAACCAGGCGATCATGTCGGACGAACGCATCGTGTCGATTCTGAATCATATTGAGCGAAGCTACGGCGACTGCACACTCGAAAGCATTGCGAGCGATACGGGTTATAGCACCAGCTATCTCAGCAGCTTGATCAAGCAAAAAACCGGCAAAACGTTTTCGCAAATCAAGCTCAACCAGCAGCTCACAGAGGCGGCATATCTTCTCAATAACACCGAGCGCAGCGTGCAGTATGTAGCTCGAAAAGTCGGCATCTCCAACATGTCATTCTTTTACTCAAAATTTAAAGAAGCATTCGGCGAAACGCCAGGTGCGTTCAGGACGCATCGGTCTAATTAAAGGCGTTATTACTCAGACCGATCAGCTTCGCGCGACACGGGAATGCGCAATCGAAGCAGCGAGCGCATCGCCTCTACCAGCACAAAGCCGGCGATGCCAACCGTGACCACAACGTCGAGCGGCGTGTTCACAAACCAGAGCAACGTCATAAGATACGACCCGGCATTAAACGCAAAGTGCAGCAGAATCGTGTAGCGGAGCTTTCCGGTGGTCACGAGTACCCAACCAAAAATGAGGCCGGCAGCGCCCGCGTAGCAGCCCTGCACCCAGTTCATGTGCATAAAGCCGAAGACCGCCGCCTGCAGCACGATTGCCGCGGCGACGCCCCAGGTACTCGGGGCCGCCCAGGGCACTATAGCGCCGTCTTGCGCATTCGCGCGGCGCCGGCGTTTCCAGAGCGGACGGCACTGCGGATTAAACGCACGCAGCGAAAACTCAAAGATGATGCCGCGCACCAAGAGCTCTTCGCAAAACGGCGCGCCGAGCACCGTAGTCAGGACGGCAAGAAGGCTGGTATCGCCCATGCCCGTTTCCTCGACGAGCTCGCTATAGTCTGCCGCGACCTCGGGCAGCAGCGACAGCACGCCGTCGCATAGGTAGCTAATGACCACCTGCGTGGATAGGCCGATCACAACAACGCAGGCAATGCGCTTCCATGCCGCGCTTGCTCCCCCACCGAGCGGGCGCTCGCCTTGCCGGCGCGCCATGAAGGAGCGGAGCCACAGATAACGCCACCACAGCAGCGCCATCAAAAATGACGCCGTCTGAGCGGCAGCCTGGAACCATTGGATATCGAGATTGTCGATCGGATAGCCCGTCAGCACCGACACGGCATCGAGAACTGAAAACAGAACCATGCTCAGGGCAATATCGGCAGCAACAACACCAAAACAGGCAAGCGCCCAAATCATCGCATTGAGCATGCCAACCTCCTCAAAACCGTTCCCTAGTTCTACCACAACTCGGCAGAGAGCTGATCCCATGGGGACGGAGGAAAACGGATCACTTATTGATGAGAATCAGGCGCAGTGCCAAAGGCCCCGTTGGGCGAGATGTCGAACGGAAAGGTGCCGCAGCGATTGAAGGCGGCGATGAACATGCGGATGGCGTTGGACGGCGTGGTGCCCACGAGCTGGGTTGCCGCCGCGAAGGCTGCCTTTTCCTCGGGCAAGACCTTCGCGACAACCGGGGTCATGTGTTCTGCCATGGCGCTTCCTTTTTGAAACGACGGTAGTGCGGATAGATGCGGGCCGCGCGGCTGGGCGACGGGCTGTGAAGGCAACCCGATTGGCCCGCATCTGGAATTTGTTTCTACGGCGTTGGTATTACTTAGTATTCTTATGTAATACCCCGCAGATAGAATACCACACCCGCCCCATGGGGACGGAGAAAAACGGATCATTTTGTTGCTGAGTAAATATTTAAAGTGTGATGATGTCCGAGATATTGAGGGCCCGAGCGTCAGCGGCATCGTGCGTGGCAAGCAACAGCATGCGGCCGTCGAGCAAGTCGAGCACGACCTCGGCGCATGCGTCGCGCGCAGCGGTATCTAAGCCGGTAAAGGGCTCATCCAGAATCACCGCGCCGCCCGGGCACAGCAGGGCTCGGGCAATCTCAACGCGACGGCGCTGCCCGCCCGAGAGCTCGGCCACGCGGGCATGCACATCGATCCCCGGTACCAGCAGGCGCAACAGGGCTGCGGCACTCGAGACATCCACGCGCGCGTCGGCGCACACCAGCACGTTATCCAAAGCAGAGGCGTCCTCAACCAGGCGCGTATCCTGAAACACCATCGAGCACGGTGTGCGCTCCCCCGCTGTCAACGAAAGCAGCGTCGACTTGCCCACGCCTGAAGCGCCCATCACGCAGATACGCCCGCCCGCGGGCACGTTGAGCACCAGACCATCCAGCGCCGGAGCCCAGGGTGCCCGGTCGCCCACGGCGAGCGCAAGCTCCGCCGCAGCCCCGCCACCAGCAGAGCCGCCCGCACGCCCGCGCAGTCCATGCCCTGTCTCTTAT
>UQXA01000029.1 GCA_900544865.1 uncultured Collinsella sp. | reverse complement strand
ATTGACCTTCTGGTCATGCCGCCGAAGCTGAAAGGCAGATTGCCGCTCTGGCGGGCTTGCAGCGTCGAGCCGTTGCGCGGTTTGGAAAACCGCGCAACTAGAGCTACATGACCATAACGTAGCGCGATCCCACGTAGTACTGCTTACCCATCAGAACCGGCTCGCCATTGGGACCGGTAAAGCTGGCGCGCAGATTGAGCAGTGGATCGTGCGGGGCAATGCCCAACTCGGCCGCCTGCTCGGTATTGGCACGAACGGCCTCGACCGTGCGGTAGCCAACCGAGACAATCGGCGTTCCGCCAACACGCTCGACCTCGGCAAAAATCGACTTGTCCTCAAGATCGGCCGTCAACAGCTCACGGTAGGCGTCAAATGGCACAAAGATGTTCTCCTCAAAGATGGGCTCGCCGTCGGCTGTGCGCACGCGCTTAATATGCAGCAGCAGCGCGTCCTTTTGCAGGCCAAAGAACTCCATCTCGTTTTGACGTGCCGGCACAATCTGGCGATCGACCACATGCGCGCCCGCCTTCATGCCATTATCGGCACACAGCGCGGTAAACGTCTGCAGCGTCGAAGCGTGGAACTGGCGGTTGATGTGCGGCGTGGAGACAAAGGTGCCACGGCCCTGCTGCTTAACCAGGTATCCATCGGAGCACAGCTCCTCGACGGCGCGGCGCACCGTAATGCGGCTCACGTCGTACTGCTCGGCTAGCTCAAGCTCGGACGGAATACGCTCCTTGGGTGCATAAACACCTTTCTCGATCGCATCCTTGATTTCGTCGTAAATCTGCTGGTAAAGCGGTGCATTTTTGGGCGCAGGCATATCTAATCACTCTTATCGAAATATCGAAATAACTAATACGTATATAACGTCTAGTTTCATGTTACCTCATATTGATAAAACGATACACCCTCCCTACCAAAAAGCGACAGCTTCTTTTTGGTAGGTTTTATCTGGGCAAACGAGAGCCTCCCGAAAGCAGCGAGGCTTTCGGGAGGCTCAAGCGGACAGGATTGCGCCAGGCCAGCAAAATGCCAAAACCCTACTTGCCGTCGTCCTGCTGCAGGCTGTCCTGCTCGCTGAGGCGCGCCTGCCTGCTGGCCATGCGTGCGGGCTTGTCGGGATCGGGAACGGCCGTGGGCATGGGCTCGTCGACATGACCGCCCCACCAGCCGCCCACAAAGTTGAGCGTGTGGAACACGTTGATCACGGCCCCGGGATCAATGTCGCACACCAGCTTGATAATGTCCTGGCTCTCGTAGGTCGATACAACGGCGTGCAGCAGGTACATCTTCTCGCGGCTGTATCCGCCAATGACCTCGGCGCAGCTAATGCCATGCTGAAAATGGTCAACATAGGCGGTCATGACCTCGTCCGCCTTGCGCGTCGTGATCTGCAGCGTCACGCGGTCGTAGCGACGATAGAAGCTGTCGATGGTCTTGGTCGAAATAAACTGGAACACGATGGAGTACGCCGCCTTGTCCCAGCCAAACATAAAACCAAAGATCGCCAAGATAAAGCAGTTGAAACCAAAGATGACGCCCCAGATAGTCTTGCCCGTGTGGTTGGAGACCCACAGCGCGATAAAGTCGGTGCCGCCGGTGGATGCGCCGGACTTAAGCGCGATGGCAGCGCCCAGACCCGAGACCACACCGCCAAAAATGATGAGCATGATCTTGTCGCCCAAAAACGGAGCGAAGTGAAAGACGTTGAGAAACAGCGATGAGAGCACGACCTGCATCATCGAGAAGATGACGAAGCGCTTGCTAATGCCGCTCCAGCATAGGAGCGCCACGGGGATGTTGAGCGCGAGCATACCGAGCGAGATGTCGATGTGAACGCCGCCGAGCGAGGTAACGCGATCGAGCAGGACCGCGACGCCGGTGAGACCGCTCGGGAGCAGGTCGGCGGGCTGAATGAACGCCTGGATCAGAAATGTCTGGAGAACGGCGGAAATTGTGACCGCCACGGCAGTAATGGCGCGGCGGACGATGGTGAGGCGGCCGAGTACGAGCACTCGGTCCGTGAGCTGATCGATGGCGTTCGCCACGCAGGCTCCTTTCGAAGGCAGATGTAGTTGTGGGGTATGTCCGCGATTGTAGCATGGAGCGTGCGGGGGCGCTTCAATTCACCCTCTCTCGACAACCAAAGCGGGACCAGCAACCCCACGACCAAAGGCCCAAATTACAAGTGAGTAGACTTTACGCGACCTGCAGAGCACACCCAAAACCGCCACCCCTGTGACCTGCGGTTTTACTAGAGCAGATGCGCTTTGTGCTCGTCCTGCACCAAAAAGTCTACTCACTTAGTCCGAATCGAAGCCAAACGGATCAAAATCGAAACCAAATTGAGCCAGTCCACCGCAAAAAACGTTTGAACCCGTGCTTCTCGCGGCGGATTGACGCTACAAAGCGGCCAAAATGTCGGTCAGATTATCGATAACGGCATCGGCTCGCGATTGATCGAGGTTGACGCCCTCGTGCGGACGCAGCGCCAGGACGCGAGCGCCGGAGCGCTTGCCGGCCTCGATGCCCAAAGGCGAGTCCTCGATAACCAGGCACTCGGTCGGCTCCACCTCCAGCGCCTCCATGGCACGCAGGTAGATCTCGGGGTCGGGCTTAAACGCGCTGCACTCGTGACCGCTGATGGTGTAGTCCAGCACGTCGGCGATACCGGCAATCTCCACCAGCTCGTCGATCAGCTCGCGATAGGACGAGCTCGCGATGGCGCACTTCACGCCACGCTCGTGCAACTCGCGCATCACCGGCTCCGTCTGCTCGTTGAGCAGCTCGGCATACGGAACGGGGTGGTCCGGGCTGTAGACCTGCTTGTACTCCACGCGCAGGCGCTCGCGCAGCTCAACATCGTCGGGCACCAGCGCCTCCCAAATGGCCGGCTCGTTAGACCCCGAAAGATCGGGAATCTCGTCAAAGTGGAACCCCTTCTCTTCCATAAACGCCACGCGGCGGCGGTTGTAGAACCACTCGGTATCGACCAGCACGCCGTCCATGTCAAACAGCACTGCTTTGATCATACGCATCTCCTCCCACCTGCCAAATAGAGACAGGTTTATTTTGGTAGGTTTTATCCTGGGTTTTGCGACGCGACAGGCGTGCCCTCCCAAGAGCAAAAAAGGGGATGGGGCACAAACCCCATCCCCTCTCAATCAACCCGTAAGGTCTACTTACTTGTGATTAGTAGGAAAGCTTCCACATGTAGCGACGCATGGTCAGCGGGTGCTGACGGGCCTCGGCGATCTGGTTGCCGTACTCGCGCATAACGGCGAGGTGCAGCAGCGGGTTGAAGTAGGTGACGACGCTCGCGGGCACGGCGTCAGCCAGGCCGTAGTCCTTGGAGTCGATCAGAGCGACCTTGGCGCCCATGCGCTCAAGGAAGGTGAGGGCGCGGGCGTCCATCGGACGGGTAGCGCCATCGGACATGAAGAAGACGTAGGGCTTACCCTCGGTGGAAACCTCGAACGGGCCGTGGAAGTACTCGCCGGTGTTGTAGGCAGCGGCGTCGATCCACTGCATCTCGGTGAACAGGAAGGCGGCGTGAGAGTAAGCCATCTTCTCGGAGGCACCGGAAGCCATGAAGTAAATCATCTTGTCGTCCTTGAAGTCCTCGGCGAACTTCTTGGCGAGCTTCTTGCAGTGCTGAGCGGCGTTCTCACAGAGCTCGAAGACGTTGGTGAGGCCGGTGATCATGTCCTCGTAGTGGTCATAGCCCTCGGTCTGCTGAAGGATCTCGACAGCAAGAGCGATGGCGTAGCCGGGCTTCTCGCACTTGGCAGCGAAGTTGGCGTGGAAGCCGTGAACGATGACGTAGTCAGCGTCGACGGTCAGAGCGGAGCCAGCCTTGTTGGTGAGGGAGACGACCGGGCAGTTGTGCTTCTTGGCGGTCTTGTTGGCCTCGACGGTCTCGGGCGTGGAGCCACCGAGGGAGCAGGTGATCACGAAGGTGTGCTCGTTGACCCAGGAAGGCGTGTCGTAGTTGAACTCGTTAGCGGTGAAGATCTGAACGTTCAGCTTGTCCGTGTTGTTGGCCAGGAAGTACTTGGCGGGGTAAAGGTCGGACATGGAAGCACCGCAGCCGACGAAGGCGACGCTGTGGATCTCGTGGTTGGACAGGACGTCAGCGACGATCTGCTTAGGGAGGTTAAGGTCGATCTCGTACATCTGACACATTCCTTTCGATTTTTGCGGCGCCACATTGCCGGGCGCTCGCAGGGTTACCGTGGTTTGGACCGAGTCGCCGGCCCGTTGAGGATGCGACAAGGGGACTGTCCCATTGTCGCATTTTGGGAATGGAAGCCTGCCTGGGGTATGGGATGCCAGGCAGGCCCCCGGGGGAAAGCGGTTAGACGCTTGGTCGCGACTAGGCCAGGATGCCGGCCGCGGAGAGGGCGATGCCGCCCACGATGGCGATCACGAGAAGCCAACCGGTGTTGACGTTCTTCTTGATGAGCCAGTACATAAGGCCGGTGAGGCCAAGGGAGATCATCTGGGGCATCATGCCGTCCAGGATGTCCTGGATAACGACGGTGCCCTCAGCGAACTGCAGCGGGGTGGTGGCGCCGATCAGCGTAGCGATCATGCCGCCCACGGACATAAGACCCACGATGCCGCAGACATACATGAGCTTCTCCATGAGGTCGCCGCCCTGAAGCTTGCTCAGGTACTCGTGGCCGCCCTGATAGCCCATCTTGGCTGCGAACCAAGTGATCAGCACAGAGGGGACGATGGAGATGAGCATGGCCAGGATCGGGCCCATGATGGAGCCCTGCTGAGCCAGCTGAACGCCCAGGCCAAAGGCGATAACGCGGATGGTGCCCTGGAAGAAGGAGTCACCGATGCCGGAAAGCGGGCCCATGAGGGAGGTCTTGACCGCGTTGATCGAATCGGGATCGAAGTTCTCGGGATCCTTGGCGTACTCCTCCTCCATGGAGGCGGAGAGGCCCAGGATGAAAGCGCTCGTCTGCGGGGTGCAGTTGTAGAACGCCATGTGACGGTGGTAAGCCTCTTTCTTAGCAGCGAGCTGCTTGGGGTCGGACTCATCCGGATAGAGGCGATCGAGCGTGGGAACCATGCCGTAGAGGAAGCCCATGTTCATCTGACGCTCGTAGTTCCAAGAGGCCTGGATGGCCCAGGAGCGCCAGAAGAACTGGCTGACCTTCTTGT
This sequence comes from uncultured Collinsella sp., assembly GCA_900544865.1. GTDB lineage: Bacteria > Actinomycetota > Coriobacteriia > Coriobacteriales > Coriobacteriaceae > Collinsella. The sequence continues at coordinate 23,146 of UQXA01000029.1, read as the reverse complement.
TCAGGGACACGTCCTTGGTTGCGGTTGCCATAGTGTGTTCCTCCTTAGTCTTCGTCGTCTTCGAGCGGATCGTAGTCGGAATCGACACCGGCGGCTGCATGGGAACCGTTGAACTTGAAGCCCATGAAGACGACAGCCAGGCACACACCGATCAGAGCGACCGCGATGACGGACAGGTTGAGGTAAGCGGCGAGCAGGAAACCGATGAACAGGAACGGAGTCATACCCTTCTTGATCATCATGGTGAGCAGCAGGGCCAAGCCGTAGGCGGTCATGATCTTGGTCGAAACGTTAAGACCGGTGGACAGCCACTCGGGAACCATGTTGACGATGGCCTGAACCAGGTCGGTGCCAACAAAGACGGCGAGGAAGATCGGCAGGAAGTACATAATGGCGTACAGACCGGAGCCGGCGCAGATGTGCATACGGTAGGCGGTCTTGAAGTTACCGTTATCGATCGCGCTATCTGCCACATGGGTGAGGGCGGCGATGATGGAACGGAACACGATGCCGAGGAGCTGACCCAGGACGGCGACCGGGATGGCGATCGTCATGGCGGTCTCGGCGGAAGCATCGGTCAGGCACGCAAAGGCAGCGGCCACGATGCCGCCCAGGACCATATCGGGCGGAACGGCGGCGCCGACCTGCACCAGGCCCATGGACACGAGCTCGACGGCGGCACCGACGGCAAGGCCGGTGGGCACATCGCCCAGCAGCAGACCGACGAGCGTAGCGCCAACGAGGGGCTGCTCGAAGTTAAGACGACCGAGCAGGCGGGAGTCCCACATGCAGAACACGCCGACGAGGCCGACGAGCACCGCACTGATGAACGTATTCATACCCTTCTCCTTTCAGTCAGGCAAAAGCCTGGTTGATTACAGCTTGGCGTCGATGTCGACGCTCTGATACGTAGGGGTCTGCTGGACATAGAGCTTGATGCCCATGTCGAGCAGCTGGTTGACGTCGGCCTTCTGGGTGGCGTCGAGGAAGACGGAGCTGTCCTTGCCGCCGACCTGATCGGCACCGTCGTGGTTGGCGGTGGCGCCCAAGTTGATGGCGTCGAGCTTGTAGCCCTGGCAGAACTGCAGCATCTCGGCCGTGTTGCCAAAGACGAACATGACGCGCTCGCCGAGGGTGTTGAGCTTGTCCATCTTGGCGAGGGCACGCTCGACGGTGAAGACGTTCAGGCGCACGCCCTGGGGCTTGGCCAGCTTAAGAGCGCCCTTCTTGATGTCATCGTTGGCGGCAGCGTTGTCGACGACGATGATGCGCTCGGCCTGAACCTTGGTGGTCCAGGTAAAGACGACCTGGCCGTGCAGCAGACGGTAGTCAAGACGTGCGAGGACGATCTTGGCGGGACCGGAGCTGTGACGGGACGCCTTGGCCTTCTTGGCGGGAGCCGCGGCGGGCTGGGCCGGTGCATTGGGGTTGGTCAGACCGTTGCGGGCCTCGTTGATGAGGGCCGCGAGCTCGGCGCCCTCGACGGGGACGGGGCTCATAGCGAGCGTGAGCGCCAGCGGGATGTTGAAACCGCTGACAACCGTGAACTTCGTGCCATTCTTGGAAAGCTCGACCATGCTGTTGTTGACCGAGCTGCCGAGCATATCGGTCAGCACATAGACGGTGTCGTCCGCGTTGAACGTGGCGATCATGGCGTCCACCTTATTGGTGATGGGCTCCTTGTCGTCACGAGCAAGCGACACGACGTGGACGTTCGACACGTCGCCGAGAACCATCTCGAGCGTGTCTTTGGCGCCTGCGGCCAGGCCGCCATGAGATGCGAGAATGATCTGATTCATCTTGCCTCCTCCTTTTCGTTGTGGTCATTATAACGTCTTATACGTTGCTTATATTGCTAATTAGTATAAAGACCGTTCGCGGGTGAAAATCGACCGTTGACGGGTTTAACGTACTTGAAACGTTGGCGCAGGGTAGGCCGGCGCTGGCTGGATAACCCGAGGTCAGACCCTGCGCGCAATCCTCTATCGCACAAAGTACCAGGGGCTTTCCTGCACGGTGGGCTCCAGCGCGATGCCGGTGCGCTCGCGGAACAGATCCATGTCCTGCGATTTCTCCGTCCACCACGCGTTGGGCTTAAAGGTCATGCTCTCAACGATATGGCCGACAAAGGCACTGTTGCGCAGCTTGGAGAAATCGGTGTTCATGATCAGGATGGACGCGAGCACCAGCACGATGCCCAGGACCTTGATCGCGCCGGCGGGCTCGGCATAGATGCCAATACCGACCAAAACGGTCGCCACGGTTTCAAACGAAGCCACGACCGGCACCTTCGACGTCTCAAGATCCATCGAAAGGCCCTGCATATAGAAGATGTACGCAAGAGCCGTCGGAATAAAGCCAAAGCCCGCGAACAGCAGAATGAGCTGCGGGGACATTGCCGCGGCCACATCCGACCACGGAGCCGAAAGCACTGCCATAAAGCATCCGCCAAAGACAAAGCCCCAAAACGTCACCGCCAGAGGATGCAGCGTCTTGGTGGCCATGCGACTAAACACAGCCAGTAGCGCACCGCAAAGTCCGGCGATCACACCCGACACGACGCCCCAAGCCGAGAAATGGAAACCGGACAGGTCGCCGCTCGTCACCGCGAGCACGCAACCCACAATGTTAAAGACGATGGCGACGAGCTTGTTGGGGGTCACGTCCTCGCGATAAAGCACGCGGCCAAGCATGACGCCAAATACCGGCGAGGTGTAGAGCAGCACCGAGGCCGTGGACATGCCCACCTCGCCCATGCACTCGTAATAAAGCGTGTTAGCGGTGGCGAGGCCGATAATGCCAAGAAGCGCGCAGGGAACAAGCTCTTTAGGACTTGCCTTGAACAGTGCCATGGCACCCGAGGCTTTTCCCTCACGAGCACCTCCCTGGCAACCTATAAACGCCAAGACCGGAGCCATTAAGACGGCACCCGACAACAGGCGAAAGGCCGCCATGCTCTGAGACGAAACACCCAGGGCCGATATTCCGTTAACAAAGATTCCGATGCTGCCCCACATAAGCGCGGCGACCAGCACCAGCACATAGCCCAGATTGCTTTTCTTCAACGCAGCCTCCTCGGTATCATTTCCAATATGTTTTGTACTACGTTATAGTCGTTATATACATTTTTCAAGACACAAATCGGCGAGCGGGAAAATCCGCTTCCCCACATACTCATTAGGCACTCATTGGGGACGTACTTAAATGAGTAGTCGTTGGGGACGTTCCTGAATAGTCGTTGGGGACGTTCCTGAATGACTAGTCATTTAAGAACGTCCCCAACGACTAGGACTGTCCCCAACTGTCGACAGAAAAGGAACGTCCCCAAGTGCCGCCATGAATTCAGTTGCGGTGAAATAGTTCCTGAATAGAGGCTTCAAGCCCCCAAACAGGAACTATTCCACCGCAACTTATGAGGACATCGAGCTGTTAGGCCGCTCTATCCCCTAGTAGTCAAGCTTCCACATGTAGCGGCGCGTCATGTAGTCCTTGTGGGTGACGGCGGAAAGCGCACGCATGTAGACGTTGTTGAGGATCGGGGCAAAGATCAGGTGGTTGAAGTACTCGCTCACGCTGTCCTTGATGTCGTTGAGGCCGAGCTCCTTGGCGTCGAGCTGATAGACGCGCTCGCCACCGTACTGGTTGACGAAGCGGATGCCGCGCTCGTCGTTGCAGCGGCTGCGGCCGACGCTGATGAGCTGGAACAGCGAGGTGCGCTTGTCCAGAATCTCGAAGGGGCCATGGAAGAAATCGCAGGTGTTGATGGTGCAGGAGTCGATCTGCAGCATCTCCTGCACGTTGCAGATGCTAAAGACGTAGGCGGCACCAAAGAGCGGGCCCTGGGCCATGACGTTGATGCAGGGCTTGTCGGCGTTCTGCTCGGCCCACTTGGCAGCGAGCGGACGGGTGTACTCGACGGCCTTGCGATAGATGGGGTCGACCAAGTCGAACGCGGCCATAGCGGTCTCGTACTCGGCATAGCCCTCGGTCTGCTGCGTAAGCTCCATGGCGATCATGGTCACGACGGCGGAGTTGGTGCGGCCCATGCAGGACTCATCGACGGCCAGGCTATCGTACTGGATCTTGTAGTCGCAGACCTCGGTAAGGCCGGACTCGTCGACATAGATGGCGATGGTGCTGGCGCCGTGGTCCTTGGCGACCTGGGCGGCGACGATGGTCTCCTTGGTGCCGCGCATGGACACGACCACGGCCAGGGTGTTCTCGTTGACGTAGGCCGGGGTGGCGTGCACGAACTCGTTGCTGGTGTAGCTGGAGCTCACGACCTGCGTGGCCTCGTGCTCCATAAAGTACTGGGCAGGATAGTTGCCGCCGTTGGATCCGCCAGCGCCAATCCACACGACGCGCTTGATGCCGCCCTTGTCTGCCTTGTCAGCCAAAACCTGGGAGACGACATCCTTAACCTGTTCCTGAGTAGTCATCGTGCATCAGCCTTTCTTCTCGTTTGATGCTCTCGATGGCATACAAGTTACATACATGTTTTGGTTATGTCGACTAGTTGTATGCTATATTTGTCTTAGAAATTTTGTTGGTAAGGTTTTCGGTAGCTCGATACCAGCGGTTTTATTGTTGTGTTGAATACATGCTTGCTTAGATAAGCATACAAGTTAGATATAGGCTGATCGCATGAACGCTTCATCTAAAAAGAAACTGAGCCAATACGAGCGCTTGGCGGGTACGCTTCGCGACCGCATCGCCGCCGGCATCTACGCACGCGGAGACAAACTGCCGTCCGAGATGGAGCTCATGGACGAATCGGGGCTGTCGCGCAGCACCGTGCGCCACGCCCTTAAGGTGCTCGTTGATGAGGGCCTGGTGCGCACCGAGCGCGGGCGTGGCGCCTTTGTGGCCGACACGCCCGCGCTCCACGAGAACAACCTGGTGTTTTCGAGCTATACCAAGCAGGTCGAAGGCCAGGGCATGAAGCCCACCACGCGCACCGTGGACTCGGGCTTTGCCAAGGCGGCCGGCAGCATAGCTAAGTTCTTTGACGCCGCCGTGGGCAGCAAGCTCGTCAAACTTGTCCGCCTGCGCTACCTGGACGACGCGCCGCTGTGCCTGGAGACCACCTACCTGCCGCCAAGCTTCGAGACGCTCATCGATCGCGATATTAACGGTTCGCTCTACGCCACGCTGCGACAGGAGTTCCATCGCGCGCCGGCACAGGGGCATAAGACCTTTGAGGTGTGCTACGCCTCGCAAAACGAGGCGTTTTTGCTCAACGTTGAGCGCGGGCAGGCGCTAATCCTGATCACCGACTACGTCTACGACACCGACGGCCGCCCACTCCACGTCTCCAAGCGCATCCAGCGCACCGACCGCGCCAAATACACCGAGCCCATCGGCTAACCTGCCAAAATAAACCTGTCCCTAAATGGTAGGTTTGGGGAGGTCGGAGAACCAGGTTGGTTTGGGTTGGTTGGGTGTGCGCTCGGCTAGGACCAGCTCCATCCAACACATATCGTACCAGCGGCCGAACTTTTGGGCGCAGCGGTCAAAGGCACCCACCAGGCGATATCCCATATGGGCATGGAAATCCTGGCTGTTGTGCGTCAGGTACTCGTCGTCCTTATCGTGCGGCACGGCGATGAGGGCGCACATGTTGGTGATGCCCATCGCGATCAGGCATTGCTTGAGCGCATCGTGCAGCTTGCGGCCCAGCCCGCCGTGGCGTACATCGCGCGCCAGGTAGATCGACGTCTCGACCGACCAGTCGTACGCCTCGCGGCTGTTAAGCGGACTCACGTAGGCATAGCCTACCGGACGCCCGTCCAACTCCATCACCAGATACGGATAGCGCTTGAGCGTACGCTCGATGCGCCCGGCGAACTCCTCAACGCTCGGCACCTCGTATTCGCAGGTAATCGCCGTCTGGCGCACATACGGCTCATAGATGGCAAGCAACGCCGGCGCATCATCGGGCGTCGCCAGGCGAATCGTCGGCTCGGACATCTCGGTCATACAACCCTTCTCCCTCAAAAACAAAGGCCGCCTTGCGCCAAACCTAGCGCAAGGCGGCCCCTCGTCATTACATCAGGCTACAGGACAGCCGCCAACGCGTCGATATCCTCCTGCGTCGTGGCCCAGCTGGTGCAAAAGCGCACCACCGTGTGGGTATCGTCGTACTTTTCCCAGTACTCGATCGCCGCGTGCTCGCGAATGCGGGCCATGTCCTCGTTGGGCAGAATCACGAACTGCTGGTTGGTCGGCGTCTCCAAGAAGAACTGGTAGCCGCGCTCGTGCAGCACGCGACGAAGCGCCTGCGCGGTTTCGATCGCCTGGCGACCAATCTCAAAATACAGGCCGTCGGTAAAGAGCGCCTCAAACTGCACGCCCGTCAGGCGGCCCTTGGCCAGCAACGCACCGTGCTGCTTAATGCGCGGAATGGGATGCGCCGGAGCGTGCATGCCGCAAAACACCACGGCCTCGCCGCACAGAGCGCCGCACTTGGTGCCGCCGATGTAGAACACGTCACACAGCTGTGCCAGCTCGGGCAGGGTAATGTCGCACTCATCGGCCGCCAGCGCATAGGCCAGGCGAGCACCGTCCACAAACAGCGGAATCTGGCGCTTCTGGCACACTGCGTGAATCGCCGCGAGCTCGGCCTTGGAGTACAGCGTGCCGTACTCGGTCGATAGGCTCACGTACACGGCACCCGGGAACACCGTGTGCTCGTAGCTCTCGTTTTCGTAGAACACCTGGATATAGCTCTCGAGGTCCTCGGCGTGCATCTTGCCCTCGTAGCCGGGGATGGTGAGCACCTTGTGACCGCCAAACTCGATGGCGCCCGCCTCGTGGCAGGCGACGTGGCCGGTCTCGGCAGCAACGACGCCCTCGTACGGCGCGAGCAGCATGTCAATCACCGTCGCGTTGGCCTGCGTGCCGCCCACCAGAAAAAACACGTCGGCATCGGGGGCCTGACAGGCCTCGCGGATAAGCTGCTTGGCACGCTCGGTGTGCGCATCGGTACCGTAGCCGGGCTGCGGCTCCATATTGGTGTCGACGAGCGCCTGCAGCACTGCCGGATGTGCGCCGTGGGAATAATCGTTGTTAAACGCGAGCATGGCAATCCTCTCTTACCGGGTATCGGCCAGATGATTCAAACGGAGCTATTGTACGCCGTTGGGATAGGCAATGCGTGCGGCAAGGCACTCAAGTGCCAGTACCAGGGCAAAACCGCAGCTCACGTCACTCAAAAAGTGCGCGCCGATCACGATGCGCCCAAAGGCGACGAACGCTGCAACAACAACCGCCGCCCAAAAGATCACGCGGCGACGCGAAGGTTTTTCCTTAAAGGCTGCCGCGGGAAGCCCGGCGAGCATAAGGCCGATTGCCGCATGCGCCGTGTGTCCGCTCGCAAACGACTTGAACCCGTCCTTGATCACGCCGGCGGCGATATAGGCCCACTTGTCGGGGTTGCCGATCACCCACCACGGCTGAAAATTGAGCCCCGGCGTGACCTCGATCACGCGCATGCGCGGGCGCGACCACAACGGCTTAACAATGACGTTGAGGATGATGGCCTGAGCGACCCACACGGCCAGTACCATCAACGCCCAGCGTGTGAGCTCGTCGGGCTCGGTCGTGCGAGTAAGGCGATAGACGATAAGGTTGGCGACGATGACCAACACAAACGTCAGAACCAGCTGAAACGCAATAAGCTTGCCACCGACGCGCAGCGATCCGATAATCTCGTAGCCGACCAGGCCCACGTTGATCAGAACGCCCAGCACGGCGAGCCACTTGCTCGTCTTGGAATCGGGGCGTGCCGAGCGCACGAGCATAACGCCCGCGACGCTCGCCGTCAGCTCAAACGGCAGCTCGCCGGCCGCCTCGACAAAGCGGCCGTACATGCTGCCGATGTTGAACAGCGCGCTCGAGATCTGATAATCGAAGAAGCTGCCCACGCCCAGACAAAGACACAGGACAACCGCGATAATGGCGACATCTTTCTTATAGATGTATCCGAACATGCTTTCCTTTCGATGGGGTCAGAATCAACCTGCGAGGCGGCGGGGCAAAGAGCAGCTGATAGCTCCGTCCCGCCACGCCCCTACTTGTTAGTCGTCGTCGCTGGCACCCAGCTGCTGCAGCAGCATGAGCGCGGCCGCCACCGGGCCGGTGCCGTCGTTGGCATCGAGGCCGCGACCCAGGCCGCTGCCCGCGCCGGCGCCCGCCTTGTAGGGCACCGACAGCTTGCGACTCTTGGGAAAATTCACCGCGCCATAGCGGGTCTTAAGCTCAAAGGCTACCTTCTTGGGCACGTCAACCCCCAGGAAGGTAATGCGTCCACCGCTGAGCGTGACACTCTCGAGCCCAAGGCGCTCGCCGCGAATACGGATTCGTGCGCGATTGAACAGGTTGAGTCCCGCCAACGGCAGCTCGCCATGCGCGGCCTCGGTCTCTTCCTGCACCTCATCGATGCTCTCCAGGTCCTCGGCCGCCGCGAGCTTACGGTACACGAGCACGCGCTGGTCCACCGCCGGCATGTACTCCTCGGACAAGAAGTAGTCGGCCGGCAGGTTGATGCCCACGCTCGCCGCCTCCACGCCGGCATCGTCGTCGCCGCGTGCCTCTGCCACGGCCTGACCCAGCATCTGCGTAAACAGATCAAAGCCCACGCTCGACAGGTTGCCGTGCTGCTCGGCGCCCATGAGCGAGCCGGCACCACGGATCTCCAGGTCACGCATGGCGATGCGCATGCCGCTGCCCAGGTCCTGGAACTCGGAAAGCGCGGTCAGGCGCGCCGTTGCCTCCTCGGTGAGCGGCAGCTCGCCCGGGAACATAAAGTACGCGTAGGCCTGCGTGGCAGAGCGGCCCACACGGCCCTTGAGCTGGTAGAGCTGCGCCAGGCCCAAACGCTGCGAGTCCTCGATGATGAGCGTGTTGGCCGTTGCGTTGTCGATACCGCTCTCCACGATGGTCGTAGCGATAAGCACGTCAATCTTTTTGGTCGCGAACTCGATCATCACGTCCTCGACCTCGCGCGGGCTCATCTTGCCGTGTGCCACGCCCACGCGCGCCTCGGGCGCGGCCTCGTGCACGCGTGCCACGGCATCGTCGATGGTCTTGACGCGGTTGGACACGTAATACACCTGACCGCCGCGGCCCACCTCCAGGCGAATCGCCGCACTCACCACGTCGGGATCGTACTCCCCCACGTGCACGATCACGGGACGACGCCCGGTCGGCGGTGTGGTGATCAGGCTCATGTCGCGCACGCCGCTCGTGGCCATCTGCATGGTTCGCGGAATAGGCGTTGCCGAGAGCGTGAGCACGTCGATTTGCTCGCGCAGGTTTTTGAGCTGCTCCTTGTGCTGCACACCAAAGCGCTGCTCCTCGTCAATGATCACCAGGCCCAGGTTCTTAGGGTTCACATCGGCAGAAAGCAAGCGGTGCGTGCCGATGAGCACATCAATCTTGCCCTCGGCAAACGCCTTAAGCGCGCGCTTTTGCTGCGCCGGGGTGCGGAAGCGGCTGAGCACCTCAACCTCCAGGCCAAACGGGGCAAAGCGCTCAAAGAATGTCTCGTAGTGCTGTTGGGCCAGAATGGTCGTGGGGCAGAGCACCATGACCTGGCGGCCGGAGTCCACGCACTTAAAGGCCGCGCGCAGGGCGACCTCGGTCTTGCCAAAGCCCACGTCGCCGCACAGCAGGCGGTCCATGGGCTTGGGCGCCTCCATGTCGGCCTTGATGTCGGCGATAGCCTCCAGCTGGTCACGCGTCTCGTCGTAGGGGAAGCTCTCCTCCATCTCGATCTGCTCGGGCGTATCGGGCGGACAGGCGATACCGGTAATCGACGAGCGGCGCGTATACAGGTCGACCAGGTCAAACGCCAGCTTTTTGGCATTCTTGCGCGCCTTGTTGGTAGCCCGCGTCCAGTCGGCGGTGTTGAGCCTGGTCAGGCGCGGCTTGTCACCGTCGGGGCCAACGTAGCGCGTGATGCGGTCGACCTGCTCCAACGGCACGTAGAGCTTGTCGCCATCGGCATATTCCAGCAAAAAGTAGTCGCGTTCCTTGCCGCCCACTTCCTGGCGCGCAATCTCGCTAAAGAGCGCGATGCCGTGGGTGGCATGAACGACGTAGTCACCCGGCTTAAACGGGAAGGTAATCTGTGTAATGTCAACCTTGCGGCGGCTACGCGCGCGGTTGGCATCCATGCGGGCGTTGAGGTCGGCGATCGAGAACACGGCCAAATTGGCGTCGGGCACCACCACGCCCTGCGGCAGGGCCGCGTCCACAAAGGTCACACGCCCGCGCGAGATAGTGGGCGCAGCGGCTCCGGCGGCAGCCTGCGCGGCGCCCGCCTCGAGCGAGCGGGCGTTGAGCGCGTCGGCGCGACGCTCGCGAATGGAAGCATGGGCCTCCTGGCGTGCGGCACGGTCGGCGGAATCCGCCGCTGCCACGCGCACACGGTCGCCGATAGCGCCGGCATTTTCGGGCGCCGCGGTCAGCGATTCCTCAAAGGTAATGCCCTCGTCGCCAAAGGTAAGCTCCATCGACTCGCGCGCACCGCGGTCGGGGATGGCAAACACGCAGGCATAGCGCTTACCCACGACCTCCTGGATGCGCGTCATGAAACGGTTGTCCGAGCCTGCGATGGCAGGCTGCTCAATCTTGAGCTCGGCCGTCACCGCACCGCCGGCACGGATGAGGCTCACATAGTTCAGGCGTTGCTGGGAGCCAAAGTCGAGTTGCTGGGCGCGCACGTACAGGCCGTCCAGACGGTCGACCCCCGCCTCGCCGGCACGCGCCTCGATATCTTCGTAGGCGCGCAGGCAATCGTCGAACAGCGAGCGCGGCTCGGACAGCACCACGAGCGCCTTGCCGCTCACGTGCGACAGCGGGCTCACGGTCTGGCCGTACATCACCGGCAAAAAGCGGTCGAGCTCAGGCGTGACGATGCGCGCATCCACCATCTCGAGCAGCGCCGCCAACTTGCTGTCGTCCTGGCTGGCGCGGTAGAGCGCCACATGCATGTTGTGGACGGCCTCGTCGGTAAGCGCCAGCTCACGGCACGGGAAGATCTCGATGCTGTCCTCGTTGCCGATGGTCTGGCCCGTGGAGCTCACCATGCGGCGGATGCGGTCGATCTCGTCGCCAAAGAACTCAATGCGCACGGGCGCCTTTTCCTGCGCGGGAAACACCTCGACGGTGTCGCCGTGCACACGGAACAGGCCGGGCGCGTCGGCGGCGCCGGCATTGGTGTAGCCCATGCCCACCAGACGCTGCGGCACCTCGTCAAAGGGAATCTCCTCGCCCACCGCAAAAGTAGTGGACTCCCAGTAGCGGCTCTCGACCGGCGGCACGCAGCGCAGCAGCGCGCGAGCCGAGGCGACCATGATGCAGTTGTCCCCGCGCACGATGCGCCCGAGCGCCTCGCAGCGCTGGGCCACCACGGAATCGTCGGGCGCCTGCTCGCGCCAAGGATAGTCCTTGCGCTCGGGAAAGCGGCACACGTGCGCCAGGCCCACATAGGCGGCAAGGCTACGCGCGGCGCGATCGGCTGCATCCTCGCCACTCACGATGTAGACCGTAGGACGCGGGCGGCGCGCAAACTGGGCGGCGGCCATAAGCGTTCGACCCGACTGAGACACGGCCAGCGTCACGTCCTCGCCAGAATCGAGCCCGGCCTCGACGGTCTGCAGCGCCTCGGCAGTGTAGAGCTGCGCGGCTATACGGTGAATGAGCATGCTGTTCCTCCGGCATTGCAACGCCAAAAGCCCGCCGAGGCAAGCTCGGCGGGTCGTTCGTCAAATTCGTTGCCTGTCATGGTAGCGCATGAAGAGGACTCCAGCTCAGGCGTACGCCCAGCCCCGCAACAAAAACGCCAGATAGAACCGGGCTCATCGGCTTCGCCAAAATCTCCCCGTCACTTCGAACGCCGCAACCACGGAAGGTGCCCCAAGAAACGGCTATTCCTCAAAAAAGCTCGCAACGTTCAAGCGGCTCGTCCACTCGCCTATGGTGTTGGCAAAGCCGACGCGTGTGTACACGCCTGCGAAACGACCGCGATACAGGTACAGGCCTTCCATATTAGAAGCGGGCGCAAAACCAAGATCATCCACAAGTCCTTTGGGTGCCTCTCCTCGATGCGGCCCATTGACAAGCGTTCCGCGCAAGCAGGGAGTCTGATACTGCTGAGCATACTCCTGTACAATCGCCCCAGCGGCCGCAGCGCGAGCAAGCACCTGGGACCATTCCCGTTCCGTGGCATCCAAGCCGGCTACAACGCCAACCGCGTTGTAGCCGCCGCACGGCTTGACAATCCATCGATCCTTTTCGGCAAATCTCGACAACTGGGCGCTTTCGTCCAAAATCTCGGTATAGGGCACATGCTCCCGTACAAACGATTGCTCCTCCGGGCTCAACAAGGACTGACCGGCCCGAGACCACAGAAATGCAAATACGGTCTTAGTCGCACACGGCCACGTTCTAAAACCACCAACGATGCACGCGAGCCCTTCTTGAGCCGCCTCGATTAAGGCCGAGCGTCCGTCGCACGGCTTATCCCACAGCTCGCCGGTCACCGCGCGCCGCCAAACGCAATCAATAGGACCGGCGGCATCGCACAGCCGCCTAGCACCGCTCTCGTCTTCGCCAATCCGCAGGTTGCGCACATCCGCAAAGCGCGCCACCACACCCCGTCGCCTCATAAGGTCGACAAAATGAGCCGCATCTTCCAAGTCGATGCTTTCCGAATAGTCGACGATTGCCACCGAAGCGGGATATATCTTTGATTGCGGTGCATAGAGCCCCTCGTCAACGCGGGCCCCGTCGTCCGATCGTGCACTATCCTCGGTGCGGCGAGGATGGGCCAGCTTCCACTCTGCATAGGTCTCAAACAATGCGTCTATCCAGCTACCGCACAAATCGTACTGCCGAAAGCCGGGGTGGTCGGATGCAAACTCCTCAAAGGAAGGCGTCATTCGCACTGCCTGACAGACCGCATCGGTCACTACCATTCCGGCACTGCCGTCGGTATTGAGCTCGCAAAACGTATACGAACCGGCATCTTCGTCAAGAAAGATATCAACACGTGCAAGGGGAATTTGGCAATCATAGCCGGCATCCATAGCGCACAGGTCAGCAAAAGCCGGATCCATGCGAAACCACGCACGCACGGAGGCATCGGAACAAAACGCCCGCGTCACCTTGTCCATAATGCCGTACATGCGCTCGGCGGCCTCCTTAAGAAGCGCCGTCATATCCTTGTCGAATATCTTTGGCGTCAGAGCCCAGGGCGCAGGATCACCATGGTAGAGCGCATGGGTTTGAGACAAGTATTCGTCGCCTTTGCGACGACCAGGTAGGTCACCTTCGCGCGTGCGTACGATGCGTTCAAAATAATCTTCGAGCTCTCGCGTCTTCAATGTTGCCACGTTACCCTCCATTGCTTGATTTTTTGCTCATGCTACGCCAGCACGCACGACTTCGGCGCGCTTGAATAGGCTTCTAAATTAGCAACACATTTTTGCATGGGGCGGCAGGCGGCGACATATACTCCTGCTCGAGCGCATGCACAGCCCCGCAAAAAACGCCAGACGGGCAAGCCGTCTGGCGCTATCAGAGTGAGCTATACGCCGAGTCTAGTCGTAGACGCCCATTTTAAGCAGTGTGAAGATCGGAGCGCCGTCACCCTGCGCGACGCGGACCGTGCAAGTCTCGGTACGGCCCATGGATGCGTCCGCTTGAATTGCGGCGATGAACTGGTTCTTTGGCAGTCCGTAGGTGCCCTCGGGGATGTCGGAAGGAAGTAACATGCCGCCAGCACTGTAGACCTCATAGGTGAGCTCGTAGATGTTGTCGCCAAGGTCAGTCGCGCCCGTAACGATGGCACACGGTGGGTTGTAATTTCCCTGGCCATATTCCTGTTTCAGATACAAGTACCCGTCATGCACTTCGGCCGAATCGGCAAGCATCTGCCCACCCGACCCTTTATCAAAGGTCATGTCAGCATCCGAGAGCGTCAGACCCGTCAGGCGATTGAGTTCCCTATTGATCACATCGGTCGCCATGCGCTGATAGTGACCGTTGTCATAGTCGCCTTTCTCGATTCGATACGGCGCGTTGTCAATAAAATGGCACCAGATAAACTTGACCAGCTTGTATTTCTCGTCATCAGAAAGTCCGTCAGTCGAATCGAAGCCGCCCGCCTGATACCAGTCCCGATCGAAGTGCTCCTCCGTAAAGTTCGACAGGAACAGGTTTGCGGCGGCATAGGTTGCCTGGTCGTTAAGGTCGACCTTTACGCTGCTGCTCGTCTGCTCGGTCTCTTCCGGCTCTTCTCGCTCATCGGCAGGCTTCTCCTTGGCGCTTCCCTTGTCCTTGTGCTCGGCTGAACCCTCGTCGGACCCCAGTACCGTAATCTGCGATGAATTGCCCTGCCCAAGCGGACCCAGCACGCCGGTCAGCGCCAGAGCGGCACCGCCGGCAACGAGCACGCCCACCACGCACATGCCGGCAATCACCGCGCGCTTATGTGACTTCTTCTGCACGGGAGGCATCCCTGCCGCCGGCATCGACGCGGGCTCGGCGGGCGCGGCCGCCGGAGAGGCAGCGCCCATGCGCGCCCCACAGTTCGTGCAAAAAACGGTTCCGTCGGGCATCTCGGAGCCGCACTTGGTGCAAAACATATTCGGGCATCCCCTCACAACAAACGGTATCTGCCGCCATCATATTGAGCCTTCGTAGCCCAAATGTGTTGCGCAACATTGGTCGCCGTCTTCGAGTGCCGGCAAAACGTGCCGGGCCCTATCCCGTCACACGCACGCTGGGGCAAAGGTCTGCCAGCGGGCACTCGTCGCACTTGGGCTTGCGGGCGTCGCAGATCTCGCGGCCAAAGGTGATCCACTGGTGATTGACCGACTCCCAATACTCGTGCGGCAAAATCTTGAGCAGATCCTGCTCGGTCTTGAGCGGCTCTTTGGCGTGCGTCTTGGGACTCAGCATCAGGCGGTGCGCGATGCGGTTGACGTGCGTATCCACCGCGATGCCTTCCACGATGCCGTACCCTACGTTGAGCACGATGTTCGCTGTCTTGCGCCCCACGCCCGGCAGCTTGACGAGCTCCTTCATGTCGGCCGGTACCTCGCCGCCGTAGTCGGCAACGATCATCTGCGCGGCCTCCACGGCATGCTTGGCCTTACTCTTATAAAAGCCGAGTGACTTAATGGTGTCCGCCACGTCGGTCACACTTGCCCCGGCCATGGCCTCGGGCGTGGGCCACTGGGCAAACAGTTGGGGCGTCACCTTGTTGACCTGCGCGTCGGTCGTCTGAGCCGAGAGCAGTACCGCGATGAGCAGCCTAAAGGGATTCTCGTGGTCCAAGAAGCACTCGACCGGGCCATAGCGACGGTTAAGGCGCTCGCACACCTCGATGGCGCGTTCGCGTTTGGCGGCATTGGTCTCGCGTGGCATAACGACTCCTCGGCTCGGCAGAAACATAACTTCACGGAAACGATTGTCCCACGTACGGGGGCCTTACGCCTCCAAAAATGCGCCGGTCTGGCGGCCCCACAGGCTTGCGTACTCGCCGCCCACCTCGACAAGCTGCGCATGCGTACCGTCCTCGACAATCTCGCCGTCCGCCAGCACCACGATGCGGTCGAGCGCCGCCACGGTGGACAGGCGATGCGCCACCACAATGGAGGTGCGGCCGCGCATCAGGTTCTCGAGCGCCTCCTGCACCAACGCCTCAGACTCGCTGTCCAAGGCAGACGTCGCCTCGTCGAGCACCAGAATCGGCGCGTCGGTCAGGATAGCGCGGGCGATGGCCACGCGCTGGCGCTGGCCGCCCGAGAGCTTAACGCCCCGCTCGCCCACCATGGTGTCAAAGCCATAGGGCAAGCGGTCGATAAACTCCAGGGCATTGGCCAGGCGCGCTGCCTCGCGAATCTGCTCGTCGGTGGCGTCGGGGCGGCCGTAGGCGATATTCTCGCGAATGGAGCGGTGGAACAGCAGCGCCTCCTGCGGCACGTAGGCAACCTGGCGGCGCAGGCTCTGCTGCGTGCAGCGCGAGACGTCTTGGCCGTCCACGAGCACGCGGCCGCCCTGCACGTCGTCCAGGCGCAGCAACAGCTTGGTGAGCGTCGTCTTGCCCGAGCCCGATTTGCCCACCAGGCCCACGCGCTGGCCCGCCGCCACATGGAGCGTCAGGTCGTTGAACACGCTCTCGCCCGCCGCGGCATCACGGTATGCAAAGCTCAGGTGCTCAAAATCAATCGCGCCCTCGCTCACCTTGAGCTCGGGGGCATTCGCGTCGTCTGCCACCAGACGCGGCTCGTCCAGCACACGCGTCATCTCGGCCGCATCGCCGAGCGCGCGGTTGATGCGCTGCATCATGGAGCTCACATAGTTCAGACGCATGGTGAGGTTGTACGTATAGGTAAAGATCATGACGAGCGCACCGGCAGAGATGCCAAACCACGCGTTGCCGCCCGCCACGAACACGCTCACCACGGCCATGGTGATGACGATAAGGCCCGAGGTCGTAAAGTTGCGCTGCATCATGGCGTGCATCGAAACCGTTTCGGCATCGCGCGCGGCGCGGTCGGCGGTATCGAACAGGTCGCGCTCAAAGTCTTCGCGCCCACAGGTCTTAACGGCCAGGATGTTCGTGACCGCGTCGGACAGCACACCCGACAGCTTGTTCTGCGCGGCGGACGTCGCGGCCGAAAGCGGCATGATGCGCTTGTACATAAGCCAGACAAACGCGATGTAGACGACCATGATGCCCACCAGGATCACGGTAAACGTCGGCACCACCGGGGCGAGTGCTGCCACCGCGCAGACAACCGAGGTGATAGTGGGAATGAGCGAATACACCGTCACGTCCACCAGCCCCGTGTAGCCGCTCATAAAACGGCTCGTCTGGCTCACAAGCGATCCGCCAAAGCGGCTGGTGTGGAACGTCATGGATTGATTGGAGAGCGTGTCGAAGCACAAGCGCGCCAGGTGATAGTTGCCCGCAATCTCGAGCTTGTAGACGGTGTAGTCCTGCAGCTTGGAGAGGATCTGGCCTACCAGGTTAACGAGCACGAGCGCCAGAATGTAAGGACCGAAGACCTCAAACACCTGGTCACCCGCCACGGGACCGGCCTGGACGCGGTCGACGATAAGGGCCATCACGTAGGTGTTGGCAAACGTAAGCAAAAAGATATAGCCCGCCGACGAGAATACCGAGAGAAAGACGATCAGCGGCTGTGTGCGCGTAACGTCCCAAAAACGCTGCAGCGTGCGGCGCACGGTGGAGCGTTTGAGCGGACTGGTGCTTCTCTGAGACATGGGCTTCCTTTCGCGTCTGATAGGGCGAAACGCCATTGTTGCACACTAAAGTGCACTTCAGGCAAGCACGATGCGAAAAACGCCCGCGCCCCGCGCTTGCGCAGGCGCCCCGCCGTCTTGTTGCAATTAGTCCTCGTCTTCTTGGTCTGTGGGAAGGCCCGCGGGCGTGAGTCCCAAGATCTCATCGGCTTGGTCGGCGTCTTCCAACGCGTCGATGTCCTTGAGCTTGCGCTCCATGACGTTGGTGCGCGTGGTAATGATGCCCTCGACCGTTTTGCCCGCGGTCTCGATCTGCTGCTGGGCGCGGCGCAGCGCCTTTTGATAGCGCGGCAGCTCGGCCTTGACAGCGGAGAGCACGCGCAGCACGTCGTCGGTACGTTTTTGCAGCTTAAACGTTTGGTAACTCATCTGCAGGCTGTTGAGAATGGCCGCCATGGTGCTAGGGCCGGCAACGTTGACGTGATAGTCGCGGCCCAGGGTCTCGATAAGCCCGGGGCGGCTGACGACCTCGGCGTACAGTCCTTCAAACGGCACGAACATGATGCCAAAGTTGGTCGTTGCCGGCACGCTCAGGTACTTTTCGCAGATGTCCTTGGCCTCGCGCTTGACCATGGTGTCGAGCGTCTTACGCGCAGCCGCCACGGTCTCCGCATCGCCCGACTCCTGCGCGTCGAGCAGGTGCTCGTACGCGTCGCCCGGAAACTTGGAGTCAATCGGCAGCAGCACGGGGTCGCCCTCGTCCACCGGCAGCTTGACGGCAAACTCAACGCGCTCCGAGGCGCCGGGCTTGGTGGCGACGTTTTCCAGATACTGGTCGGGTGTAAGGATGTCCGCCAGAATTGCACCCAGCTGCACCTCGCCCAAAATGCCACGCGCCTTCACATTGCCCAGTACGCGCTTAAGATCGCCCACGCCGGTGGCGATGGATTGCATATCGCCCAGGCCCTTGTAGACGGCTTCGAGCTGGTCGCTCACCTGCTTAAACGATGCCGACAGGCGATCGTTGAGCGTGCGAGAGAGCTTCTCGTCCACCGTCGCGCGCATCTGATCGAGCTGCACGTTGTTGTTTTTGCGGATGGCACCCAGCTGGGCATCGACCGTCTCGCGCACCTTGTCCAGGCGATGCTCGATGCCCTCGCGATTGGCGCCGAGCTGTTGGGCGGTCTCGCGGCGCAGGTCATCCATCCGGTCACCGGCTTGCGAGAACTCGCGCGCGATGGTCAGGTAACGTTGCTGCTCCACGGCCGCATCGGTCGTCTGCTGCTGCGCGATTGCATTGGCCGTGCGACGGGTTTCGGCCAGCGCGACGTTCAGGGCATCGAGCGCGTTGTTAGCCTGCTCGAGTGCTGCCAGCGTTTCCGCGCTACTGTCGCCACGCTCCCGCAACTCGGCACGCAGGCTCTTGAGTTGGAGGGCGCAAGCCACAGCAACCCCCACCGCCACCAAGGCGATCACAACAAGCACGATATCAATAGCAGACATAGACTCCGCCCAACAGACTCAATCGGTCATCAATCAAAACCGCGATCAATCTTACCCCGCCACACGCACGGATCACCCACTGCCTTGCAGACAAATTTCTCTTAGAGCCGCGGACGCTAAAACGCTAGCTCTCCCAGCCGGTGCAGATTGTTGTTATGACATCGCCTAGGCGCTGGCCGAGGGCTGACAGATGTTGGAGCACTTCACTGGGCGAGGCGCCGTTGAGGATGCAGGTGAGCGCATACGAGACCAAGAAAATCGCCGCGAGTCCTAACGGAATGAGCACGATCATCGCCAAGGTGCGCAGGCGCTGGCCCACGCGGCGACGACGCGCACGACGCTTGTCGAACGCGAGCTCCTGCGCATATGAATCTTGCTGTACGGAATAGGCCTCTGGTGCCGATTCGCTCGCAGGCGAAACCGCAGGCGCGGCATTTTGCGCAGGGGGCTGGGCTGCCGCCCCCTGCATTTGCATCTCCATGAGTCGTTGCTGCTGACGCAGCATGCGCTCAGCTTGTTGCTGCGGAGTCTCAAGAAACAAATCCATGCTGGCCTCCAAAATCGGAGCATTCGACGCTTACGCCCAGCATCCCGCACCGCCAATGCCACGGCAACGCAATCCGTAGCAATAGCTGCAAAGTTTCTTGTTGACAAAAGCTGTCGAAAACCTCAACAACTCCCCTACCAGCACTTTCTTTGAGCTTTTTTATCGAATGATCTTTCGCCCTTCCGCCAACCCGCCAACTAACCAAAATCTAACCAAAAGCTTGACGAAAATTGTGGAGACCGGGACCCCATACAAAAACGTGCCGCCCCGATAGGGGCGGCACGCAAACTTCTTATCAGCTTTACATTCCCGCAAGGCCTCGGGCGGCGGTGGTGCACATAAATGCCAAGACGAGAATCACGAGCGACCCGGCGATGTCGGCCAGTACGCCCGCAAAGCGACGCTCAAACAGCCAGCTCTCAAAGTGCGGAGCGACGTTGCGCCAAACACGCCACAACAAGATACCCATGCCGATGACGCCGGGAATATTGAGCAGCAAAATCTCGGAGCACAAGAGCCCAATCAGGTTTCCGGCGGCAAAGCCCGCATCGCCCTCGCAGTATTTGCGATAAATCATGTATAGCATGTACGCCACAAACGGCTGCAGGCACGCAGAGATAAACGTAACCACCATCGAGGGGTCCTGAGAAAAGACATCGGTGAGCTTATCCACGCTCGTGGCATCTTTCGAGGCCAAGAACAAGCCAATGACCACCACGGGCACCACGCCCAAGATAACCTCGACCAGAGTAAACAACTTAGCAGTCAGATCCTCGCTAGCCGTATTGAGGTGAGGCGCCCACTCAGGATGAGCATGTGCACCGACCTTCTTGTCCTTCTCGGCACGATCGGCCTTTTTGCCCTCAGGGACCCGACGACCAGGATCCTTGCGAGTCCCCGCCGCAGCAACCCGAGCCCGAGACTTCTTACCCATAACCAACACCTCACAAGAGGAAACGAATAGCCAACGCTACCTAGTGTACCCCACCCAAGAACGGTACCGTCCCAACCAATCCCCACACAAAACGTGCCGCCCCAAAAGGGGCGGCACACAAACTTTAATATCAGCTTTTCTGTAGCGAGCACGCAACGACCCAACGCCGGGGCGCAGGGCGGGGAAATACCTTTGCCTCGCGCGACCCTGCGGAGCCGTGAGCGAGAGGGAAAGGTATTTCCCCGCCCTGCGCTCCGCAGCAGCCAGCGCCAAGCGCTAGTAGTTCACCACCTGCTCCTCAAAGTACGCCTTGGGGTGGTTGCACACCGGGCACACCTCAGGCGCCTCGGCACCAACGTGCAGGTGCCCGCAGTTCAGGCACTTCCATACCTTCACGCCCTCACGCTCAAACACCTCGCCCGACTCGATGCGCTCGACGAGTTTGTTGTAGCGCTCCTCGTGGGCCTTCTCGACGGCGGCGACACCACGGAACTTCTCGGCGATCTCGGCAAAGCCTTCCTCCTCGGCGGTCTTGGCGAACTCGTCGTACATCGTGGTCCACTCGTAGTTCTCGCCCGCGGCGGCGTCGCGCAGGTTGTCCAGAGTGCCCGGAACGGCGCCGTCGTGCAGATACTTAAACCACAGCTTGGCGTGCTCGGACTCGTTGCCCGCCGTCTCGGCAAAGATATTCGAAATCTGAACGTAGCCATCCTTCTTGGCCTTAGATGCGTAGTAGCGATACTTGGTGTGTGCCTGGGACTCACCGGCAAAAGCGGTCTCGAGGTTCTTCTTGGTTTGGGAATTCTCAAAATCCATAGGTGTACTTCCCTTCAACACGTGCCGCCCATAGGCTTTGAGCGACCTTGTCTTTAGGATGCCCTCAAGCCGCGAATTTAAACCTTACAATCCCGTTCTTCAGATTTGAGCGGGCTACACACTCAACCAACGATCGTCCTCGGCTCGGCAAAAGCCCTCGCGCTCCAGGTCAGCTAGAATGCCCGCGATCAAGTCGCACTCGACCGGCCCGCGACCGGCTGCCGCTTCCATCTCGTTAACGCCCACCACGGCATCAGCAAGCGTAATCCCCGCCGGCTGCCCATCGCGCGCTGCCAACAACATACGCACGATATGCGCGCGCTTTTGGCGGCGCGAGCCCTCAAACTTGGACTGACGACTATAGCCCGCCGACCGCCTGGACGGATTGGGCAGTGTCTTTTTAAGATACGCGCCGTAATCCAGCAATGCGTAATACCACGCGCGCGGCGTGTCGGCATCGTCTTGAGGCGCGGCAAAGGGCGCGATCTCGTCCGCCGCCGCACCGGGGACCGCCGGACAGGCAGCTTGGATCAGCGGCACCAGTTCGCGATCGGGAACGGCCGGCACATCGGGAAAGAAATGATGCAAAAAGACCGTGCGCACATTGGTCTCCAAATACACGCCCGGAAGATCAAACGCAAACGAACGGATACCCTGCGCCGTTGCCGGGCCAATACCAGGCAGAGCGACCAAGTCACGCGTCTCACGCGGAAACTCCCCGTCCCAGTCCTCTACAACGCGCTGAGCGGCCCCGTGAAGCGCCAGAGCGCGTCGGTTGTAGCCCATGCCCTGCCAAGCGTCCAAAACATCGGAAGGCGCGGCCTGGGCAAGCGCCTGCACAGTCGGAAAACGATCGAGCCACACCGGCATGCGCGCCTCCACACGCGGCACCTGTGTTTGCTGCAGCATGACCTCAGAAAGCCAAATGATGTACGGGTCGCGTGTACGGCGCCACGGAAGGTCGCGATAACGCAGAACCCCTTCCGAACGAATCATCGAACGAAAGGGGTCCTGAATCATGGCTATGCTCCTTATGCGGCGTTATTCCTCCCGGTAAGCGCACGCGCAGGTGGCGTACTCGGGAAACGCTTCGCGGTCGGCGAACTTGGGATCGACGGCTGGGAACTGGCGGTGAGCGACGATGTCGCCGAGCGAAACGGAATCGAGGTAGTCGCGCATCAACGCCTGGGCTCCGGCCCACAGGGGATGATAGCAGCACGCGCCCATGCGCGCACAGTCACCATCGGGCGCGGTGCAATCGTTCATAACCATAGGACCCTGAACGGCCTCGACGACCTGGCGGATAGTGACGTCGTCCGGACTGACCTTGAGACGCATGCCACCGTGGACGCCACGCAGGCTCTCCACAATACCGGCCTGGACCAAACCGTGCTGAATCGAGCGGGCAAACGAATACGGAACATTGACCTCTTCGGCAGCGGTGCGAACAGAAAGCAAGCACTCCGGATCCTCGGCAAGCATCGCCAGCATACGAAGGGCGTAATCAGTCTTCCTCGATATGTCCATTTTTCCCCTTTCAAGGAATACGAACAGCTCGAACGAGCTCCGGGGCCGAGCTTGTGTCGAGACGCTAAATGACCGCCAGGACATCCAAATGGTAAATCGGATATCCACTGAGTGCCGCGCTTGGAGCGAAATGCATCAGATGCGGCGCACAGTGCAATTTAGTATAACCTAACCCCCTGTCTCGTAGAACAGGTGTTGCGCAACAAAGCTGTTGTTCAGACAGATATACTCATTAGATTTTACTTGCGTTCCCGAAGGCGCGGGGGTTCTGGGCGAAGATGCACCAGGGCGATCGTTCTATCAAAACAAAGTGCATCAAACGCAAAAAGCCACGTCCGAAGATGTGGCTTTAATTGCGTTGGCGGGAAGTACGGGGCTCGAACCCGCGACCTCCGACGTGACAGGCCGGCGCTCTAACCAAACTGAGCTAACTCCCCAGGCAGACGTTCGCGTTTGTTTCCGCTCGCGTGCGCTGCGGGGATTAGTACTGTCTCTTATACACATCTGACGCTGCCGACGAATAGCCTTGTGTAGAT